>CALLZN010000129.1 GCA_937858895.1 uncultured bacterium | reverse complement strand
TGCACGTCTTCGATGAGGCCACCGATGAGCGGGCGCTGCGTGGTCCAACCGAGCGTAGGGTGGTAGTAGTAGCCGTGGCCGGGTGAGACGGCGATGCGCTTGCCGCTCAGCGCGCCGGTCGTCGTCGTGCTCGCGGGAGAGTGCTTGGGCGGCGCCGCTTCGGCGGGCGGATGCGGAAGCGCGACTTCGCCGAGCGCTTCGCGCAGCGAACGCACGTGGTTGTCGGCGTCTTCGATGACGATGTCGATCGACGCAACGGCGAGGCTCTTGGTCACCTGCTCGATCGCGTCCTCGATGGCTGCGCTCGCGACGAAGGCTTTGTCGAAGACGACGCGGTAGCCAGGGCCAGTTGGTCCGCTCCAGGGTTCGATGCGCACGAGGCGCGTCTTGGCGTCGAGGGCGGTCGTGATGCCCGCAGCGCGCTCGGCGCTGTTGGGGCCGCGGACGAGGGCTTCGAGGATGGCGCGGGCATCGGCTTGTGGCATGTTGCGGCGCACGAGTTCGCGAGCGGCGCCCTGGTGTTGCCAGAAGAGCGGGCCGCTGGTCGCGCGCGCGGTCTGCGCCGCAGGAGCGCTGCTGCTCGCGACGCCGCCACAGATGATGCTGAGCGCGAGGACGACGGTGCGGAAGCTTGGCGACAGAGCAAGTCGATGCTGGGGCATGCCGTCGATCATAGAAGGACGGTCTTCACGCGCGACCGACTTGGCGGACCACGTCTTGGTATTCTCAGGTCATGCAAGCTCGCGGATCGCAGCCTCGCCGTCACCCAGCTCGCGCTCAGCAACGGTGCCTCTTGGTGGCCGTCCTGGCATGCGCCCTTGGCAGCGGCGGCTGCGTCTCCGCGTGCGAACAAGCGTTGGTCTACGACAACGGCGAGAAGGTCGGAGGCGTGCTGATCGCCGAAGACGTCGGGGCAGGTTCACGAGCTTCTGCCAGCGCATGGCACTCGTGGTCGACGGCGTGGAGTGAGGGGCGGGGCCTGCGCGCGACATGCGCCGGCAGTGACATCGGGAGCGGCTTTCGATTTCGGACACTTGGATAACCACGGTCCAACAAACCAACCGGACACAATCGCCACAGATGCGCGCTTCACGAAGCCAAGACGACGGCGCGCGCGTGGAACATTCGCCAGTTCCAACACTTGGGCTTGGTGCACGCTTAGTGCCGACTTAGTGCCCGTCTGGCACCAAGCTCTTTGCACCAGCAACCACCTCGGCCTTGAACGTCACGGTGACGACGCCCGAGACCTCGGTGATTGTCGGTTCTGCGATGCCGTACGCCCGGCACGCCTCGATAACCCGGTTGGTGCCTCGGCCCCAGACCTCGATGGCGAGAGCGTTGTCATCGCTCCCCGACCGGCAGACAAAACCCGAGGCCGATTTAGCGCCCGGCGCCAAGAAGAAGATCAACCCATTCCCAGCCTCTCGCACGCATCCAAGCAAGCCCTACCGTCCAACCCACCGACCAGTCACAATCGCCCCAGATGCGTGCTTCACGAATCCAAGACCCCCATGCGCCCTCGCGCCTTGTCCGCGCGGCTGCTGTTCTCTTCGCCCTCGCCCTCGCCCTCGCGCTCGCAAGCTGCTCCTCGTCGCGCACGCCGAAGCGGCCGAAGCTCGAGACCTTCACGATCGACGGGGCGCGCACCGAACTGCCGGACCTGGGGTCGGGGGTCCAGCTCTTTGCGCCGATCGGCAACATCTGGTTGCGGTCTTCCAAGAGTGCTTGGCTCGAGAAGAGCTATTCGGTCAGCGCCGCCGACCTCGAGGCGGCGTTGCTCATCGTCAAGCATGCGACGACCGAGATGCGACAGGTCGAAGGGGACCTCACGCTGATCTCGATGCGCCCGCCTGAGGACTGCCCCTTCGAAGCGCTGACTGCGGACTCGGTGCTCGCGTTGCCGGCCAAACTCGATGTCGACCTGCGCAGCGTCGGCGGGCTCATCGACGCGCGCAGCTATTCGGCGCGCAATGCGACGCTGCGCACGCGCGATGGCAACCTCATCGTTGGCAGCGTCGACGGCGAACTGCGCTTCGAGACCGAAACGGGCAGCGTCGAGATCGCGGGCGAGGCCCGCGTCGTGCGCGGCCGCACGCGCAGCGGCTCGATCTTCGTGGCCACGATCGCGACGGGGGCTTCCTTCGAGCTCGAGTCGAAGAGCGCGGACTGCAGCGTCGTCGTGCCGCCGCTCGCGAGCCTGGCTGTCATTCATCGCTCCAAGACCGGCAGCCTGCGCATCGACTTCGACGATGCTGGCGTCGAGCGGCGCTTCGTGCCGCGTGCCGATGGTTGGAGCGAGCGGCACGCGATGTTCCGCGGCGCGCCGAGCATCGCGCAGGCAGCCTTGCTCGTCTTCGAGAGCGAAGAGGGCGACCTGATCCTCACGCGCCCGCGGCCGGACGGTCCACGCAGCGAAGCGCCGAAGTCCGAACCCTCGCAAAGCTGAGCCTTGCATGCCCACGACGATCTTCGCCAACGACTCGCCACTCGGGCCCGCTCTCGTCACGATTGACGGCGACCGCATCGTCGGCATCGAAGTCGGCATCGAACTCGGCATCGAAGTCGGGAGTAACGTCGAGAACGAAGCGCAGCGCGCCGCCGCCGACTGCCGCGTGGACCTCCTTTTACCCGGCCTCATCGACCTCCAGGTCAATGGCTTCGCCGGCGTCGACTTGATGACTTGCAGCGAAGACGAGTTCCATCGCATGAACGCGACGCTCGCGCAGCACGGCGTGACGACCTACCTGCCGACGCTGATCTCGGAGCCCCTCGATTCGCTCGAGGCGCGCACCGCCCTCATCGCCGGCTGGCTGGAGAAGCGCGAAGCCGGCGCCTCGACAGCGCTTGGCCTCCACCTCGAGGGGCCCTTCTTGGCGCCGACCAAGCGCGGCGCGCACCCGGAGCAGGGTCTTCGGCCGGCCCATCGCGACGACCTGCTTCGTCTCTTCGATGCAGCGAAGGGCCACGTGCGCCTCGTCACCTTGGCGCCCGAGCTTCCTCGATCTCACGAGCTCATCGATGCCTGCCTGGAGCACGGCGTCCTCGTCTCGCTCGGGCACAGCGAAGCGAGCTTCGAAGTCGCCGTTGGTGCCATCGAGCGCGGGGCGCGGCTCTGCACACACTTCGGCAACGCGATGCGCGGCTTCCACCAGCGCGAGCCCGGCCTCAGCGGCGCCGTCCTCGCCGATCCGCGCATCACGGCTTGCGTGATCCCCGACGGGATCCATGTTCATGACGCGGTCCTCACGGTGCTGCATCGCTGCAAGGGCAGCGCGCAGGTCATCCTCGTGAGTGATGCGATCGCGGCTGCTGGCCTGCCCGATGGGGAGTACCAGCTCGCGAACGAAGCCGTGACCGTGGTGGACGGCGCTTGTCGCAACGCGGCGGGCGTGCTCGCCGGTTCGTCGCTGCGGCTCGCCGAGGGCGTGGCTCGCTACGAGCGCGCGACCGGTGCCGGCGCTGCGGAGCTCTGTGCGGTCTCATCGGGCAACGCCGCCCGCCTGCTCGGTCTCGAGGGGGCGGGGTATGGCTTGCGGGTCGGGGCGCGCGCCGACCTCGTCGGCTTCGAACGCGGCGCGAGCGGACTTGCGTTGTCGACCGTCTTCGTCGCTGGGCGAAGCGCCGGTGTCTGAGCTGCACGGGCTGAGCCTGCACGGGCCTGAGCTGCAAGCGCTAGGCAAGCCGCTCTTGCCACGCGCGAAGAATGGCAGCGTCTTCCTGCTTCGCCGCCGCGTCGCGCTTCGCCAGGCTGCGTAGTGGCATCGCCATGCGCGGGTTGCCCCTCAGCGACTCTTCGTTCGTCGCGAGGAAGGCCCAATAAAAGCGCGTGATCGGACAGTCCTTCTTTGGGTCGAAGCGGCAGGTCTTGCAGTAGTCGCTCATCTTGTGGATGTAGGCGGCTCCGGACACATAGGGCTTCGTCGTGAAGAGCTCGCCGAGGGCGAAGCTGCCCATGCCGAGCACGTTGGGTTCGACGACCCAGTCGAAGGCGTCCTCGTAGGCAACCCAGAACCAATCACAGAGCTCGCGCGCATCGACGCCGACCAAGGTGGCGATGTTGGACAGGACCATGAGGCGCGTGATGTGGTGGCCATAACCCGTCTCCCAGACGTCGCGGACTACGTGATCCAAGCACGCCAGTCCGCTGTCCGCGGACCAAAAGGCCGCCGGGAGCGGAAGCGCTTCTTGTTGCGACGCGAGCGACGTCGGCCGCACGCTGTCGTCGTCGCCGCCGAGCAAAGCTCCATGATGGTCGCGCTCCCACGCGCGCCCCGACCACCGTGACCAACCGCCGTCTCCGACCGGAACTCGCTCCGTGCGGGTGCCAACTCCGCGCGGGAGCTCGCGAAAGCCATCGGTCGCGACGTGAGTCCAGCGCATGAACTCACGCCAACCGAGGAGCTGGCGCACGAAGCCCTCCTTCGCGACCACCAGCGTGTAGGTGCCCGGCCGCAG
>CALLZN010000128.1 GCA_937858895.1 uncultured bacterium | reverse complement strand
CCTCACCGAAATGCGCGGCAGCGGTGGCGTCGGCTACAGTCAGCTCGACTTCGTCGCGACTTCGAAGGACCAAGTCCTCTGCGAGCTGCGCCACCACGTACGCGACCTCGTGGACACGGAGTCTTACCTGCTGGGGTCCTTCGACGTCGTGCGCGGTGACACAAAGCAGATCGGCGACTTCTGGATCAATCCGAACCGACTCAAAGCCATGCAAGCCCAGAAGGACGAAGGCGGACAGGTTTGGTTCGGCAAGCGGCGCTTCGGGGAGCAGAGCTTCGACGTCGTGAGCATCGCCTCGACGCGTAGTGACTTCTACTACAGCCGTACCTACGACTTGAATACCGGCTTCTTGCTCTTCAGTGGGTCGATGAACATCGAACCTGGGACGATCATCGAAGACAAGAAAACTGGCACGACCGAGCAATATGCAGGACGTGGCCAGTACTCGCACATGAGTTTCGTCGGGTCGCGGCAAGTCAAGCAGCCCTGGGCCTCGGCCAAGCTGCCAGCGTGGATGGCACCAGGCAAAGAAGTTGTCTATCGCGGGCAAAGCGTCGAATACCGCTTCGCCTTCGATGGAGCGTACGCCGGCGGCCTGTCTGCAAGGCAGACCGTTGTCTCGCAGAGCGGACCCGGCTTGCCGCCGCTCACGACGACTTCGGCTCGGGGCTTCGGCGCGGCCATGTTCGATGGCCTTTGGATCGCGCCGCAGGCTCTGCGTGAGCTCGAGGCGTCGCAAGTCCTCGACTTCGACCCGTCGACGAAACGTCAGGTCATCGTCGGCGAGGCCTACGAGGGCAAGATCCCGATCATCACGCGCAGTCGCAGCGACATGCTCGAGCAGTTCTACGACGGCAACAGTGGCAGGATGGTGTATGCGCGCTACACGCGAACGGTTGCTGGTGTCGGCCAGTCTCAATCCGATCTTCATTGGGTCGCCAATGATTGATGCTTGCACACAGCCGCAGACAATACACTTTAACCTCCAATCTCATTGATGTTCTCTAAACTCGACACTTCACAGATCATGCAGCGACTGACGACCATCTCCTGCTCCGCCGCTTTCATCCTCATGGCAACGCAGTTCGTGCGCAGCCAGGACGATGGCACAGCGATCGCTACGCCATCGACTATCCAATTGCTCGTCCAAGGTTCGATCGACCAGGTGCGCGTCACGTCCGCTTGGACGCGGTCCTTCGCTTTCCAAGACGTCGAGCGCCACGGCGAGCCGACGGGCTGGATTCGCATCTTCGACGCAAATGGCGACGAGCTCGCCAAGCTGCACTTCGACCTCAGCACGGTGAACCGTGATCGCGGCGCGACGAAGGGACTGCAGATCGTGCGTGGCGACACCCTGCTCGAAGCGTCGGTCACGAGGCTCGTCAAGATCCCCGACTTCGGGGGGCGCATGGCGTCGCTGAGCTTCGAGTCGATCGAGGATGGTAAGAGCGTGCCGCTCGGGCGCACGACGCGCAGCGAGCTCGATCGCATCCTCAACTCGAGCCAAGTCGTGGGTCCGCTCGGCGCTCTGACAGTCCGCACCCACATCAACAACGGCCCGGTGCAGAATCGCTATGACATCGTCTGCATCGGCGATGCCTACCGCGCGAGCGACGAGGCGCTCTTCGTCAGCGATGTCAACAAGTGGACGGCCAACCTGTTCGCCAAGGAGCCCTACAAAACCTACGCGAAGTTTTTCAATGTGCACTCGGTCTTCCGCGCCTCGGTCGACAACCTCGCCGACAAGCCGACCCCGTGCACCAATCCGCCCGTCGTTCGCAACACCGTCTACAACGCCTCCTACTGCGTCGGTGGCACGGACCGCTGCCTCTACATCAACAACACAACCCTCGCCTCGCAGGATGCAGCGCAGGCACCGGACGTCGAAGGCCGCATCGCGGTCTTCGTCAACGACCCTAAGTATGGCGGCTGCGCTTCGACCTTCGCGGTCTCCTACAACGGCAGCTCGGGCCCCGAAGTGCAGTCGCACGAGTTCGGTCACTCCTTCGGCGGCCTCGCCGATGAGTATGACTATGGGCGCTCCGGCACCTACACAGGCGGCGAGCCAGGCCAAGCGAACATCACGGCCAACCGCGCGTGCACGAAGTGGTCGCTGTGGATCAACACCAACGGGGTGGGCTGCTTCGAAGGCGCAGGCTACTACTTGACGGGCCTCTTCCGGCCCAAGAGCAACTGCTTGATGCGCAGCCTTGGCATTGGCCTCTGTGAAATCTGTCGAGAAGAACTCGTCCTCGACGGCTACACGACCGTCAACCCGATCGAGGCGCCACAGCCGAGCGCCACGAGTGTCACGGTCACGAAGCCCGCGACGCAGGGCTTCAGCTTCACGAACCTCGTACCAGCTTCGAGCAATCCGCGCGTGCGTTGGTACGTGGACAACTTGCTGCAGCAGAGCGGCAGTAGCCCAAGCTTCACGCTGGTGACCAGCGCCTTGACGGCGGGCACGCACTCGGTGCGCTGTGAGGTCTTCGACCAGACAGCGATGGTGCGCAAGGACAACAGCAACAAGCGCAATCGCACGCGTACCTGGACGGTCACGGTGCGCGAAGGCGGACTCTACACGAGCTACGGCAGCGGCTGCGTCGGCAGCGGCAGCGCCAAGCCGGTCACCCTCGACCACGTGGGCGTGCCCCAGCTCGGGACCAGCTTCCAGGTCACGCTCGCGAACGCACCAGCGGCGGCGCTCGCCGCGATCTGGGTCGGCTTCACGAAGACGAACGTGCCCCTGCCCGCCAACCTCGCGCCGACCTGCACGCTCTACACGACGCTCGACGTCTTCCCGCTCGCTGGTCGCGTGACGGACGGCAATGGCTTCGCCTCGGTCAGCTACCCGGTGCCCAACGACGGGAGCCTGCGCGGCGTCAAGTTCTACAACGAGTGGTTCGTCTTCGACAAGGCGGCCAACACGCTCGGCTTGACCTTCACGAACGGCGGCGAGGCAACGGTCGGCGGCTGAGGCAGTCGCGTCTGGGCGCAGCGACGAAGACGCCGCAATCGCGAACGAGACGCTCGTCAGCCTGAGTCGTCCAAGCCGCCGCGCTTCTTGGCAACAGGACCGTCCGCTCGCCCCAGGCGTCGGGCTTGGAGCAAGTCGAGCCTCACGTCGCCTGTCGTGCTAACGGACACGAACATGCGCGACTTCCCGGACACGGAGTCGCGCTACTCGCCCTTTGAATTCAGAACTGTTCAATTCAGAGCAGTGCAAGCGCCTCGGTAACAGAGGTGGTCCATTCGCCATTGTCCACGAATACGTGTTGGGACAGGTGGCCAGGGCACTTGTGGTGCGGCGGCAAGGCTCGTGTCGGGCAGAAGCGAAACTCCCATCGATCCGTCACTGGGTGGAGGCACGCGGCTAGGATCTCGAACTGCTCAGGCTTGTAGTATCGGCTGCACGGGTCGGACATCGAGCTGCGTGTCTTCTGGAAGTCGACCTTGGGCACTCCCCGCCGCTCGCGGCGCAACGTATTCTTGCACTCGATCCTAAAAGGTCGGCCCCGGTACTCCACCTCGAAGTCCGGTTGACCGTCGTCGTCGATCTCAATAACTCGCGATAGCTCCCGCTCGGACTTCAGTACGCGCAGCAAGTGTAGCTCGGCCGCCGCGCCGCGCATTGCGACGAGAAGGCGCCGCCGATCCTTGATCGCGTCCAAGATCTCTTGCTTGGGCAGTGCGAGCAACATCTCCAGCGCATGCATGTCGTCAACGTGATAGCTGCGCTTATCAATGGCCAGCAGCCTTTCGCCTGGCGAGATCCCTGTGCTCCCACGCTCTAGCAAAACGTAGTCAGCGAATCGTTCGGGCCGAAGCCCCAGGAGCACCTCGGTCTGGCAGTTCTCCTGCGGCATGACGTGCCGCCGCGCTCGCGACCGGTCACGCTCCCAGCCAATCCAGCCTTCTTGCTGGATCCGCTCTATCTGCTCCGCCTTGAACTCAACGGAGCGGGAGAACCACGTGGGGTTGTGCATTGCTGGGTCCACCGCCACGATCACACCAGCCTCTAGGTGCACACCAAACATCAGCGTGAGCTGCCCACCATGCGGCGCAATGAACAGGTCATGCAACCGTTTGAACTCGCTTCCGTACTTGATTTGGAATCGGTGCTCATCGTCTGGTCGTCCGCTCTGTTTGTACTTGTTGGCCAAAAACAAGTAGCAGATCAAGTCCAGCGGCTCGTTCCACGGCGTCAGCACTGAGAACACAAATGGCGCCATGCGTAGATCGGGCACGCGCTCCACCGTGAAGCCAGAGACCTCCAGGGCATCCACGACGAACGCGACCAACTTTTCTTTTCGCGTGACCCGGTATCGCTCCACAGCCCTACATCGCTTCTCGGCAGGAAGCCGCGTAACCCCGGCCGGTCCCGGGGTGAGGTGAGTGGTCGCCGACGAGAGCGTGGTATTTCTTGGGAACTGGCAGAACCGGCTCAGCAGGCGGGACCGGGCGGCGCCGCTTTGGCAAGAGAGACAGCCGACCCGCCGGCATGCGACCCCCCATAAGCTGGCCGATGATACAGCGCCCCATCAACTCTGCGAGGGCGCTCGGCACCGCGTTGCCGATCTGTCGCTGGTAGGCGACGCGAGTGCCCAACACTGCGAAGTCATCGGGAAACGTCTGCAACCGTGCTAGCTCGCGCATGGACAGACGGCGGTTCTTCCAGTGGAACGGCCCGATGGCGGAGCCGGGCTGAGCGGTGATCGTCCACGCGGGCATCGTCTTAGATAGCTTCAGTAGGAAGCTCCAGTACCTACGACGCCAGCCGAATAGCGACATCCCCTCGCCGCGATCCGTATGGTGCAGGTAGTTCTGCCCCTCGGGAATGGAGGGCAGGAGTTCGGCCCACTTCCCTGTCATGCGTAGCTCGGGCAGGTCGTCGTCCTCGAGGTCGCCGATCGCGTCCCACGCGGTGTGCACAGGTTCGGTGCCTAGTAGCCGATCAGAGCCAGCGGAGTGCGTAGGCTCAGGAAAGCGAAACTCCATCCCATCGCGGTGCCCAATGATGAACACGCGCTCGCGATCCTGCGGCACTCCGTACTCGCTCGCCTTTAACAGCGCCATGTTCATGGAGTAGGCAGTGCCGACGGCGCGGTTGATGGAGTCAATGGTGGTACGCAGCAGATTCAGCCCCTCATCCTTGTTGCGGTAGGCAAGCCCGGCGACGTTCTCGAGCAAGAACGCGTTGGGCTGGACATCACGCAGCACGCGTAGATACGCTTCTAGAGTGCTGGCCCGCGGATCGTCCAGTCGGCGCGCGTCGCCACTCGCCCAGTAGCCTGACTTGCTGAACGGCTGACAGGGAGGACCACCGACGAGGAGATCGGCGTCGCCCTCGCGGAGACCGGCAACGTTCAAGATCTCGTCCGACGAGATCTCGTGGATGTCCCGGTCAAGCACGGCCCCCGGAGGGTTGGGGCGGAGCGTGGCAACCGCGTCGGTGTCCATCTCGACAGCCACCGCGGTAGCGAAACCTGCCGCCTCGAGGCCCAGGTCAAGACCGCCTGCACCCGTGTATAGGCTGATCAGCTTCCGTTGTTGCGCCATAGCCCCCTGCCTGTTCAGCGACCGCCTCCGGCGTGGATCCTAGGGAGCAGCTGACCCGAGCTCAATCTCCGCGCGACTCCCGGGCGTCGAAATCGTCGCCGCGAGCGGCGCGCAGCGCCGACATGCTCGGCACGAAGCTCGTGCCGGCGTCCGTTATCGCGACGCGTTACCCGATGGCCCTCCATCCGCGCAACGCGCTTCGCTCCTACTTGAGGTAGAGGCCGACCGCTTCGCTCGGGCTAGAGAGCGTCAGCACTGGCAGGTCGATGAGGATCGTGGAGTGCCAGAGCTGCGTGCCCGAGATAGACGCAGGTAGGGCTGGAACTTGGATCTGTGCACTGAACTGGCTCTCGAAGGCAGACTGCTGGCCAAGGAAGCCGAGTGCCGGTGCGTTGCCCAAGCAAACCGTGAAGTAGGCGTCGAACTGCAGCGGCACGCAGATCGAGCCGATCATCGAACATGCACTCCGAGACTGTGAGCCGAGCACGAGCCAGTAGCGGTTAGGGCTCATGTTCGTGCTCGTGAAACCAGTGAGCTGCTGTGTGCCGCCCTTCCCCTTGGTCACCTCGAGGACGAGGCGGTCCGACGTGAGCCCTAGCTCCGTGCCCGAGTAGCCCGCGACGTAGGTCGACACGAAGTTGGACGAGACAAGGAGATCCGGGGTTACCATCCGCGTTCAGGTCTCCGCCGCCGGCCACGGACCAGCCGAACAAGCTGTTCGCCACCCCTTGGATGCGGACGAGGAGTCCCTTGCCACCTGGGGTGACGTCGAAGATGCCGACCGAGTCGGAGATGCGCGCGACGACTTCGGGGACGCCGTCCTTCGTCAGGTCGCCGATCCAGGCCAAGCTGGTACCGAAGCGGTCCTCAGCGATCGAGATCGTACGGATCACTGCACGCGTTTGGCCGGAGTCCGAGCGGAGCCCCGTGTATGTGGGGCGGTTGTTGACGCTGCCGAAATGGGGCCCGAGGTCGCGGTGGGTAGCGCGGCCGCCGATCATAACGTAGGGGAACGAACATCTGGACTGACAGTTGGGGATCGTGATCGGCGAGCCGATCACGCCCCCGGCTCTGCCGGTGCGCAGTTCCGCCGACATGCTGTCTTTGTCCCCCAGCAAGATATCGTCGTGTTGATCACCGTCGACGTCCCCAACGTAGACTCCGCGCTTGTGCGCCGTAAAGAGGTGGAGTTGCTGCTTCGTGCGGCCCGAGAAGACGTGGTAGCCGAGGTTCGAGCCGCCTCCGATGTCCTCGACGCCGTCGTTGTCGACGTCACCGAGATTTGCGATGTCTCTCCCGAGGCTCTGGTTCGGGCTGCCGCTCCACGTGTAAAGGACCTTGCCGTCGCGGCCACTGTGGAGCTGGATCAAGCCATTGCTGCTGGAGCCGGCATTAACCTGCCCCCTGGCGAGGTCGCGCACGCCATCGTTGTCGAAGTCCTGCATCGAGGCGATGCCATGCCCCTGCGGGAGCGCATACAGGAGTTCACCAGTCCGACCGCTCGCGACTTGGACGTCGCCCCGCTGTGCGAAGGCGAAGTCGTCGAAGCCGTCCTTGTTCAGGTCTCCGCAAAACACGAGACCGGCTTCGCCGAGATACTCCTGTCCGGTCAAGCTCCGGATCGAGAATAGGTGCCGTGTGTCCTTCGGCACGATCTGCGCCACGAGGGGGCCGCTGACGAGACCGACAAGGAAGAGAGCGACGGTCCGACCCGGGTACATAGGTAACACCTATGTCCCCGGACAAAAGTGTTACCCATGTGCCGGGTTGCACCCGACGAGAGGAGAAGCGTCGGAGAGGCGTGACATCGATGACCTGTTTGTGTTCAATTTCCTATGTGTGGACACCTGGGATGCGATTCCGAGCCATATGTGACCCTTTTTTGCAGGAATCGGTCGTGCCAGACAAGCCCCTCGCGGGCCCCGGCTTCTCGCTATAATCGCCGCCGAAGGAGCACCGTGGACCCCGCCCCCGCCGATTTTCCGGACCTGATCCAGGCCGCCCGACACGGCGACGCAGCCGCGCAGGAGCGTTTGCTCGCCGACGCATTGCCTGGCCTGCAGGCTTACGTCCGGCTCAACGCCGACGGCCTAGTCCTGACGCGGGAGTGGTCGCTCGACATCGCACAGTCGGTCTGCGCCAACGCGCTGTCGGCACTCGACGGCTTCTCGGGCGGCTCCGAAAGCGAGTTCAGGGCCTGGCTCTACAAGATCGCGCTCAACAAAATTCGCACGCGACATCGCTACCTTACGGCCAAGCGCCGCGACGCGCGTCGGGATCAGGCCTTCGCGACGAGCACCCGGTACGGTGACGCGCAGTGTCTCGCGACCGTCTACGGCAAGATCGCGACACCGAGCGTCAACCTCTCCACGAAGGAAGCGATGAGCCATCTCGAGGCCGCGATGGACCAGCTCAGCGAGGAGCAGCGACTCGTGCTCACGATGGCGACGGTGCTCGAACTATCGCACCGAGAAATCGCCGAGCAACTCGGCAAGCAGGAGACGGCCGTACGCAAGACGCTATCGCGAGCCCGCGCGCGGCTCGCGCTCATGATGGCGATTGACGGGGGAGGCGACAGGTGATCGCAGAGAGGCTTCGGCGCGCTCACCTGATTCCTGCATTGGATCGCTGGAGACCAAGGGTCACGTCCGACTCGGAATCGCATCCTCGGTAGGTACGACTCAGACGGAGCGACCATGACCGACACCCCAGCTGACCCTCCGGCGCTGATGCTGCTGTTCGAAGAGCAGGTCGCTGCGGCGCTCGAACTACCCGAAAAGGAGCGAGCGCTCGCTTTCGAGAAGCTGCGTGCGGACCACCCCAACCACGCTCGACTCCTCGAGCGCTGCGAGCACGCGGTAGCCTCGCTGATGCCCGAGAAGCGATCGGTCTCGGCGATCTCCGACGCCGTGCGTAGCGTCGCGCTCGCCGAGGCGCCCGAGCGGATCGGCGACTATCGGATTGTCGACGTCCTCGGCGAGGGCGGCATGGGGATCGTCTACCTTGCCGACCAGCAGCAGCCGATCCGGCGCCGCGTCGCGCTCAAGGTTGTCAAGAGCGTCAGCGCGCATCGCGATGCGCTCGCGCGCTTCGAGGTCGAGCGCCAGAGCCTTGCGATGATGGAACACCCCAACATCGCCATGGTTCTCGACGCCGGCGAAGCCGACGACGGCCGTCCGTTCTTCGCGATGGAGCACGTGCCGGGGCTCCCGATCACCGAGTTTTGCGACCGCCACCGGCTCGATTTGCGCGCGCGCATCGCGCTTTTCCAAAAGGTCTGCCGCGGCGTGCAACACGCCCACGAAAAGGGCGTGGTCCACCGCGACCTCAAACCCACCAACATCCTCGTGGGACATCGCGACGGGCTGCCCGAGCCCAAGATCATCGATTTCGGCGTCGCCAAGGCCTTGCAGCAGCGACTGACCGAGCGAACGCTCTACACCGAGCACGGCCGCATTCTCGGTACGCCTGAGTACATGTCGCCCGAACAGGCGGGGCTGGGCGAGATCGACCCCGACGCACGGTCCGACGTCTACTCACTCGGCGTACTGCTGTACGAACTTCTCGTTGGAGCGCTGCCGTTCGATTCGCGCGAACTCCGTAAAGCCGGCTACCTCGAAATCCAACGTAAGATCCGGGAAGACGAGCCCACCAAACCGAGCACGCGCTTCACGACGGATGACGCTTCGACCGCGGAGGTCGCGCGCCAGCGCGGTACCGACAGGAACACTCTGCTGCGGGCACTGCGCGGTGACCTCGACTGGATCACGATGCGTTGCCTCGAGAAGGACCCAGCGCGGCGCTACTCGGCCGCGCAAGACCTCGCCGACGAACTCGAGCGCTATCTGGCGAACGTGCCCGTCCTGGCGCGCCGGCCATCGCTCTCCTACAGGCTCATGAAGGCGATGCGGCGGCAGCGATCCGGTCTGCTTGCGGCCGCGGCAGTGGTCGTGGCACTGGCCATCGGAATGAGTCTCCCGGGCCTGCTCGGTAGCAGCATGGCTGGCTCGGTCCCGACGACCGGCGAAGCCCTCTCGACCTCGGCGCTGTGCCCGTTCTACGACGATCATGGTGGCTTCTCGCTGGACGGACGCTATTTCACCCACACCGACTGGGCCAACGGCAACCTCATGGTCCACGACACGATGACCGGCGCAACGCGGCGGCTCACGACTGACGCGAGATGGGGCAAGGACGATGGAAACGACAGGTCGAGATATGCGAGCTTCTCCGGGATCGGTCCCGACAACCGCACCGTGGCATACAGCTGGGACCAGGACGGCGTGCCTGAACTGCGGATCCTCGACCTCGCGGACCCAACGCCAAGGACGGTCGTGCGCGACCCGAACGTCGACGAGCTCGGGTTCTATGACTTCACACCAGACGGCGAACAGGTGCTCATCGTCGCCGAGCGTGACAAGGGCGCCTCGACGCTCGAGCTGATCCGGCTCGCCGACGGTTCCCGGCAGGTAGTCACAGGTCTGCGCGCGACGCGGTCGTCGGTCGCGAAGATCTCTCCCGACGGCTCGTGGATCGTCTACGAAGACATCGCCGACTCCACGACGTCTCGCCGACAGCTTCAGCTCGTCGCGACGGCGGGGGGTCAAGCGCGTCCGCTCGCGGGGTCACCGGGATTCGACGCACGGCCGCTCTGGACGCCAGACGGCAGGCATGTGGTCTTCCGTAGCGATCGCGGAGGCTCGATGGGGATCTGGGCCGTCAGAGTCGACGGCGGCCAGGCCGCCGCGACCGCGTTTCGGGTCGAAGCGCTTGGCGACGCGTACCCGCTCGGCTTCCTCGCCGACGGCTCCTTCCTGTTCGCGCGATCGGAGCCGAACCACGACGTGTTCGTCGCGAACTACACGCCGGACCGCAGCCCGGCTACGAGTGCGAGCACACGCCTCGCCCAGAGCTTCCTGGGCAGCAACTACGCGCCATGCTGGTCGCCGGACGGGCGGACGATCGCATACCTGTCGCCGCGCGGGGCGCTCGCAGCCGGTACCGCCACCATCGTCCTCGTGCTGCACGAAGTCGAGACCGGCACCGAGCGCGCCCTCGCAACCCCGGGATTCCGGATGCTGCGCTCGCACCAGGTGCACTGGAAACGGTCGAGCCCGCCGCGCTTTTCGCCCGACGGGCAGCGCATCGTGCTGAGCGGTAGCGACCCGACGGGCGCGATCATCGCCCGTTCCGTCGACCTGGCGACCGGGCAGGCGAGACCGCTTCCGATTCCCGACGCCGATCGGCCGTGCATGGTCTATCCGCTGTCCGGCGGCGACTACCTGTATCGCAGCATGGTGACCCCGGGGCTGTTCGAGTACTCGGCAGCGACGGATGGGACGCGGAAGGTGAGTGATCGCTTCGGGTCCTTCTTCGTCACCCGCGACGAGCGCGAGATCGTCGTCTGCGGCACCGACGAGGTCTTCATCGTGGAGCGAGCCGACGGCAGCGAACGCCGAATCCACGCGGCGCCGTCGTCGACACGCCTCAGCGGGCTGCTCCTCTCCACCATCGAGGACGAAGGATGGCTGGTGCTTTCAGAGTCCAGCGAGATCAGGCCATTGCACCCTACCTACCTCCGGATCCGCCTGCGGGACGGTCGGGCCGAGCCGGTCGCACTCGAACTCGGACGGCAACTGGAAGTCGTTTCCGCCAGTCCGGACGGCCGGCGTTGGACCTACCAAGGGCCGAGCGGACGCGCCGGCCCGGGCCAAGTGTGGCGCTTCCTCGGCGCGCTACTCAAATAGAACAGTCCCCCCGGCGGCAAGGCAACGCGCGGACGACCGGACGATCATCGCGGTCTCGACGGGGCCACGAACAGACCTTGCCATCCATAAGCCCGGCGGCACGGGTCACGTTTCGCCCAACTAGGCATCTGGAGAAGCAGGCGCGCGGCTGCGATTGGCTGTGTCGCCCCCACCGACTCCCCAGAGGATTGCCCAAATGTCACAGACCAGTCAGCGACTTTTGAAACAACTCACCCTCGCGGCCGGCGCGGCACTCGTCATCTCGAGCTGCAACCTGCCGGCCCAACGCAACGGTGGCGGCAAAGGCGGCTCGAACTCGAGCCCCGACATCGCCTCGCGAATCGTGCTCAAAGGTCCAGCGTCCGCCGGCGGCAGCGGCGGTGAACTGCGCAGCGACCATGCCAACCCAACGAACGAGTATCGAAACGGCGTCGACCGCGTAGGTGTCGAGGTCGGCAGCAACCGCAACATCGGCCTCCTGATCGACCGGCGATCCAGCCGCCGGCTCGTGCTCGACCTCGGCGACGAGTTGTTGCCGATGGCAGGCGACAACCCGTCGAACCTCCCGGTCGTGACCTTTGGACCGAACATCCCGGATCCGTCGCTGGGCCCGGACGGTAAGGTCGGCGGTGACGACGACGGCGAGATCTCCGAAGTAGAACTCCGGATCGCCCATCGCGAGAACGTCTCCGACCTCGGAGTCCGACCCAACAACGAGTGGACGCCGAACTACTGTTGGCCCGACAACACCGAGGTCGCCGTGGTCGACCCCGACGACCCGCTCACGTTCCGGCGCATGTGCACGACAATGCGTATGGACTTCAAAGTCGGCGCACACCAGTGGAGGCTCTACTTTGGCGCACCAACCGCCCGCGCCTCGTCGTTCTATGTCCCAACGCACCCGGACACCGGTCCGGTCGTCGTCGAGCGAATCTTCCCAAACTGGAACCCGAACGTCGACCCGACCGATCCGACCGATCCGACCGTGCCGTGGGTGATCACGGTCGAGCCTTGGCAGACTAGCAACGTCTTGCATCCTCGTTACGGCGCCGTGGTTGGCTACCTGCACTATCGCGGCACTCAGAAGCAGGAGCCGTGGCGCTACGTCGGCGCCTTCGATGTGTCGTGGGCCTCGGCCGATCCGAACGTCACTCCCTGGCTGGTGTACGCGCTGCGGTAGCAAAGCACCCGCCACGAGCAAGTGCCGAGTCACGCTTGAAGACGAAGCAGTGCCCGTAGCATCTTGACATTGAAGGCCTGGCGTAAACCACTCCGGTCGCTTGCTGCCGGCGTCCAGGGCCGAAGTTCTCACTCAGTGTCGCGACCCACTGCACTCCGTCGACTTCGGTGAACTCGAGCTTCGGTACTGGACCGGTACCACGACGGACTTAGTACCGAGGTTCTTGAGAGTGAATCGCAAAGTCGCGTCTGCTCATGCCACTATCGTCGTTTCGACAATCGCAATACTCAGCGGCGAGAGGTCCGGCAGAGCTTGTTCGGCCGTCAGATTCGCGGTAGCGGCTTTGATGTTGTTTGTCTCCGAGAGCTCCATGTTGAAACACTCGGCACGTATCTCCCGGCGCCCATCGTCAGCGGGATGCAACGGGGCAGTCGATGTGAGAAAACGATAGCATGCAACCCTTACCAAGGAGTTCTCCGATGCCGAAGTGCTTGTCGATCCTCATCGCAGGCCTGTGCCTGTCCATGTCCCAGACAGCCGACGAAGCGCTTGAGCTGCCGCCCGGTTGGTTTCGCGCCCACCTCGAGTACATGACTGCGGGAGACGGCACCTGGATCGCAGACAACTCGACCTACAAGTCCTCGAACGAGCCCGTCGACGCCTATGAAGTCATCTTCGTCTGGGGCGCCGGCAAACAGAGCGTTCAGGGTTCTATGCGAGCTGTGACGGGCGACAAGCGCTCGAGTGTGATCTGGGACTTTCGCGCGTTTTGGGATCCCGGGACCAAGAAGGCCATGCTTCAGCAGTGGAGTTCTTGGGGGTCCTATGGCGCAGGTGAGACAAGCTCGGTCAGTCCGACGAAGCTTCGGTCCGAGCAGAACTTCAACGCCCCGGATGGCTCGCGATCGCGGTCGGCACACGACTGGACCCTCGACAGTGCTTTCCAGCACACGACCATGTCCTACGCCTTCGAGGAGGGAGCGTGGAAGGAAGGGCGGTCCTACATATGGAAGCGTGCTGATCCTGTGAAGGGCAAGAAGCCGAGCAAGTAGCCGAGGATAGCGGGCGGACTCCACTCTTCGTCGCTCCAGTCGTTGCGCATGCGCCGACCCTCGGATGTAAAGCGCACGAGCACTGGTGCCTCAGCTAGTGAACCATCCATGGACGGTCAAACGCGCGCACGCCAGGCGGCAGGAGCGCGTCGCCGGCTGCAGCCGCGAACGACTCTCAGTGGTCCTGCAGACGCTGCAGTTCGAGCAGATACTCGGACCTCAACTCGCGCGACCATTCCAAAGGCGGCGCGGGGAACTCTCGGCTGCCGCTGACTGTGATGAGGGTCTTATGGAAGTGCTTGGCGATCTGTGGCAAGCGCCGCGCCATCCACTTGCGGTCGAACGCGCTGTAGCGTGCGTCATCGACAGAACCCGGGAAGTTGGCGAGGACGATGGCGACGATACGCTTGCGCGCCGCGGGTCCGCAGCGGGACGCGACGCCCGCGAGGGCGTCGAGCGACGCACCGAGCGTGCCGTTGTTGGGCGCGACCTCGCGCAAGAACTTCTCGATCGGCGCGATCGCAGACTCGTCGCCGCACGTCGCGATCGCGGCCGCTGTATGGCTTCGGAGCACGTTAGGATTGCCGCTTGGAATCGTCGTGCCGGCTCCCGCGTAGAGCTGCGCGAGCTGCTGCGCGACTCGAGGATTCGGGTGCTGCTTCAAGAGCGCGAGGACCGCGTAGCGGAACGGATCGTTCGGCACGGAGAGGAGTTCGCCCGCCCGCTCGGCAATGCTCGCACCTCTCGTCGGGGAGAGGAACGCCATTGCCCGAAGCTTGACGATCAAGTGCTCTTCGTCATCGAAGAGGCGCTCTTCGATCGCGGTCTCGAACGAGCGTCGCTCCTCCCCTTCTTCGAGGAGTGTGATCTCCTCGATCGCGATCGCGCGCTCGCGCACGTCTGGGTCTGCTAGACGCTGTGAAAACGTCGGCGCTGCCTTCTCATGGTGACGCAGGAGTTCGCGCGCCTCGAGCCAAACTTCGACGGAATCGGGCTGCTTCGCGAGTGGCTCGAGGAGACGCAGCGCTTCTCGGGTCTCCCCTTGCTTCAACAACGCTGTCGCCGCGCCCAATCGTGCAACCTTGTCGCGCAGCTCCTTTGTCGGCGGCGGCACGGATGCGACGTGCTTCTTCAATTGCTGCTTGAAGTCTTCCAACTTGCGGGACATCTGCTCGAGCACAGAATCGTCACGCGGATCGAAGAGGACGAGTTGCGGCCACGACGAGATGCCGAATCGATCGTGGGTTCGCAGCGCTTCGCGGTCCTTCTCGTCATTCTTGAAGTTGCGCGAGACGAAGAGCCACGTGACCTTGTCGTAGTAGGCGGCCAGATCCTTGTGCGGCAGCAACTGCTGCTCGACGGGAACGCAATGCGGTCAGTAGGTCTTCGTGAAATACACGAAGATGGGGCGGCCCTCACGAATCGCTTCCCGGCGGGCGCTGCGATAGCTGAGCTTCCAAGGCGGGCCCGGCGGCGGATCGTCACCCTTCAGGCGGACGATCTCGGCGGTCTCCGTTACGCCGAAAGGAAGCCCGGAGACGAGGAGTAAGGGCAGAAGAAGTGTCGTGCGTGCGAACATCGAGCTTCGGTCTCCATGCGGGTGGTCCGTGGCGAATCGCGCCCCGCAGGATAAGCGCTCCTACCCAATTCGTGGGTTCGAGAACGCTAGATTCGGAAGCCGCGAGGTACGGATCGGACCTGTGACGAGCATGCTTTGCGTGCAGAGCTCCAGTCCAACCAGCTCTCGAGTTGATGGGCATGCATCGCTCCGTCGCGTCCGTTATCCTGATCCGCATGGGATGGCTCCGAACTCTGTTTCTCGGCGACATTGGCAACCGCCTCGACATCGCGGACACCGAAGAGCAAATCCGCAAGTTGAGCCACAAACTCCGGAAGGCGCAGCGAGAGAAGAGCTCGACCGACGCATCGCAAGACGCGGAGATCGAGAGACTCCGAGTGCAAGTGGCGCAGATCGAACTCGCGTTCGGAGCGCTCTGCTCACTCATGGTGCGCAAGCAAGTCGTTGCGGAATCCGAGCTGCAGGACTTGGTGAACAACTTGGATCCGGAGGAAGGCAGCTGAGCCGGCCGCGTTTCCGGACACACGAGTATCAGTCCGACTACGCGTACAAGCACCGCAGAGCACGCAGCTCACCCTGCTCTAGCGCCGTGCGGTCGGCTGTGATGGAGAGCGCCGAACTGCCGATTTCGAAGAGCGCGTGCCCGTCAAATCGACTCGTCAGCCGGCTGAGTTCGAAATCCAGCCCACGTCGCTGCCATTAGCGACGCTTGGACCACGTCGACAGCCCGGACGATGGAGCCAGCCGGGAACTTGTCCCGACCATGAAGGGCCATGAATGAAAACGTCGCGTCCTTCCTCTTGGCAAGCAACTCAGACCAATGAAGGACAGCTGATGAAACCATCCATGAACTACCACCGGCGTGCCGGCAACGTTCTACAAGCCATCTGCGCCGCTTCGATCCTCGGCGGATCGACAAGCGCACAAGTATCCCAAGCTCCGGCAATGACCACAGGGACGGCTGCAGCAGCGCCGATCTCGGTCATGCGGGAGTCCTTCGGTACGCACTTCTCTCACGGCCGCCTGCACGCGGAGGGTAGCTCGTACCTTGCAGTCTTCGAAGAAGGCGGCGTGAACTTCGTCCCACTACTCGGAAACGCGGTCGCGAGCGATCGCCCGCTGCGCCTCACGTTCGACTCGACCCGAAGAAGCGACAGCGTGCACGCGGTGCTGAGCACAGGAGCTGCGAGCGCTCAGCACAAACCCGAGGAGCGGCTGGTCTCCTATGCGCGCGGTTCCGTCGAGGAGCGCTACCACGCAGAACGCGACGGCCTCGAGCAGAGCTTCCTGTTCCGTGAACGACCCGAGGGCAGCGGTGACCTCATCGTGCGCTTGCGCGTCGAAACGCAGCTCGTCGGCGACATCGGGCAGAAGCGAGAGACGCTGCGCTTCCGCGAAGGACAGATCGGCGGCGTGGAGATCGGCGCCATTACCGGCATCGACGCCGGTGGCCGCGCGCAGAAAGGGCACATGAACTTCGACGGACAGTTCCTGGAACTCGTGCTGCCCGAAGCCTTCGTGCAGAACGCGAGCTATCCCATGGTCCTCGATCCCCTCATCGGCACCTATGTGAAAGTCAGCAACGCCACGGCGGGCGACGACAATCAAGGTCCGGCGATCGCGGCTGGCTACGGCAAGTATCTCGTCGTCTGGGAACGCCGCTCATCGTCTTCCAATAGCTACATTCGCGGTCGCATGCTCGACGCGAGTGGGAAACCGACGGGTGGCATCCTCGCCATCTCCAACGCCAGCAACCTCGAAGTCGAGTCGCGGCCTTCCGTGGGATCTGCGGCACTCGGGATCAACTTCGCAGGCTCTTGGTTCTTCGTTGCGTTCGAGAGCGCCCGGCTGAATTTTCCCGGCGGAATCAGCGGTGTCGCCATCGCCCCCGATGGCTCCGTCAAGCAGCAGATCTCAATTAGTCTGGGTGGCAGTACTCCCGACGTCGGGGACCACGAATACCGCAACTCCAGCAACATCGAACTCGGATTCACGGTCGTCTTCGAAGACCTAGGGAACATCCGAGCCACCCACGTTCCCATCGACCTCCGCAACGGTGGAATCCATGCCTTCGGACTGAAGACGCGAACGATCTTTAACAAGACGGGCGTGTCGAAGCCGAAGATCAATACCTTCCCGGACGGCGGCAAGAGCCTCGTCGTCTGGAACAACGGGGCAGGCCGCATCGGGTCGCGCTTCATCGCTTGGGGTGACCCGATCTTGTATTGGAGCCTAGTCACGATCTTCGACGGAGCGCCCGTCGGAGGACAGATCGACGATATCGAAGTCGATGGCGATACTGCTGGCTACATCATTTGCTGGGCGTGGCGTGCTTCGACTTCGACCCCTTGGCAAATCGCGGCCACGAGTTGTGTGCCACCGGTCATGAGCAATGATCCGATTACCTTCCGCGCGTCCAAGCAGATCCGCACGGCAGCGACGGATACCTACAGCCCGGTTGTCGCCATGGTGGGTTCACCGAACGCGACTGCCGGCTGCGTCATCGCCTACACGTTCGAGAGAAGCGGCGGTGTCTACGACATCGGGGGCAGCGAACACTCGGTCGACACCCTTTCCCGCTTTGGTCCGTTCTGGAATACGAACATCGCGCCCCAAGGTCGCTGCGGCGTTCCGGCTTTGGCCTCCGAACGTGACTACGCGAGACCAACGGGCCGTAGCGCCGTGCTCGTTTGGCGCGCGCAGGCTCTGAACTCGAGCCAAGGCGATGTCTACGCGCAAGCGATCAACGCCTGCGCCTACGTGCCGGTCTTCAGCGAGCAGCCTGTCAATGCCAACCTCGATTTTGGCTACAACCGCCCGCAATACGTGTTTACCGTCGATTCGCCGGATGCCATCAACTACCAGTGGTACTTCAACGGGAACCCGCTCGCAGGCAAGACCGACAAACGACTCACGCTCTCGATCAGCAACGCCACAGCGGCCCTCGCAGGGTCGTACTATTGTGAAATCGACGCCTGCGGAGCGCCTGTTCGGAGCAACACGGTGAGCCTGACCGTCGGTCCGCGTCGCACCAAAGACTTCCACGAGGCGAGCAACGAAGGGGCCTTCGCGACTCGAGTCCTCGGCATCGGCGACATCAATCGTGATGGCTACGAAGACTTCGCGATGTCCGATGCGGGGGCGACTTCCCAAGGACCGGATACAGGCTTCGTGCGCATTGTGGGCGGCAAGGAGCTTGGCACGATTGCGATCCGGCGCGGTTTGGGGACGACCAACGACACGGGAGTCGCTGGCGCCCTCTTCGGCCGAGAGCTCGCAGCCGGCGACTTCAATGACGACGGCTATGCAGACGTCTTGATCAGTGCTCCGAGCACTGGGCCGGGTAGCGCCATCCACCTCCTCCGCGGCAAGACCCTCGACGTGGTCGGGGTCCGCGCGTCGACGACCCTCGAACTCGGTGCAAAGATCGCCGCCGGCCGCATCGATGCCCGTGCGGGTACAGACTACGTCTTCACCGAGAGGCAGGACGGCCTCAATGCCTACTCTTACCAACCGGACGCACGTCTCTGGTATGTCGTGCCCGTGGCCGGGGTAGCCATTGGTTCACTCGCGGTCATCGGTGATGTCAATGGCGACGGCTACGGAGATGTCGGTGTCGGCCTACCGAGTCATGGATCAGGAGCAGGTCGCTACGAAATCCGCTCAGGCCGCGACGGCAGCTTGTTGCTAGCGCACAACGGCGGTGCGCGAGAGCACCAAGGCGACAGCGTTGTCGCAATCGGTGACGTCAATGGCGATCGCGTACCCGATATGCTCGTCAGCAATCCCGGAGAGGCGACTCGCGCGGGTTCGATCGAGCTCGTGTCCGGGTCGAACGGCGCTTCCTTGGGCGTCGCGGTCGGCGTCGTTGGCTTTGGGCAAGCCATCGCCGCGGCCGGTGACTACAACTTGGACGGGACGCCGGACGTCATGGTGACGACGTCGACGAGTCAGGGGAACGTAGTCGAAATTCGATCGGGCAAGTCACTTGCGACGGTCCTGCATCGACTCGAGAGCAACGCCGGTAGGACACTCTTCGGCCGGAGTCTCGCGTCGCTCGACAGTAACGGTGACGGCCTACGGGATTGGCTGGTCTCCGAACCGATCGCGCAGGGTGGCAGCGTCTTTCACTACGCACGCGACGCCGTCTCGAATCCGCCCAAGTTCGACATCTACGGTCGTTCAGGACCTGGCACGGCCGGGCGCTTGCCGCGAATCAGCGGTGGCCTACCGCTAGCACGCATTGCCGGGAACCAGATCATCGAGCTGTCTTCTGCACGAGCGAACTCCGCGGCCATCTTGCGCTTGGCGATCGACCGCATCGACATTCCACTCGATGCGCTCGGCATGGTCGGATCCGCGCTTCTCGTGAACACACAGCTGGTCGACTGGGTCCTCCCGACGGACGGCCTCGGCCGCAGCCGCTTCGTTCTGCCGTTGTCCAGCAATCCGGCGTACGCCGGCGTGACGCTTCGCTGGCAGTGGTATGTGCTCGATCCAGGTCTCAACACGGTCGGTCTCACGGCCTCCGACGCTGCGGAAATGACAATCGGAGCGAAACGTTGACTGGACGATCCTCGGTGCCGATGGACGCTTCCGCGTCTCTACCTTTGCGCGCGGCACGTACGAGCTTCGCATCGCGAGCGCCGGCGGCTCACTCGGTAGCGTGCTCCTGACACGAACGATCGAACTGAGGCAAGGCGATCGCAGCCTCGAGATCTCGCTCGGCTTGACTCGGTTCGCAGGTGTCACCTCCGTCTGCAACGCGCGGCTCTGACTGCAAGGCGAGCAAGGGCGATGTCAGCTGCGGTCGAACGTGCGGAGCATACCTCCTGCGTCGAGCAGACGAGCCGCGTGGGTAAGCCGCCGACCATACCGTTGGCGCAGACCTACCCACCAGGTGGCAGGTAGTACAACTGCACGGCGTTCCGGCCTCCGAGAATGTGATGGGTTCAGCCGGAACTCGGGTGGGCGACAACCCCGCACAGCTCTGAGGTCGTAGTCTCAGGCCTGGGAGCCTCCGAGGGTCCCGAGACGGTGCTCCGGGTGCAACTGCGCTATCGTACGGACAATGTCTGTAACCCTGTCCGAGCGCCGATAGATCACACCGGTTCGCGGCACAGACCGAACCGGCAAGGACAACCCATGAGAATCCGATCTGCCTTCCTCTCCGTCTTCGTCGCCCTGTTGATCCGATCTTCAACTCTGGCGCAATCGGCGACCGTCGTCGATGTCAACAGTGAACCCATACCCACAGACTCCGGAGCTCGCGCCGAGAATCCCGCAGGGTTTCAGGTTATGGGCGGCAGGATCGTCACGGTCGCCGATGACGGCGTACATGGCACCGAGATCCATCTCATCGACTCAACAACCAAGCAGCGAACGCTCCTCGATATTCGACCCGGTGCCGAATCCTCGAACCCGCAGCAGGTCGTCGTGGACGCTGGCAGAATCTGGTTTAGCGCCGATGACGGCGTGCACGGTCGTGAACTCTGGAGCTCGAACGGCACGGCGGCGGGGACTTCGATGATTGCAGACCTTTGGCCGGGGAGCACGTCGTCGAACCCCGGCGGGATGACCGCATGCGGGTCGCGCGTCGTCTTCGGCGCGACCACGCCCGGTCGAGGCATTGAACTCTTCGTCAGTGATGGCACTCCTTCCGGAACCGGGCTCCTCTTCGAGTTCGTTCCAGGGCTAGGACTCGACGGATATCCACAGTCCTTCACGAAAGACCCCACCGGACCGCGGGTCTATTTCTCGGCGCACACAACGAGCTTCGGCCGCGAGCTTTGGATCACGGATGGGACGGCGACGGGCACGAAGATGGTCATAGATCTCGTGCCGGGTAAAGACGCCTCCGACCCTCACGGGCTGACCGCGGTCGGATCGCGCCTCGTGTTCGGAACGACTTCGAAACTGTACGCAACCGACGGCACGGCCGCAGGCACAACGATGTTGCGCAACGGCATTGCTTTGCTTGAGTCTTCTGCGATCCTCGGAGTGAGCAATACCGAGCGCTTGTTCTTCTCCGCGTTCGACGCCCGGAGCGGGTATGAAGTCTTCGAGACAGACGGAACACCGAACGGCACGAAACTCTTCGCCGATCTTTCGACAGGGTCAGGGTCGAGCTCCCCGTTCCGCTTCGCTCGTCTTTCGGCGACGACGATGTCGTTCTTCGTCTACGACTGGCAGGCCACGACCCGGATCGCGCAGTTGTGGTTCAGCGACGGCACGCTAGCGGGAACGCGACTAGTCGCGACTTTTCCAGGGATGGCGTCAACCAGCGCACGAAGCGTTGCATCGGGGAATGCGGTATTCTTCGATCTCTTTCCGATCACTGGTCACTACAACAACACGCAGCTCTTCGTGTCTCGAGGCACAGCGGCGACGACCGGGCTCGTCGCGCAGACGAGCGGCCTCGATGTGCTCGGCGTTCGCGATATGACTTCGATCGATGGCGGACGCGTCGTTCTCCAGGGCCGGGATCGACGACTCGGTAGCGAACTCTTCATCGCCGACCCCGGAACGTTGGATCTGCTTGCCGACATCCAAGCTCCGATCCAGAACACAAAGTCCTCTCAACCGCGGAGCACCGTGCGGCTTGGAGACAAGCTGCTCTTCACCGCTGATGACGGCTTACACGGAAGAGAGTTGTGGATTCACGGCCCGACGTCGACACGGCTCGTCCTCGATCTCGTACCCGGCTCAACGGGATCCGATCCGTCACAACTCTGCGCATTCGGCGACAAGGTCGTGTTCTCCGCTTCGACTCCGAGCACAGGCATAGAACTCTTCGTCACCGATGGAACAGCACACGGCACGACGTTGCTCGCAGATCTCGTGCCCGGAAGCGGCAGTGGCTTGCCGAGCCACATGCGGCGTGTTGGAGAGATCGTGCTGTTCGCGGCGACCGATCCATCCACTGGCGCACACTCCGTCTGGCGCACGAATGGCCGGCCAGCCGGCACGAGTCGCGTGATTGCGCTTCCGACCTCAATTCTCGACATGCCGCGCGACTTCGCGCGCATCGGCGGCCACATCTATTTTGTCGCCAACGGCACGCATTGGGCCTGTGACGGAACTCTTCTCGGTCTGCGCACTTTGCATCGCTTCCCTGTCGACGAGGCGTTGCAGATCGGCTCTAAGATCTTCTTCGTGGGTTGGAGTCTCACGCATGGCACCGAGCTCGGCGTGACAGATGGAACGACCGCAGGATCGGTTCTCTTCGATCTGCGCCCGGGCACGCTCTCGTCGCAGCCGGATGGTCTTGCAAGGCACGCGGACAAGCTACTGTTCACATGCTTGTTGAACGGCAACAAGTACCAGATCTGCGAGTCGGACGGCACACTCGCTGGCACGAAACCCGTGCTCACGACGCTCTACGATCAAGCGCCGCGCTTTTTGACCAGTGCGGGCTCGCAGAACTTCCTGTTCACGGCGAACAGCGCTCAGGGGTACGAACTCCAGATCAGCGACGGCAGCGACGCCGGCACTCGAACCTACGTCGACATCTGGCCCGGCGGTGATGCATACCCGTCAGCGGAGGCTTCGTTCTCCTGGGTGCGCGGTCACGTGTATTGCACGGCCTACACGCCGCGCTACGGCTCGGAACTCTGGCGAGTCGATGCCGCGGCGACGAGCCTGCGCGCAGGTCAGGGCT
>CALLZN010000127.1 GCA_937858895.1 uncultured bacterium | reverse complement strand
ACGTGTTACCTATGTCCCCGGTCATAGGTGTTACCTATGTACCCGGGTCGGACCGTTCCGCTGGACATGCTCATCGAGTTGGTCATACACCTCGTTGATTTGCCGGTACATCTGTTGGGAGTCGAGGTATAGATTGCGGAGCGCGGCGTAGAGCGGATTCTCTCCTGAAGGCCTCGCTGGCATCGTAGGGAACATGCTGATCTGTTCGCGACCGAGGATGCCATCTCTGCTGTGCAGTTCCTGGTAGAGTAGTTCCTGCATGAATGCGTCATAGTCGGCAAAGCCCTTTGCTTGAAGGATCTGGGCGAGCCTGGCCTCAGCGGCTTGCATGCCGGCTTTGGGCCCGTCGCCTCGATCTTCGTGCATCTGTTCGATGGAACGCAGCTCGCCGTAGATTTCCGGGATGAGGGCGAATAGCTGGCTCGACGGTTTGAATCGCACGGACAGAAAGCCATCCCCGTCGATGGGTGTCGCGAGGGCGACAACCCAGTAGTATCTGCCGTCGGACGCCATGTTATTGACGTAGGCCGCGATCGACTGTCCAGCGAGGAGGTAGGACCACAGCAACTTGAAGATGGTGCGCGGCATCTCCGGGTGGCGAATCAGATTGTGCGGCTTTCCGATCATCTCCTCGAGCCGGTAGTGGCTGACACGGGTGAATACCTCGTTGCCAGACACAATGATGCCCTTTTCGTTGGTCGTGGAGAAGAAGAGTTCGTTGATGAAAAAGTCCCTGGGGGCGTTCACAGGAACGATCTTGCTTTTTGGGCGCATTGTCAGTGACCTTTCAGTTCTCGAACACGCTCAACGCCAGGCGGAGCGGTAAATCGGGCTGTGCTGTCGATTCGGCCATGACTCGGTCCGTGCCTGGTCGGAAAGTCGTCTGTCAGCCTTGGGAGCTCGTGAGTGCAGCTCGTTGGTGTGTGATCAGTCGGGATACAGTCGTTCCGCGGATCCTGCTCCATTGTTCGGTGGGGACGCCGGAGGCTTGGCTGGAAACGACGGAACGAGGTCAATCGTGGCGCAGCCGGGAGATGGGGAGCGCACCGTGTGGCATGGATTCGGGCAGGATTGCCGGATTGCCGAACTGAATGGCGAAGTCAGCAGCAGCAGCCCAAAGCGAGTGTAGTTGAGTTCGACGATCTCAAGAGGACCCAGGGTGTTGCCCAAGTCTCCTTTTCACGCGTCGTTGGTCAAGGCATCGAACGTGAGGATGCACCGGCCCTGTGGAAGTATGGGCTGGGTTTTCGTGGCATGTTTCCTCACCGCTGGGGCGCCCTGCGGGCCTTACGGACGTCCGGCAGCGCCTCGGACTCAGGGACCCGCATGATGGGCACATCGTTGGCGTGGTCCCCTCGCGGCGTGCGGGCTGCCTGCGCTCGTTTCAGTGCGCTTCGACGACGGAGCGCGCGCCAGCGATCGGACGTCTTCACGTCGCCGATGGGTCCTCTAGTGCTAGCAGCGAATGCGACCGCGCAGATACAGCGCCGCGTGCCCCGCCAAGTGGACGCGGTCGCCAACGAGCCTGCCGTGGACCTCGCCGCCGCGGGCCGAACACTGGAAGGCGCGGACCTCGTTCTTGCCGAGGCGCTCGCTCCAGTAGGGGACCAGCATGCAATGCGCTGAGCCTGTGACCGGGTCTTCGGGCACGGCGACGCGGGGCGCGAAGTAGCGGGAGACGAAGTCGTAGCCATCGCCGTTCGCTGCGCTGCCGGGCTCCTTGCCGGACGCATTGCCGGACGTATCGTCGCGCGCGGTCACGACGACGCCTTGCGCTGGTAGTCGCTGGCCAGCGACGACGACTTCGAGTCGAGCTAGGACCGCGAAGTCCGGCCTCGCGGCGAGCACCGTCGCGCGGTCTCTTACCTCGACGAGGAGCTTCTCGCCGTTCCACTCAACGTCCTGGATGTCGCCGTCGGCGTAGCCGAGCGCGCGAGCCAAGCCTGGCGGCGCTTCGAGACGCTGCCCCGGGCGCGCCGGGAAGTCGAGGACGATGAGCCCGCCGGTCCCGCGCCGCACTTCGAGGGGCCCGGCCTTCGAAGCGAAGCTCACGTGGTCGAGGGCAGGATCGAGGTCGAAGAGCACCTTCGCCGTCGCGAGCGTCGCGTGTCCGCAGAGCGGCACTTCGACGTTCGGCGTGAACCAGCGTAGCTCGTAGCCTGTCGCAGACCGCAAGCAGAAGGCCGTCTCCGAGAGCGCGTTCTCGGCCGCGATCTGCTGCATCGTCGCGTCGTCGAGCCACGCTTCGAGAAGGACGACCGCGGCCGGGTTGCCCTCGAAGGTGCGCTGCGCGAAGGCGTCGACCTGCCAGAGCTCGAGTTCACGAAGCTCAGCCACCGCGCTGGCTCCGGTAGCGCGGCTGCGGCTTGCTCTGCTGCTGCCCGCGCGCGACGTCTTCGAGCAAGGCCTGCACGGCGGCTTCGAGCTGCGGATCGCGACCGGCTTCTTCGTCGGCAGGTTCGATCTGCACGCGCAGGTCGGGCATGGCGCCGTTCAGCTCCATGTCGCTGCCGTCGTTCACGAGGAACCACGCGCGGAAGGGCATGCGCACGGAGCTGCCGTCCATGAGCCTGGCTGCGCCGGTCGAGATCACGCCACCGGCCGTGCGCTCGCCGACGACGCGCCCGCGGCCGAGCGCCTTGATGGCGTGGCTCAGGATCTCGGCGTTCGAGAAGCTGCGCTCGTTGCAGAGCAGGACGATCGGCTTGTTCCAAGTCGCGTAGACCTTGCGATCTTGTGGATAGCCGGTCTCGCTTCCGCCGCGCGGGATCGTCATCGAGTGCTGGGGTTGGCAAAGAACCGTGAGCACGTGGTCGGCCGTCGAGCCGCCGCCATTCCATCGCACGTCGATGAGGAGGCCGTCCTTGCCGGCGCCGGCGGCATAGATGTCCTCTTCGAGCTGGGCGAAGCTCTGCATGTTCATGCCGCGAATGTGCAGCCAGCCGAGTTTGCCGCCGGACATGCGCTCGACGGCCTGCGTCTGGCGCTCGACCCAGTCGTCGTAGACCAGGCCACGCGCGCGAGCGGCCGAGACGGGCTCGATGCGCAGCGTGCGTTCCTTGCCGTCTTGGCCGCGCACGACGACTTCGACCTCATAGAGCTTCTCGCGGTAGAGCAGCGCGCTCACGTCCGTCTCGGGGCCGACCTCGTGGCCGTCGATCTTCAGCACGCGTTCGCCGTCGGCGATGCGCGAACGGAAGCGCCGCGCTGGTCCCTTGCGCAAGGCGCGCTCGACATAGAGACCTGGGCCGCCCTTCGAAGCATCGAAGACGAGGCCCAGGTCGAAGACCTGCGGCTGCCAGGCCGGGCGTTCGATCTCGGCGGCCATGCCGGGGCGCGGCGCGCCGCGGTAGCCCATGTGCGAAGCGTTGAGTTCGCCGAGCATGGCATTGGCGACGAGCTCGAACTGGTCGGGCCAGATGCACTCTTTGGCGAGCGCCTCGTAGCGTCGTCCGACCGCATCCCAGTCGAGGCCGTTCATCGCCGGGTCATAGAAGCGCTCGCGCATCGCGCGCCAGACCTGACGCAGCACGGCGACGCGGCGCGCCTGCCAGTCCCACTCGTGGCGAACCTCGAAGTCGAAGGTCTCGACCTTGTCCTTGACGAACTTGGCGGGCACGCCGCGCACGTGTCCGACGATCGACTTGTCGCTGAGGACGCGCGGCGACGAGGGGATCGACGCTGTCTTGAAGGTCGGCTGCAGCTTGTCTGGGAAGGCGATCACGAAGGCGCCGTTCTTGCCGTCGATGCTGCCTTCGAACCACAGCTCCTTGCCGTCGCTCGACCAGAGCAGGCCGCGCTCGTTGCCGCTCACGCGCACGCGGTGGACGCGATCGTGGATGTCGTCGAGGACGAGCTTGACGACGACGGGCTTCTTTGGGCTCTTGGGGTCCTTCTCGTCGTCCTTATCCTTCTTATCCTTGTCGCCCTTGCCGTCTTTGCCTTGCTCGGCGGTCTCCGCGCCTCGGTCCTTGGCCTCGGGATCAGCCTTGGGCGCGTCCGCCTTGTCTGTCTTCTTCTTGTCCTTCTTGAACTCCTCGAGGGCCTTCTCGAGCTTGCGCTCGCGGGCGGTCTCCTCCTCGAGTTCCGGGTCGAGGTGGACATAGAAAATGTCACGCTCGCCATCTTCGCGGCGACCGATCCAAGCGATCTTGCCGCCGTCCGGCGACCACTTCGGGTCGAAGTCGCTATCGGGATGCCGCGAGAGGTTGACGACGCGCTGCGAGCCGTCGGCCGCGACGACCCAGATGTCGGCGTTGAAGTCGCTGTCCTGGCGCGCGAGCACGATGTGCTTGCCGTCGGGAGCCCAGTCGTAGCTCACGCCGTCCCAGCCGCGGTCGACGCTGACGAGGTCCTTGCCGTCGAGGTCGCAGTGCACGAGTTCACCGCGACGCACGAAGCTCAGGCGCTTGCCATCCGGCGAGAAGTCGAGCGCGCCCTCCTCGTCGTCATCTTGCGTGATGCGCACGACGTCGAAGCCGTCCTGCACGAACCAGGGTTTGGTCGGGTCCTTGCGCTTCGCGTACCAGATGTCCGGGGCGTGACCCTCTTGGTCCGAGCAAAAGTAGAGGCGGTCGCCGCTCGGGTCGAAGATCGGCTCGCGCTCCTCTTCGGCGCTCGTCGTGACGCGCAGCGGCTCCTTGAAGATGCGGTCCATGACCCACACATCGCCGCCGGCGACGAAGGCGACCTCCTTGCCATCGGTGGTCCACGCGACGGCGTTCGCGGCCTTCTCGGCGCGGCGCTCGCTGCGCAAGAAGGACAGGTCGTCGAGCACGCGGATCGCGATGCGGCGCGGCTGCATCTCGATGGTCAAGTCATGGAGATAGAGGTCGAAGCCACGCCGAAAGACGATGCGGCGCGGGCCGCGCGCGAGGCTCGGCGCTTCGACGCCGGCGTCGCCGGCTGGGTCGCCATAGAAGGTCGTGACGTGGCTCGTCGCGGCCCGGTCCGAACGACCGAGGTCACGGCGCACGAGGTCACGCACGCCGTTCTGCTGGTGGACGAAGAGGATCCCGTGGTTCGACAACCACATCGGCGACCCGGCTTCGCCGTTCGCGGCGACGACTTCGAACGGCGCCGGCGCGCCGCTTCCCGCGAGCTTCGCGCGCGCGGGATAGTCGCTTACGATCGCGGTGCGCCCGCCGGCCGCGCGGAAGCGCTCCACCTCGTCGAACAGCTCGTGGCGGCGCACGCGCGCCAGGCGTCGCGCGGGTCGGCGCACCATCCACTCCTCGACCAGGGTGCGCATCCGTTGCGGCTCGATCCCCGCCGCGCGCGCGGCGCGCTCGAGCTGCAGTTCGAACGGACTCTCGCAGGCGACCCGCTCGGCGCGCAGGCGCTCGTGCTCGGCGCGGAACTTCCGGATGGCTCCGATAGCCGGGGCGCCGAGCAGCGCGAGCTCGACGGCCATCATCAGCTTCAGCGGACCGGGTCGATAGAGCGTGCCGTCGAGGTCGACGAGCCAGGCGTCGTGGTCGGGATCGACGGCGTTCAAGGCGGAGGGTGGCGGCGAGGGACGGAGCGAGGACGGCGCGAGTCCTTACCGTACTCTGGGGGGCCTCGTCATGCGCCGCCCGTTCCTCGCCCTCGCGCTCTGCGCGCTCTCGTTCGTCGTCGTCGACCAGGTCGTGCAGCACGTGCTGATCCGGGACGGCCGACTGAGCGGTCGTCGCGTGGCGCCGTTCGACCCGCCCTTCTACACGGAGCAGCAGGAGGCCTGGTTCGAGAAGCTGCGCTCCAGCGTCGAGCGCGGCGATCCGCCGGCGGGCTGGTTCGAGCTGGACCCGCTGCTCGGCTGGTGCCCGCGGCCCGACCGCGGCGGCGGCGACCTGTTCACGACCGATCGTCACGGAGCGCGGACCGGCTACTCGCCCCTGAGCGACATCCTGCCGGCGGGAGTGCGGCGGGTGGTCGCCGTCGGCTGTTCGTTCACGCGCGGCGACGAGGTCGGCGATCTCGACGCCTGGCCCGCGCTGCTCGATCGCGACGCACCCGAGCTCGAGATCGCCAACCCCGCGGTCGGCGGCTACGGCCTCGACCAGGCGCTGTTGCGCCTCGAGCGCGACGGCCTGCCGCTCGCGCCCGACGA
>CALLZN010000126.1 GCA_937858895.1 uncultured bacterium | reverse complement strand
CCCTCCGCCCCCCCCGCCCGGGCGGCCACCAGCCGGGAACACGCGCCCCCGGAGCCGCCCGGCGCGGCCGCGTCTCCGCGTCCCCCCCCCGCCACGTCCCCGGTGAGGCCCGCGCCAGCGTCGAGCGCGAGCCGCTGCTCGATTGTCTGCTCGAAGGCGAGCGTGGTGCCCTTCTCCCCATCCAAGAGTGACTTGTTCCAGCGAACCTCGAGCGGATCCTGGTCCCTCTCGAGAGCCGTTTCGGTGGAACGACCAAAGAGCCCGGCGACACTCGGCAGGAAGGACGCGCGAAAGGACTTCGCAGTCGCGGTGTCGCTCTGCATCCAGAACCCGAGTACCGCGACAGCAGCGCAGGCTGCCGCCACGACGCACGTCTTGCGCCTCCAAGCTCCACCTCCAGTCGTCGACTTCGGCAACCATGCGCGCGGCGGCTCGCTCGACGACGTCGGGTTCTGCAAGTGAGCAAGCTCGGCCGACAAGTGGCTCGCGACTTCGGAAGCGCTCTGGAAGCGATCCTCTGGCCGCTTGGCCATGAGTTTGTCGAGGAAGGCTGCGAGCCAGGGTTCGACCGTCGCTTGAATCTCGCGAAGCGGCCGCGCCGGCCGCTCGGTGACGCGACTGAGCACGCCATACACGGTTTCGGCACGAAACGGCGGCCGCCCGCTGCACGCCGCATACAGCAGACTACCAAGGCTGAAGAGGTCCGAACGCCCATCCATGACATCGCCCCGGGCTTGCTCCGGCGACATGTAGTGTGGCGTCCCTGAAATCATGCCACTGCGCGTCATCGAAGCCTCGTCAGCGACGCGCGCGAGACCGAAGTCGGTGACCATGGCCCGCTCGACCGACTCCTCGAGGATGACATTGGCAGGCTTCACATCCCGGTGGATGATGCCTTGCGCGTGCGCGGCCGCGAGTGCTTCGGCGACTTGAAAGCCAATGCGCACGACCTCGCACGTGGCGAGCGGACCATCGCGCTGGATGCGCTGCTCGAGCGACAAACCCGGCACGTAGTTCATGACGAGGTAGGGCAAACCACGATGCTCGTCGACGGCATGAACACGCACGACATGCTCGTGCGACACGGCGGCGATGGCGCGCGCTTCGCGCTCGAAGCGTTGACGCGCCGACCCGCTCGACCGAAAGTCGGGCGCAAGGAGCTTGATCGCGACGTAGCGCGCGAGTCGCGGCTCGAAGGCCTTGAAGACGAAGCCGGTCGTTCCGCGGCCGATGAGGCCGCAGACTTCGTAGCCGCCGATGCGGCCGAGCTTGTGCGGGTCATCGGTCGGATGAAGCAGTTCCAGGATTGCGTCGAGGTCTGGAGCTTCGGCTCGAGCAGTGCTCGTCGCGCAACTCAGCGTCCGCGCACGATTCGAAGTCGCTACTCCCTGATGGGCGCGCAGGTCCGACCAGAAGTCCGGCGTCGCGGCAACTTCTTCGAGGACTCGTTGACAGTCCTCGCACGTATCCAAGTGGGCGCGTAGGCGGTCCTCTTCGGACTCATCGAGCTGTTCGCCCAAGTAGCGTTGCAGGTGCAAACGTGCGGGACAGGTCGAGGATTGGCGGTTCCGGATCATTTTCTCGAGACTCCGTAGGAATCGTAAAAGGTGACTGCCGCCTCTCGCTGTCCAGCTTGACTTCTTACTCGCGTTCTCCAGGATTCGCTGTGAATCGACCGTGGTTCACACAAGCACGGATGCGTGCAACCACGCGACACTTCGCGGTGTAAACACTACCGATGGGCATGCCAAGGCGCTCGGCCGCTTCTGCGGCACTGCATCCCTGCAGCGTCGTGAGCTCGAAGGCTTGCCAGGTCTTGGGTCGAACTTCCGCTCGAACGCGCTCGGCGGCCCGCTCGAAGACAGTGCGGTCATACTCGAGGTCGAAGTCCGGATCATGACGATCCGGGTCGTCGACAGCATCTCGAAGTGCCACAGCGGCGACCGTATCGTCCGCCGTGCATACCCGACGTGCGCGCTCGCGAATCAAGTCGATGGAGATGTTGCGCGCAACGCGCAGGAGCCACGCCCGGAAGCTCCCCCTCGCAGCGTTGTGGTCCCACGTAGCGAGCTTCGCGTGTACTGCGGCAAAGACCTCCTGCGAGACATCGCGTGCGTCCGCGTCCTGTAGCCCTCGCGATCGACAGACCCGATAGATAGCCTGCTCGTAAATGGCCAGAAACTCAGCCCAGGCCTCGTCGCTGCGTCGTTCGAGCTGGATCAGGAGACTCTGGCGGGTTCTCGGTAACTCGGTCATGACTCAGGTCGCGGCGAAGGCTCACATGGGCTCTCGCGAGAATCGCGACTTCTTACACGATTTCTGCCCGAAGCGAGGTCCTCGACATGCCGCCAGGGCCTCTCGTGGCCAGCGATTCGACTCTGTTTTCGCAAGCGCCGCCGGCAGGATGAATGGAATGCGACAGATCCGATGCACGATATCCATGAGCCTTGCTCTCGCTCTCGCGACCACCGGCACGGCAGCCGCTGCCGCGCAGAAAGACCTTCCGCGCCAAGACGTGATCGACACGCCGGCCATTGGAACCGAGTTCTGCGTCCACAACCTCTTTCAGTCGAACATGGTCTTGCAGCGCGACAAACCGATCGCGATCTGGGGTTGGGCCAACCCTGGTGAGGCCATTACGGTTTCGTTCTCGGGCGACGAAGCCACGGCCAGAGCTACAAAAGAGCGAGCTTGGAAGGTCACCCTTCCTGCGCGTCCAGCAAGCTCGACGCCGGCCAAGCTCGAGATCCGTGGCAGCGAGCAGACGATCACCCTCGACAATGTCTTGGTCGGCGATGTCTGGGTGCTTGGAGGTCAGAGCAACATGGAGTTCCCCTTGGACCGTACCGACAACGGATCCCTGGAGATCGTCTCTGCCAACTTCGAGAACATTCGGATCTTGACTGTGCCCGCCCAAAACGGTGCAGAGGCCCAGCAAGGCTTCCCGCGACTCCAAGAGTGGAGCAGCTGGTTTGGACGCCACTACCGCAAAGGCGACTGGGATGTTTGTTCGCCTGAGATCGTCCGTGAGTTCTCCGCGATCGGCTATGTCTTTGCGCGGCGGATTCACATGGCCTCGCGCATCCCGATCGGCGTCATTGATGCTTCTCGCGGTGGCACGACCGTCGAGACTTGGACTCCGGAGGCCGTGTTGAAGCAGATCGATGCGCCCGAGGTCAAAGGCTTGCTTGCGACCTGGGATGCCAAGGTCAAGGCCTTCGATGCGGACAAGGACCTCGCAGAGCGAGTTCGACAGTTCGAGCAGCGCGTTCGTGACAAGCAGGCCCGCGGCGAGGAGATTCCGAAGGATTGGAAGGTCCCGACCGAAGTGAGTCCAGGCCCGGCGCTCGACCCAAACCGCCCCGGCGCGTGCTACAACGGCATGATCGTCCCCATTGCCGGCGTCGCCGTGAAGGGTGTCATCTTTCATCAGGGTTACAACAACGCCCTCGGCGGCGGCTCCACTGGCGCAACGCTCTACTACCAGATCTTCGGCAAGATGATCACGGCATGGCGTGCAGCCTTTGGTGATCCAGAGCTACCGTTTGGCATCATCGCGCTGTGCACCGACGGCGAGCGACAGACGCTAGACAACTACGTCGAGCGCATGCTCGACGACGGCGTCTACATTCGTGAAGCGCAGTATGCGACCTTCCTCGACTTCTACCGCGCTGGCGACAAGAGCATCGGCTTCGCCAGCAGCTACGACCAGCGTCGCTCCTGGTATCATCCGCAGCTGAAGATCCCCGTCGGCGAGCGCATCTCACGATGGGCGCTGGCGACGCAGTACGGACTACAGAAGGAGCTTCGATGGAAGCCGCCGATGTGCATCAAGACTGAGGTCTTACCGGGCAAGATCCTCCTGCACATGGACCGACCAGTCGCAGCGCCGGACAACAAGGCAGCGATCGAAGGTTTCGCGATCGCGGGCGAGGACCGCCGCTTTCAACCCGCCGCGGCCGCCTGGCTCGAGACCGGCAAAGATGCCAACAACCGCGCACAGTTCGATCGCAAGGTCTTGGTTCTCACGAGCCCACACGTGAGCGAGCCCATCCACTATCGCTACGCTTGGGCCCGCAATCCGATGGGCAATCTCCAATCGGCCGATCAGAGCGACCTCCCGTTCGCGACACAGCGCAGTGACGAGTGGCGCATGGAAGAGGTGCCTCTCGGCGTCTTCGACCAAGCGTCGATCACCGACGGAATGCTCTCGCGCGCGCAGCGCCGCAAGCTTCAAGACGTCCTGCACCAAGCGGACGTCGAACGAATCGTCAACGACGCGCGGGCGCTGATCCAAAAGTATCGCTGAGCGCTCTCGGGAATGCCTTCATGTAGGATCTTGGGCTCGTGAACACATTCATTCGACACTCGCTGGTCTCACTTGCCTTGCTCTCCCCTCTGCCGCTGCTCGCGCAGGATGATCCGTATCGCTGGCTCGAGGACGTCGACGGCGAACGCGCGCTTTCATGGGTCGAGGCTCAGAACAAAGCGACCAAGGCAGCGCTCACGAAGCACGCGGCCTTTCAGCAGATCTACGACCACACCCTCGCGATTCTGAACGCCGAAGATCGCCTGCAGGTCGCGACGCGCCAAGGCGACTCCGTCTACGACTTCTGGCGCGACGCGCAGAACCCGCGCGGCGTCTATCGCCGAGCTACACTGGAGTCCTACCTCGCTGGGGAACCCAAGTGGGAAGTGCTGCTGGATGTTGACGCGCTGGCAGCGAGTGAGAAGCAGAATTGGGTCTTCAAAGGCATGGAGCTGCGCTACCCCGACTACACGCGCGGACTCTTGCGGCTCTCGATCGGCGGTGCCGACGCTGTGGTCATCCGCGAGTTCGACCTCGCGACCAGGACCTTCGTTCCAGGCGGTTTCGCGTTGCCCGAGGCCAAGGGGTCGGTCAACTGGATCGACGAAGACAGCGTCTACGTTGCGACCGACTTCGGCGATGGCTCTCAGACCGACTCCGGCTACCCGCGCATTGTCAAGGTCTGGCAGCGCGGCACGCCACTCAGTGCCGCCAAGGCCGTCTTCGAGGGCAAGACCAAGTCGGTCTCGGTCCGCGCTTCACGTGACCATGTGGATGACGAGGTCATCGATTGGCTCTACGAGAGCACGAGCTTCTACACCTCGGACAAGTACCTGCGCGAGGGCGACGAGAAGCTTCGGCTGAACCTGCCAGACAGTTCGCGCATACACACCTACTACAACGGCTTGCTCTTTGTCGAAATCAAGCAGCCGGCTCGAATCGCGGAGGTGGATTACGGCCCAGGCACGATCTTGACGATCCCGCTCGACGATCTGAAAGCGGGCAAACAGAACTTTTCGGTCTTCGCGCCGGACGCGGTCGTGGGCGCGACGATCCGCTCGATCCATCGCACGCGGTCCTACCTGATCATCGAGACAATGCGCGACGTTCGCGACGAGGTCACCCGTTGCCACTTCGATGGCGGCGCATGGGTGACCAAGAAGATCGCCCTCGCGGGCGACGGGCGCATGACCGTTTCGAGCCTCGATGCGGACGTCGATCAGTTTCTCTTGACCTACACGAGCTTCCTGCAGCCGACGACGCTCTACTCGGTCGACGCCACCACCCTGGACCTCGTAAAGGTGAAGCAAGCGCCCGCGCGCTTCGACGCAGCGCCTTACGCTTCGGCCCAGCACTTCGCGACGTCGAAGGACGGCACCAAGGTGCCCTACTTCATCGTCGCCCCCAAGGCGCTCGAGCTGGACGGACGAAACAAAACCGTCATCTCGGCCTACGGCGGCTTTCGGATCGCCCAGCGTCCCTCCTACATGGCCGCGCTCGGCGGCAACTGGCTCGACCGTGGCGGAGTCTATGTGCTTGCCAACATTCGCGGTGGCGGCGAGTACGGCCCTGAGTGGCACGAGGCCGCGTTGCGCGAGAATCGCCACAAGTGCTTCGAAGATCTCGAGGCAGTTGCCGAGGACCTGATCGCGCGCAAGATCGCGACGCCAGACACGCTCGCCATTCGCGGCGGCTCCAACGGCGGCTTGCTCGTCGGCGCAGCCTTCACGCGGCGCCCCGAGCTCTACAAGGCTGTCGTTTGCGCCGTGCCCCTGCTCGACATGAAGCGCTACAGCAAGCTCCTTGCTGGCGCGAGTTGGATGGCCGAGTACGGCAACCCCGACGCGCCGGAGGACTGGGCCTTCCTGAAAACGTACTCACCGTACCACAACGTCGTCAAAGAAAAGGAATACCCGCGCGTCCTGTTCACGACGTCCACGCGCGACGACCGAGTGCACCCTGGACATGCCCGCAAGATGGTCGCGCGCATGATCGAACTGGGCCACCCGATCTACTACTACGAAAACACCGAAGGCGGTCACGCCGGCGCCGCCAACGCCGAGCAGAGCGCGTATTCGACGGCGCTGACCTACTGCTATTTACTCAGCGAACTCGGCGGGCGTTAGGCCGATCACCGCCGAGAGTATGCTTGGCGAGATCCACGCAGACGAGTCGCTCGTCGTTCCGCAGATATATGTGACGTTGGAGTCCATCAGTTTCGTTCCTTGTTGCCGGCGCGGCGCCAAAGCATCTCGACCCCGAGCGTCGCTGACGCATCGATTCCCTACCACTGCTACGACGACACGAGCTTCGCCGAGGAGCAGCTCGCCATGCTCGATCGCTTCCTAGGCCGCGGCTCGGTCTACCAGAGTGACTGGGGCGTGCAATTCGAGTTCGATGCGCGCGCGAATCTCGAGCGCCTGCGTGCACAGAATCGTGCGCACCGAGAGCTTCCGTGAGCGATCGAAACGCAGAACGACGGCGGCCTTCGCGCCTCCGCAGCCTCGTGCTGGTGACCCTCGCACTCACCGCGTGTATCTCGATGCAGAGCGAGCGCATGACGAGCCTCGTTTTCGCTTCCATAGTGCCGGACAACCTGGACTTGTTCGTGATAGAAGGAGATGCCGTTCGGCGGCTCACGGATCTTCCCGGGCTCGAGTACCACGCGACGTGCAGCCGCGATGGGACTGCGGTCGTATTCACGTGTCAACAGGGCGGGAACCCCGACCTCTGGATCGTCGCCAACAACGGTGGCGAGGCACGGCCGTTTTACGCGACCGAGCATCTCGAAGATGCCGCGGAGATTTCGCCTGACGGGCGTAGCATCGTGTTCGTTTCGGATCGTGACGGAACCGCGGGAATCTGGCTCGCGACCTTCGATCCCGCCAACCCGCGCACGCTCGATCACGCACGGCTGCTCACGCCGGAGCCTGGTTCGGATTTTCGTCCGACGTTTTCTCCCGACGGCAAGTGGGTCGCGTATGCGACGACGCGCGATGTGAAACTTGGCGATGACGAACCTTACTGGCGGCTCGGCTCACAGATCTGGATCGTCGCCGTCGACGAAAGCGAAGCCGCACGTGCTGTCGTCGTCGACGAAGGTTGGAACGGTTCGCCGGTCTTTTCGGCCGACGGTATGTCACTGGCCTATCACCACATGCAGCAGCAGGCGTCGCCGCACGCCGGCGCCGCCAGCTCGAGTATCTGGAGCGTGGATCTCGCGAGTGGACTCCGCACGAAGTGGAGCGCGGCCGGTGTGCTCGCCGCTTGGCCCGCGCGCGCGCCCGGTGGCGGCTGGCTTTGGAACGAGGCCAGCGAAGCGGGTTGGCGACTCGTGCGCGCGACTCTCGTCGATGAAGCGCCAATGGTCGAAGCAGTTCGCGCGGGCGCGGACGTTGTGACGGTGACCGCGACGCGCTACGGTGGCATTGTCGGTCACGGCGCGGGTGCACCGACGAACGGAGACTCGGTCGTTCCTGGCGCCCTCGCTGCAGTCGTGCCGGCCCTGCACCGTGATCGCGTCATGCTCGATGACCTGTCGGTCGACCTCGTTCCGCTACGCGCGCCATTTCCCGAACTCTGTGCGGACGCTTCCAAGCTAGCAACGGGTGCCATGGCGTTGGAACTCGTCGGCATGCGGACCGGCAAGAAGCGCACACTCTTTCGACCGCAAGGCCTCGCACCATCCTTGCCTTCGGTCTGGGCACCGGCCTGGTCCCCGGACGCGTCTTGGCTCGTCGTCACCGCGGGCGAAGGTTTCGCCGAGCCGAAGGCCGCGGTCGATGTCTGGCGTGTCAACGCCGACGGAAGCAACGCCATGAACCTCACCGCCGACAGCGCCGCCAACGACGCCATGCCGACGGTCTCGCCGGATGGACGATGGATTGCCTTTCGTTCCGGACGCAGCGGTTCCTACGACCTCTACCTCATGAATGCGGATGGATCCGATGTCCGCCGTCTCACCGAGGATCCTGCGGTGGACACGATGCCGATGTTCGCACCGGACGGCCGACGCATCGCCTTCGTTTCGAAACGCGACGGCAATCACGACATCTACCTGCTGAGCCTCGACGCGCGAGGAAGGCGCACCGGTCCTGTGCAGCGAATCACGGATGAGCCGGGTTTCGACGTGCATCCGCATTGGTCGCCCGATGGCAAGTGGCTCGTCATCGCGACGGATCGCTATGGTTGGTCGGACGAGCAGGGTCTCGACTTCATGAACATCCAGCCGTACGGCGAACTCGCGGCAATCCGCCTCTCGGACCGGCTTGTCGTACGACTCACGCACAATGCTTGGGAAGAGGCGCCGGGCACGTGGTCGGCAGCGCGAGTACCCGAGCCGAGCGGTTTGATGACGTCACGTTGAAGACGACCACTACGTCTTGGCCGCCGGAGCCATGCGACGCATCCTCGTCTAAGCAGCGCGTCGCAAGCAGAACCTCAACGTGGGAGCGGTGAGTTGCAGCGTAGCGCACTGCGCTTGCGCAACTCGACTCAGCCACCGCCTCGGCTGGCCTCGATCGCGTCGAGTAGAGCCAAAACCGCCCGCGCAACATCGCCATAGAAACCCTGCGTGCCCGACGCATCGACGAGCGCCGTGCGCAGCCAAGGCAAGTGGCGCTCCTCGATGAAGCGCGCGACTTCGTCGTCCTCGATGACGCAGGCCCCCCAGAGCGCGAGGATGTTGCCGGCGTGGTCGGGCGGCGACCGGTCGGCGGATGCAGTCGGCTCGTAGCCGCTGTCGCGCGCAATGGCGCGCATCGAGGCCGCGGCCTCGCCTTCGTACTGCCCTTCCTCGAAGAGCGACTGGACGAGCGCCAGGCCCGAAGTCGGCTGCAGAATGAGCGCGAAGTAGTCGGCGGCAACGTTTTCGAGTTGCGCGTCCTCTGGAAGCGTGATCCCGAGCTCCATGAGCGCTTGTTCCAACGCGGGCTCGCGCAGCGCTTGCAGCGTCGCAATGTCGAGGTCAGCCACGAGCAAGCGGCCAAAGAGCTGGGCCACCGACCCCAGCTCTTGGCGCGTTGAAGCGTCGTTGCCTTGCACGAGCGCGCGCTAGCCCTTCGCGACCGCGGTCACTTTGACGACCGTGTCGTTGAAGGACTGCTGGCCGGTGATCGGGTCCGGCATGATCGGGAGCACGTGGTTCTGGGCCCAGCCGTTGCCGCGATTCCTCTGCCAAGTGGCCGGGTTGCCGCCAGAACCATCTTCCCACCACATGTTGCGCTCCCAATCGGGATCGCGGTGCGCGATGTTCTCCATCCCGCTCGCGGCACTGCCAGGTCGAGGCTGTCGCTCGGCCTTCGCGACGCTGGTGTAAGCAAAATGCCCGAGCGAGTTGCTGATCGCGATCGCCTTGGGATGAACGCCGCGCGTCGTCACGATTGGCAGCCGTAGAACACCATTGACGTAGCCCTCCCCCAAACCGAGTTTGGGCGCGATGCGCGCGAGCGTCTTGCTGCGCCGCCCGCGCAGCTCGATCCATGAGCCGTCCTCGAGACCGAGGCGCCGAGCCGTATCCGGGTGCATCCAGGCGGGATTGCTGTGCACGATCTCGCTGAGCCACTTGAGGTTGGCGGTACGGCCGTGGTTGTGCACATTCCACTTGAAACTCGTCATGATGAGCTCGTCGGCCGCCAAGTCCTCGTGCTCGTCGATTGCCATGTAAATCGGCCAGCTCGCGATTTCGTAGTCGTGACCCCGGTGTGAGGCCGGGCGGTTCTTGCCCTTGCTGTTGGCGAGCGCGACGAGGCTGCTCACGTCCTCATTGCGGCCGAGCTTGGCGACGAAGTCGGAGTGGACTTCGAGCTTGCGCGACGGCGTTTTGAAGCCGACGACGACCTGGCCGTCCTGCACGATGCCGATGCCCTTGCCGTCCTTCGTGACAATGCCCGTCGCCGCATCGGTCACCGACCCCTCGAGCTCGCGCTCACTGACCGGCCGCAGGTAAGGTTCGTAGTAGGGCCGCTCTTGCGGGTCCTCGAAGGCACCTTCGGCCTCGAGGCGTTGCATCGGCGACTCGTAGCTCGTGCCTTCGGTCGGGACAGCCGCGACCCACTTGGTCATGTAGGCGCGCACATCGCTGCCATCGGGATACCACTTGGCCATGTCCTCGCCCATGCGCTGCGCGAGTTCGGCAAAGACCTCGCGTACGTCCTTGGCCTCGCCGAGCGGCTCGACCATGGGCCGACGCATCGAGATATAGGGCTTTAGATTGTAGGCACCGCGCGCGTCGACATCCCAACGCTCCATATAGGTGGACCACGGCAAGACGATGTCGGCGAAGGTCGCGGTCTCGTTCAAGAACGGATTGATGCAGACGTGGAAGCCGATCTTTTCCTCGTCGAGCAAAACGTTCTTGGTGACGTCCATCTCGGGCCAAGTCAAGGGTGAGTCGAGGTTGTAACTCATGTAGACCGCGATCTTGGCGCGGTCCTGTGCCAGGTAGTGATAGACGATCTCACCAACCTTCATCGTGTTCCATGTGTTCGCCAACACGAACTCGGGCGGGTCGGCGAGGAGGGATGGGGTCTTGGGCTTGGGCGGCAGTTCTGGCACGCGGAAGCGCTTGGCATCGGTCGCGCCTGTCCACATGTAGCAGAGGCCACCCTTCTTGCCGATCGAGCCGACAAGGACGTTCAACAAGAAGATCGCGCGATCGTTGTAGAAGCCGTTGACGTGGGCGCTGCTGCCGCGATTGCACAGAGTCGTCGCGGCTGGCGCAGCCGCCGCGAACTCGCGCGCGATGCGCTCGATCGTCGCCGCGGGGACGCCGCTGCGCTCTTCGGCCCAGGCCGCGCTGTAAGACTCGAGCTCCGCTGCGAGCTCGTCGATCGTGCAGTTGGCCCAGGCGGCGAAGAAGTCGGCATCGTAGAGCTTCTCGCGCACAATCGTGTGTGCCATTGACAGCGCGATCGCGCCGTCACTGCCCGGGCTCGGCATGTAGAATTCGTCGCTGTTGCCAGCCGTATTCGACATGCGCACATCGAAGGTCACGAGCTTGGCGCCGTTCTCGAAGCGACCGCGCTGGATGCGCTGCGCGCCGGCCACGTGGCCTTGGTGCGCTTCGAACATGTTCGAACCGAAGTTGAGGATGTACTTCGAGTTCTCATAGTCGCCGAGATCCCAATCGGTCTCGAATAGGTAGGTCAAGGCCGCGGCGCGCCGCGCCGCCGAGCAAAGCCCTCGGTGATTGAGAAAAGTATTGGTGCCGAAGGCCTGCAAGAAGCGCTGCGCCGCATCCGCCGAGCGATTGCGCCCCTGGTGGAAGGCGAACTCTTCGAGGCGCCCAGACTCGCGGACGGCGATGAGCTTTTGTGCGATCTCGTTATAGGCCTCGTCCCACGAGATGCGCCGCCACCGCCCCTCGCCGCGAGCGCCGACGCGGCGCAGCGGATAGAGCAAACGCTCCGGGTGGTATTGGTGGTTGAGGGCCGCCTGCCCGCGTGCGCAGAGCTTGCCGCGAGAGTTGGGATCTTTTGGATTCCCTTCGACTTTGATGATGCGTCCATCCTTGACATGACCCGTAATGCCGCAGACCGTCGAGCAGAGCTGGCACATGCCGTGGACCTGCTTCGTATTGCGGTACTTCTCGGGATCGGGGAAGCGCACCTTCTTGTTCGGACCCGGCAAGGGGCAGACGCCTGGGACGTGAGCCTGGCCGGCTAGGTCGTAGGGTCGTCCTGCGCCCTTCTTCCAAACGCGCAGACTCTCCTCCTTGGAGGCCGGCTTGGGACCAGACGCGCCCGGCTTCGACTTGCCTTGGCTGGCGCAGCCCGCGAGCGTCGCGGCAGAGAAGCTACCAGCGAGTGCTGCGGACAAGCGCAGAAAGCGGCGGCGGGATGAGTCGCTCATCGCTTTTGCTCCCTATTGCTTTGGTTCTCGTTGCTCTGGTTCTCTGGCGCCAATTTATTGTCTGGCACGGTCGCCGGCTCGCCATGCACCGGCTTCTTCCATTCATAAACCGAGTAGGCGTCGTTGGTGTAGCTCTCGCCTTCGCGCGGGATCTTCGGTTCCCACTCCGCGACACGGCGATCGGGACTCTCGGCAAACCACATCCGCGGCTTCGTGCCCTTGTCGACCCGCAACTGCGTGAGCGCATCCTCGCTCTCGAGCCGCGCCTTCATGCGCGAGACCGACGAATCGGGGTCGTTGAGATCACCAAAGTAGAGGGCTTCGCTCGGACAAGTCGAGACACAAGCAGGGTCCATGCCGACCTCGACGCGGTGCGTGCAGTTGTGACACTTGACGGCCTGGTTGGCGACCGGGTCGATGTAGATGGCGCCGTAGGGGCAGGCGTCTTTGCACGCCGCGTGCCCTGAACAGACGTCGTAATCGACCTGGACGCTACCTCCAGCCCCCTTGTGCAAGGCACCGCAAGGGCAGGCCTTGATGCACGGCGCGTCCTCGCAGTGCTGGCACGCCATCGGCACCATGAGCCGCGCCATGCCGCCCGAGGGCTTTTCGTAGTCGTGGTAGATCGTCTGGCGGATGTATTGACCGAGCGGCACGTCGTTCTCGGCCTTACACGCGACCTCGCAACCGTGGCAGCCGAAGCAGCGCCGCGCATCGACGACCCAGCCGTAGCGCTTGCCATCTTCCGGCGCGCGCATGCGCTCCTTCCAGTGCACTTCATCGAGGAAGAGCTCGCTCCGCACCCGCGCCTGGTCGGCTTGGGCAACGGCGTCGGCTCCTACGCCGACGGCCGCCGCCGTCGCCAAGAAGGCACGACGGTCGAGCCGTGAGTCGGCGGGCTTGCGCACCTCACCAGCTTTGGCATCTGGTCGAACGTCTGGATCTGCGTCTTCGCTTCGCATGCGAGTCTCTCCGGGTCAGCCGCTGTGCGCGACCAGCCGGATGCGACTCGCGAGGAGCCCGTCAGTAGACCCCATGAATGCGAATCGCGCACGACCGTGCCGCGTATCGGGGCAAGTGTCACGTGTCGTGCGGCAGAAACATGGAGCGCACGGACATGAAGAACAGGACCGGGCGGATCATCGCTTGACGATCTCTCGGTCCCCGCTCATCCGCGCCCCAGGTCTGCATGGAGAGAGGATAGCCAGCCGCGGCGGCCTTGCCAAGACGCTGCGTTCTGCTCGCACTGAACCGCCCCGGGATTCACGGAGGCTCCCAGACATGAGAGGATGGAGTCAT
>CALLZN010000125.1 GCA_937858895.1 uncultured bacterium | reverse complement strand
TGCAGGGCGCGTGCTTCTTGCCCTGCTCGAAGAGGTCGCGCACGCGGCTCGCGCCCACGCCCACGAACATCTCGACGAAGTCCGAGCCCGAGATCGAGAAGAAAGGCACGTCGGCCTCGCCCGCGATCGCCTTCGCGAGCAGGGTCTTGCCGGTACCGGGAGGACCGACGAGCAGGATGCCGCGCGGGATCCGACCGCCGAGGCGCTGGAAGCGACTGCGGTTCTTGAGGAACTCGATGACCTCGCGGACCTCTTCTTTCGCTTCGTCCATGCCCTCGACGTCGTCGAAGGTGACCTGCGTGCGCTGCTCCTTGTTGTAGCGATGCACGCGCGATCGGCCGAAGGACAGCACGCCCCCGGTGCCACCGGGCGAGCGCATCTGCCGGATGATGAAGAACCAGAAGAGCGCGATGATCAGGATCCATGGCCCGATCGTGGACAGGAAGTAGATCGTCCACTGGTCGATCTTCTCGATCTCGAAGCGCGCGTCCGGGGCGAGCGGCACGATTTGCACCGGCACGGCGTTGCGGCCGAGCACATCGAGCAGTTCGGGCAGGCGATCGCTGCTCGGGACCTTGACGTACTTCGTGCCGGCACCCTGGACCACGATGGCGGTGACGTAGCTCTGCGGCTGGCGCATGGGCTCGACACCTTGGCTGAGCGGCGGCTCTTCGCTGCGAGTCTTGTACGGCTCGGTCTGGTCGATGACCCAAGCTTTTACGACGCGGGTCTTGCCGGCTTCGATGTCGCTGATGAGCCCGCCGAGACCGCGGCTTTCGTAGAGCGAGCGGTCGAGTTTGACCGCCTGCAAGTCCTGAATGGTCTGCTGCTGCTCGGGCGTCAGTTGCTTGAAGTTCGTCTGGAACTTGCGCACCTGGCCTTCGGCGTTCTCGTACTGAGCGGTCACGCTGTTGTCGGGGCCGAGCAGGATCTTCGAGAAGCGCGCGTTGTAGAGGCGCCACCAGAAGTCGTACGTCGTGCCGCGGCTCTGGTCGGCGCTGCGACTCACGATGAGGATCAACGCGAGCAGCAGGAGCATGATGATGAACACGCCTCCCATGCCACGCGGCTTCTTCGCGTCCTTGTCGGGGCCGCGTTCCGGGGTCCGCTTCTCGTTCGAGTCGTGCGGCGAGTTCTCGCCAGGCTGCGTCATGTTTCCTCTTCGAGCGTCGAATGGTCTCTTCAAACTACAGCTTCGGCCGCTTTGGTTCTTGTCGGACGTCGATGCAATCCGCCCGAAGCCGCTCGGTCTCATCTGCAAAAGGTCCAGCGTCCAGTCCGGGCTGGCCGGCTTGGGGGGCCAGATAGGCCTCGATTCTCGGTGAATCGAGCCCCGGGCCGAGCTTCCTTCGCGCGTCTACCGCATACCGAGGAAGTCGGCGTCGATCCCGAGCAGAATTTTTCGGGCTAGGTCCGCCGCGGCTTCCTCGAGGGCGCCTTGTCGCGTCTCGCTGACGATGGGGCGGTATTCGGCCCAGTCGGCATAGCGACGTTCGTGCAGGATGCGCCCCGACTTGTCGATGAGGCGCACGCGTGCATCGAGGGCGATCGCACCTTCGCGGATCGAGGCGCCGTTGCCCTCGACGATCGAGCGTCCGACGGCGCTTTCGACCCGGACCTCGAGGACCGCGTCCGAGCTGCCGTGCCGTCCAGGGACGAGGCCGGTGAAGCGCGTGAGGTCACTGCCGAGGCGGCGGGTCAAGAGTTCAGCGACCTCACGGCGGAAGGACTGGTCATCGACGGCCTGGATCGCGACCGTGCGCAGGTCGTGGGGGTTCCCGAAGCCGGTGCTGTAGCCGCAGCCAACGGAGGCGACGACCAGGCAGTAGGCCGCCGCGTCGCGACGGAGCCAAGCAGCGGAGTTCGCGCGAGACGGCGTACGGCCCTGCCTCATCGATCCACCTCGACCCTCGAGTCGACCTTGGGGGCCTCGAGGCTCTTGTCCACAGCCCTCGGTTGGGCCTGTTCGACCTCGAGTCTTCGGGCGCGCTCGAGGAGGCGTGAGGCCTCTTCGCGGTCTTCGGTCTCCGAGCGGGCGAGGAGCTTTTCGATGTGCATGCGCGCGGCGGCGGGTCGTGCGATCGTGAGGTAATAACGCGCGATCTGAAAGTCGCGCTCTTCTCGCCACGCGAGCACGGTCGCGAGCGCTTGGCGCGCTTCTTCGATGCGCTCCGGCGCACGCGCGCGCTGCAGGTAGCCGGCGAGCTCTTCGCGGGCTCGCTCCATCTGCCCCTTGTCGTATTGAGGTCCTTTGATCTGCTTGAACTGCGCCATCGCGATGCGTGAGGCCGCCAGGTCCGTGAGTTCGGGCGATGGATTGATCTGAACGATCTGGGTGAAGCGATGGATGGCGAGCTGGTAGTCCTCGGTCAAGTAGGCGGCTTCGCCGAGGATGCGCAGGGCTTCGGGGATGTGACGCGAGCGCGGCCAGTACGTCACGAAGTGCCGCAGCACCGCCGTGCCGTCGTTGAGGTCGCTCGCGATCCCGAGGAAGTTCCAACTCGAGGCCGTGAGCCGGCGTCCGGCCTCGAAGTGCAGGTCCTCGGCGCGAGGGCGCAGCGGGCTGGTCGGATGGTCGGTCGGGATCTTCTGAAGCGCCAAGAAGGCGTCATAAGGCTCGTTGATCGCGAGCAGGGCTTCGCCGTAGAGCACTTGGTAACGAACGACGTCATCGCCGCGGAACTGCGTCTCGTCGACCTTCTCGAGCAGATAGCGAGCGCGATTCGGATTGTCCTTGTCGAGGGCGGCGCGCGCCGCGGTCAAGAACTCGAGCGGCGTGCGCGGCAGCGGCTCGTTGATGACGCAGGATGCGAGCGAGACCGGGAAGCACAGGAGCCATGCTGCCAGCAAACCCACACCACTGCGGCCCCACGCGTGCGGTTGCCCCGCGCTGAGCCTCTTTGGTTGCTGCTCGATCATGCGGCGATCATAGGAGGAGGGAGGGCGGCAGCGAAGTGCGCGGTTCTTCGCCGAGCTGGGTCCAGAGGAGTTCGTGCACGAGAACGAGGAGCCTCTGCACCGCTCGCGGGTCGTCTTGGCGCTTCTCGAGAGCGCGGCCTTCGGTCGAAAGCAGTGCGCGCGCGAGGCCGGGGAGCCTTGCGTCGACGCGGCGCCCGGTCTGCGCTTCTCGGACGAAGCCACCCTCGCTCGCCGAAAACCCGATGGAGCCCTGCTCGGGCAAGGCATCGAAGGTCATGGCACAACGCTCGAGGTCTGCGAGGACGCCCAGGACGCGGCAAGCCCGCAACAAGAGGGCGGCAGTGATGGTCGGCATCGCGTGATGCGGAGCCGTTCGGAAGAGCGCCAGCCCGCCACGATAGAGGTCGAAGAGCTCGGGATCGGCGCGTGCCTCGGGCATGGCCACCGTGATGACTTCGCTCAGGTGCATCGCGAGGCCATGCCGCAGGCCGTCATCGCGGAAGGGCCGGTTGCCCTGCAGCACGCGGGCTGCGTCGATGATCTGCAGGCCGCGCCCCTCGTGAACGCGCACGCGCGCTTCGATGACGTGCAAGGTGTCGAGGGCGCCGAGGAAGGGGCTCCTTGGCCGGTGCGCGCCCTTGGCGAGAAAGCTGCGCCGCCCGAAGTCGCGGGTCACGAGGGTCACGATGCGGCTCGTCTCGTGCCAGTCCGTGCGTCGCAGCACGACCGCGACGCAAGGCGTCGCGCGCTTCGTCACGACGGGCGAGCCTCGGTCTCGAGCACGCGCAGTCGCACACGACCGAGCCGTCGCGCATCGGCGCTCAGGATCGTGAATTCGACGTTCTGCCAATGGAAGACTTCGCCGGCCGTGCCGATGCGCCCGAGCTGGCTCGCGACGAAGCCGCCGAGCGTCTCGTAGTCCTCGGATTCGGGCAGCTCGACGACGAGGCTTTCGTTGAGGTCGCCGATGCGGATCTTGGCGTCGCACTCGGCCCAATGGCCCTCGTCCTTGACGACGAAGGGCTCGTCGGTCACGCGCGGGTCGTCATACTCGTCTTCGATCTCGCCGACGATCTCTTCGAGGATGTCCTCGATCGAGGCGAGGCCGCTCGTGCCACCGTACTCGTCGACGACGATGGCAATCTGCACGCGCATCTCGCGGAACTCGCGCAGCAAGTTGCTGACGCGCTTGCTCTCGGGGACGAAGTAGGCATCCCGCATGTATTGCCGCACGGGATCCTGCATGACGGTCGGGCTGCCGGCGGCCAACGCCGCGACCGCGTCGCGCAGGTAGAAGACGCCGATGATCGAGTCGAGCTTCTCCTCGAAGACTGGCAAGCGGCTGTGGCCGGACTCGACGCCGAGCTGCATCGCCGCTTGGAGCGTGCTGCTCGCTTCGACGCAGATCATGTCGGTGCGCGGCGTCATGATGCCGGCAGCGTCTTCCTTGCGGAACTCGACGATGTTCTCGATCCAGGCCTTCTCTTCGTCGTCGAGCGCCTCCGAATCGTCACTGTCCTCGACCGCGGCGCGGATTTCGTCCGCGAGTTGTTGGCGCTCCTGTTCGAGTTCGAGCTCCTCACGGATGCCGAGCACGTTGCGGATGATGAACTTCGTGACGAGCATCAAGGGCGCTGTGACCGGCAGCAGCAAGATGCGCAGCACGCGCAGGACCGGCAGCGCAAAGTGCACGATGCGCTCCGCGCGGAACTCGGTGATGCGCTCGGGCAAAAGGTGGGCGAAGAGCCCAACCAACAAGATGAAGAGGCCGATGCCCCAGATGCCGCTCGGCCAGAGGCTGGCACCGTCGACGAGGGCGACGGCTCCGAGGCTCGCGATCGTGATGCCGATCAGCTCCGTGAGGACGGCCGCTGGCAGGTAGATCTCCGACTCTTGGAGCTCCTTGCTGAAATCGATCGCGTCGGCCGACTGCTGGTCGGTCGGGAAGTTCTTGACGCTGCGGCGAGCGCCAGCCATGCGCAACAAGAGCAAGGACGGGGAGAACTTCTGCAACGCGTGCACGACCAGACTCGAGGTCAAGGTCAGCACCAAGCCGATGACCAGCATGATGCCAGGGTCGAGCGGCAGGTCTGCAGCCGTGGGCAAGCCGAAGCCCGCGAGCGCATAGCTTGGTCGAGGCGAACTCGCGGTCGATCGAGGTGGAGGTCTGTCTTCGTCGTCCGGCACACTCGGTGTCGGACCACCGACGTCGTCGTCGGTCATCTCTTGCATCACTCTCAGGGGCTACGGTGGGGAAGTGGTAGGCCGACGATAGCAGGAACCTGGGGAAGAGTCGCTATCCCGGCAAAGCGGCAAAAGGGCCCCGCTCCGCGCTCTCAGAGCGAGTCGATCGAGAAGCGGTTACGCCCACGGTGTTTGCTCGCGTAGAGGGCCTGGTCGGCGCGGCGTAGCAGGGACTCGACGCTGTCATCGGGGCGCAGGTCGGTGAGGCCGATCGAGATCGTGATCGGGACGCCGATCTCTTCGCCGACTTCTTCGACGGACTTGTAGATGCGCGCGGCGACGACGGTCGCTTCTTCGATGGTCGTGTCGAACTGGACTGCGAGGAACTCTTCGCCGCCGTAGCGGCCCGCGACGTCGCTACTGCGTAGCGTGTCTTTGAGCACGCGCCCCACAGAGGCAAGGACCCGGTCGCCGGTCAGGTGGCCGTAGCGGTCGTTCGTCGATTTGAAGTGGTCGAGATCGAGCATCATCAGCGCCATTGGCTGCTCTTTGCGGCGCTGGCGTTGGATCTCGCGCTCGAGTTGGTCGAGGGCCGCGCGGCGATTGAGGAGGCCGGTCAGGCTGTCGATGCGCGCTTCGAGGGCTGCGCGGCGTCCGAGGCGCTTCAGGTGCAGGGCTGTGAGGGTTTGCCCGCAGATGCCGGCAAGCGCGAGTGCGCGCATCGGCAAGCTCTCTTCGCGTGTGCGATCGCGTGAATAGCTCCAGTCGAGGAGGAGCAGGCCGTGGCACGCGCCGCCGCCGAGGACCGGCACGACGAGGACCTCGTCGGCGCCGAGGTGATGGAGCGGGGGGTGGCCGAATTTCTCTTCGTGCGCGAGCCACTCGGGTCGTTCGAGACCCGCGACGCGGCCCATCATTGCTGCCTCGGCGGGTGAAGGCCGCACCAGTCGATTGCCGATGGGGACGGCGCTCCGGTCGTACTTCGTGCGGATCAAGAGCTGTTGCCGCTTGCCGACCCACTGGACGAAGAAGGCGCGGTCGGCACCGAGGTAGCGGCAAGCACCGGCGACGAGACTCGTGAGGACCGGGCGATAGCGCTCCGACCCGCCGAGCTCCTGCAGCTTGACGAGGCCTTCGGCGTAAGGCGGAAGCGGCGCGAGCTCATGCCGCTGGCTCTTAGGGCAGTAGGGCTCGAGCGCCTCGATCGACAAGCCGGCGTCCCTCAGTAAGACGTCCACTTCCTTGCGCACGCTCGCGATGAGGACGGCCCTCGAAGCCGTGTCGATCGAGGCGAGCCAGTCGGTTTCGACCGTCTGGTCCTTCGCGTGCGGGTAGCCAGCGAGGATGGCCAGCGTCTCGGCGCCGACCACGGTGCGCACGAGTTCGGCGTGTTGGTCCGCATCCGGTGTTCCGCAATGCGCCGCCAGCCACGTGACTTGGAGGGCGTTCGGCAGGCTCCAGGCCCGGCTCCAGGCCAGCGGCCCCTCGTTGCCGGGCGCGATGCCCCGCCCGCGAGCGAGGACCGAAGTCCAGCGGGGCAGGTCGTGCACGAGGGCGCAGAAGGCCGCGAGGTCCGGGTCGACGCCGCTCGCGAGGCAGCCGAGCTCGGCGAGCTTGCGCGCCGCTGCGGCGCTCGCGATGGCGTGTCGCCACAGCGCCATCACTTCGCTGACGTTTTCGAAGGCCGGTGCTGGCGACGTCGCCATGCGCGACACGACGCCGGCGCCGAGCCGCTGCAGGAGCTCGCGCGGCGTCGAGGCCTCGACCTCGCCCTTGCCCAGGATGGCGGCGCTCGCCATGCGCACGGCGCGCAGGGCGAGGATCGGATCGATCGCGAGGATGGAGAGGAGGTCGTCGCGCGCAGGGCCCGAAGCGCTGCCATCACTTTGTCTACGCCTCAAGGCGTAGAGCGAGGGCAGCTCACAGAGTGGATCGGGCTCGGTACGGAAGGCGGGCAAGTGTCTCGTTGCAGAACGCGTGTCGAGCGAAAAGAAGTCCCTCGGTTTATCGGCCTCACGGGCTTAGTTCCTGACTGCTTCCGGCGCTCGGAGCCGCTCGGCTTCGCACAGGCTCGTACCACAACCGCACAGCCACCGAGCCATGAGCAGCATGGGTTCGGGTTCGAAGCGCCGGGCGACGCCCCAAAATCGACGAGTAAATCTCTGCCCTGAAAGGGTTTGTGTTCTCGCGGTCAGGTGTTTTTCGGCGACGTGGCGCTGTCTGGCCTGCTTTTCGCGAAACCCGCTCGCATGGCACTCGCCGCACCAGAAACCCGATACCCATCGCTCCGCCAAGACGCGGTCCTCACCCAATGCACCGACTTGCTCGCCTACTTTGCATGCACGGGCGATCGGCGCGTCTTCGATGAACTCGCGAGGCTGGCCGGGCCCTTCCTCGAACGCCGCGCCGCCAGCGAGTTGAAGAAGCGTCGCCTCAAGAACGACGTGTCCGAGATCGTCCAAGACGCGCTGCTCAACGTCTTCCGTTACGCGAAGAGCTTTCGCCCAACGGTGCCACATGCCTTCGCCACTTGGTCGTCGCGCATCGTGACCAACGTGGTGCTGCGCACGCTTCGTCCACGTAGCAAGCCGAGTCCTTTGAACTACGAAGACTTCGAAGGCTTCGAGCTCGAAGCGCCCGCGAGCAGCGATCCGATGTGGCACATCAACGAGCAAGAAGAGCGGCAAGCGTTGACCCGGGGCATGCTCCTGTGGCTCCAGCTCTACTACGTCGCCTACTTGGGCCTCACGGACTTGCAGCAACGCATCCTCCATCGTGTCGAAGTCCGCGGCGAGTCATACTCCGAGATCGCCGACCAGCTCGGCATGCGGGTCGAAGCCGTCAAGATGGTCGTCTACCGCGGCCGCAAGAAGATCCAACACGACATGGAGCGGCTCGCGACTGCGTGAAGCGCGACGCGCTCAGCGCAGATACTCGCAGAGGCGCTCGCGGCGCGCATCGAGGAGGTGGCCCGCCAAGCGCGTCAATCCAAACCAAGTGCCGAGTGCGAGCGCGGCAGCGATCGGCACGAAGAAGGCCAGCCACTCCACATCGATGCTCGGCCTCCGCATCCAAGGCCGCGTGACGAGGATCGCAACTCCGGCGGCAGGAGCGAGCGCCGCGAGCGAAGCGAAGATGCGCACGATCGGCGTCGTGCAGCCACCGCCTTGACTCTGGTCCTGGCCGAGCGCGCGGCGGCTGCGCTGCGGGACCCGCAAGGGCAGCAGGACCGAGATGACGTTCGCCGTTCCGAGCATCGACGGCAAGACGATGCAGCTCGTGACGGTCAAAACGACGATGGCCTCGACATCGAAGCTGCGCCGGCCGAGCCAGGCGCCGAGCAGCGCGAGGCTCGGCACCATGACGAGGTTGCCAAGGCCGAAGGCGCGGAACCACACGAGGTTCTTTCCGAGGAGCAGGGTCGAGCCCGCGACGGGTAGCGCGGCGCTGCTGCGGAAGGCTGCTCCTTCGAGGCCGAGCATGTTCTGGAGGAAGCCAGCTTCGAAGTAGAGCAGCAGCCAGATCGGAATCGTCGGGGCCGCGAAGTCGCGACGGCCGATCCACGCCTCGAAGATCGTGATCAAGGCTACGAAGCCGATCTGCTGGACGATGAGCATGCGCATCCACGGATCGCGCGTGCGCACCAGGCGCTCCTTCTCGTAGAGCGCCGCAAGCGCGTGTGGAAGGCGTCTCACGATCATGCCTGGTTGCGCGGAGCGCGGCTGCGCTTCGGCTTCGCTGCCATCCCCTAAATCGGTCACGCCGTGGAAGGCTCGCGTCGTGAGGAAGGCTCCGAGCACCACGAGGCCGAGCGTCAGCGCGAGCAGGCCCAAGAGCGCCACCTCGAGTCCCAAAGAGCCCGTGCAAGCATCGGCGAACCACACGGGCGGCAGGACCACGGCGACATCATCGAGGAAGGCAAGGGCATCCGTCTCGAGCAGCCGGAGCAGGGCCGTCGGCGCCGTTCCATGTCGCGTGGAGAGCACGAGCCCCTGCATCGCCGTGTAGCAGGTCAAGCCGATCGCCGGCGCCAAGATGGCGGTGAAGTCGCGGAAGCGCCGACTCGTGAGCGCGCCCAAGAAGGCCAAGGTCACGCACTGCACGACCGCGTGCAGCATCACGACGTAGACGAAAGTCAGGCCCAACAGGCCCAGCACGCGTTGCGGTTGGGCGGCGACGGGCGGTAGCAGCAGCAGCGGCACGACGAAGACTGTCGAGATGCCGAAGAGCCCGCCGAGAACGGTCGTCGTGAACACAGTCGTCGGGCGGACCGGGTAGACGAAGAGCTTCGTCACGTCCAAGTATTCCTGCGAGCGCATCCCGACGAGGGGGCCGATGACGAAGAGGGCGGACAACAAGACCGCGGTCAGCCGCGTCAATCGTTCGCTCGCGCTCGCGGACAAGCCCGCATGCAAGGAGACGAGGGTCGACGACACGATCCAGACCGTGACGCCGAGTCCCACGAGGACGAGGAGGACGGCGATGGCCGCGACCTTGCTGATCTGCCACTGACGGCAGAAGAGCCGGAAGCGCAGCCTCAGGAGGAGGGTGAACTCAGCCATGAGAGTTCCGTCGTCGTCGTCCCGCGCTCTTCGAGGGACGCCAAGAAGACGTCTTCGAAGCTCGCGTCCCGGCGGAGCCCCACGCGGTCGCGGAGCTCGTCGATCGTGCCGCTCGCCCGCACCCTGCCGTGCTCGACGATGGCCAGGCGCGTGCAGAGTCGCTCGACGAGCTCGAGGATGTGGGACGAAAAGAAGACCGTGGTTCCGCCGCGCCGCAGCGCGTCGAGGAGCGCGCGGATCGCGATCGACGTGCGTGCATCGATGCCGTTGAACGGCTCGTCGAGGAAGAGCACGCGCGGCTTGTGAATGATGGCGCTGCACAGAACTGCCTTCTTGCGCATCCCCATCGAGCAGTCGATGAGCAGTTTGTTCCGTTCCTTCGACGAGAGCTCCATGAGCTCGAGGAGCTCTTCGCGCCGGGTCGCGACGACGTCGAGCGCGAGGCCGCGGATGCGACCAGAAAAGGTCACGAGTTCACGCACCGTCAAGCGGTCGAAGGTCTGGATCTCTTCAGGCAGGATGCCGATGCAGCGCTTGACTTCGATCGCCTGGGTGACGGGGTCGAAGCCCGCGACCCGCATCGTGCCCTGGTCCGGTAGCAGCTGCGTCGTGAGCATGCCGATGGTCGTCGACTTGCCGGAGCCGTTGGGGCCGAGGAAGCCGAAGAACTCGCCCGCCCGCACGGCCAAGTCGACTCCGTCGACCGCGATCGTCGTCGCGAAGTGCTTCTGCAGCCCGATCGCTTCGATCACGAGGGCTTCGCCCGGCGCTGCTTCGCTTCGGGGCGACTCGCCTTGGGCTGACTCAATTGGCAGGGGCTCTGGGCCGTTGCTGGACGCTTCGTGCGCTGGCATCGCGCAGAGAATGCAGGCTCGAGGCCCGTCGCGCTGGCGTTTTTCGTGGCGTTCCAGAGAATCCAGCGCCATGCGAACCTGTGACGTCTTGTATCGCCGCATTCGGCAGCTCGTGCCGCTGACCGACGGGCCGCGCGAAGGCCCTGTGCGCGGCGAAGCTTTGGGTCGCGCCGCAGTTCTGGAGAACGCCGCGATCGCGACCGAGGGCGGCGTCGTCCTCGAGGTCGGCGCCGACGCGGACATGGCGCAGCGCTACGAGGCGGCGAACGAGCTCGACCTCGAGGGTTTCGTCGTCGTCCCGGGCTTCGTCGATGCGCACACGCACCCGGTCTTCGCGACGACGCGTGAGAGCGAGTTCTTGCTGCGCTGTCGTGGCGCCGACTACGTCGAGATCGCGAAGCAAGGCGGAGGCATTCTCTCATCGGTGGAGAAGCTTCGCGCGCTCGACGAGGACACGCTCCATCGTCGCGTGCGCTCGCGCATCGAGCGCATGCTCGCGAGCGGAACGACGACGATCGAGGCGAAGAGCGGCTACGGCCTCGACCTCGAGGCCGAACGCAAGAGCCTCGAGGTCCTGCGTCGCGTCGAGCACGAGTTGCCGATCACGATGTCGCGCACGCTGCTGGCCGCCCACGAAGTGCCGCTCGAATACCGCGACGATCGGCCCGGCTTCGTCGACCTGCTCGTGACTTCGATCCTGCCCGAGCTGCGGCCGCTCGCCGACTCCTGTGACGTCTTCGTCGAAGGCCATGTCTTCGGCCTCGACGAGACGCGTCGCATCTGTGATCGTGCCCGTGAGCTCGGCTATCGCATTCGTCTTCACGTCGACGAGCTGAGTTCGCTCGGTGGCACCGAGCTTGCGGTCGAAGTCGGCGCCGCTTCGGCCGACCACCTGGCCTGCATCTCGGAGCGCGGCATCGACATGCTCGCTGGCAGCGACACGACGGCGGTCTTGCTGCCGGGCACGATCTTCTTTCTGAACAAGCCGCACCACGCCCCGGGGCGTGCCCTCGTGGACCGCGGGGCGGTCGTCGCGCTGGCCAGCGACTTCAATCCTGGCAGCTGCTACACGTGGTCCCTACCGATGATTGCGACGCTGGCGCGCATTCACTACGGCTTCACACCCGAGGAGAGCCTCAACGCGATCACGCGCAATCCTGCGGCTTCGCTGGGCTTGTCGCACGAGCGCGGGACCCTGCATGAAGGCAAGGCTTGCGACTTCGTCGCCCTCGACTTGGAGGACTTCGCGCTCTTCGGCTACGAGTTCGGACAGAACCCGGTGGCGATGACCGTCAAGGATGGGTTGCCGGTAGCGCTCAACACGAGCGATGTCGACGCGGCCTTGCTCGAGCGCTTCGCTTGAGCCTTCGCTGCCCCGGATGGAGCTTTCCCTGATGGGGGCTATCGGCATTTTCGATTGGTAGATCCGCGTAGCTGTCGCCAGACTGCGTGTTTTCTCGCTCTAGAGAGGTTTGATCGAAATGGCAGAGTGCAAGAACGAGCGCGGCGATGGCGTGCTGCGGGTCGGCGGCGTTGTCCCCGACTTCACGATGAACACGTTCAACCCGAAGACCAAGGGCTTCGGTCAGTTCGACCTCGCCAAGCAAAAAGAAAATGGTCGCTGGACCATTCTCTTCTTTTACCCCGCCGACTACACCTTTGTGTGAGCTACTGAATTCGCTGCTCTGGCAGAGCAGCAAGAACGGTTCGAGCGACTCGGCGCGGACATCGTGACTGTGAGCTGTGACACACAGTTCGTCCACCTAGCGTGGCAGCGCGAAGAGAAGGAGCTCGCGGACGTCCAATACCAGATGGCGTCCGACACGACCGGCAAGGTCGCGCGCATGTTTGGTGTCTACCTGGAAGACATCGGTCTGTCCTTGCGCGGCACCTTCATCATCGCGCCAGACGGCAAGCTGATGAATGCAGCGGTCAACTTCCTCAACATGGGGCGCAACATCGACGAGATCTTGCGGCAGCTCAAGGCCAACCTCTACTTGGCCAAGAAGACCGACGAAGGCTGCCCGTCCAAGTGGAAGGACGACGGTGACGCAACGCTGAAGCCGGGGCCCGACATGGTCGGCCGCGTGCACGAAGCTCTGCGCAAGTGAGGTGAGCCGGGGCGGGTTTCCGTTTGCGGCTGGCCTAGGCCCCGCATTCTTGCGATCTACGCTTCAGGTAGTTGCGTGCTAAGGGGCTTCCTGTTCCGATACTCGCCGCGGTCGATGTGGCCGTTCGAAACAGGAAGGTATCCAATGCAACGGAAGAATGAGTGGTTCTCGCTCCTGGGGCTCGCGCTCGGCGTCATCGCCGGCGACGGCTTCGCGCAAGCGAAGCAGCCGTCCCAGGACGATCTCAAGGCCAAGTATGAAGCAAAGCTTCAAGAAGCTTGGTTCGTCGATGGCGGCTGGTCCGTCGACTTCGCAGGTGCCAAGGAGCGAGCCAAGAAGGAGAACAAAGTCGTGTTCGCCTACTTCTCTCGTTCCTACTCGCCGTGACCGCCTTGCAAAGCACTCGAGGACCGTGTGTTCTCGACCGAGGGCTTCCAGGCCTGGGCGAAGAAGAACGTCGTGCTCTTCGCGAGCATCATGACGAGGATCGAGGGGCGCGAAGACGATGCCCTGCTTCGGACCTACGGGTTCGGCGGCTTCCCCTCGATGGCCATGCTCGACGGTGGTGGTGAGGCCATCACCAAGAAGATCGGGCGCGACTTGCCTTCGATGCAGACGACTGCAACCGCAGCCGCGGACTACATCTCTCTCAAGAACAAAGTCGAAGCAGGCGAAGACGTCGACCCCATCAAGTTCTTCATGGCGCGGCTCGGGCTCGGTCAGTTGACAGCTGAAGAAGCCGCGAAGGAAGCCGCCGGGCTCGAACTCGACGCGGTCCAAAAGGCCATCCTCGACAAGGCCCTGCTCGGCCTCGAGCTCGACTCGCTCATGGCTG
>CALLZN010000124.1 GCA_937858895.1 uncultured bacterium | reverse complement strand
ATGGCTGCAGAAGCGACTATGGAAACGCAGTGCGAGCACGGCTCGCCGATCCTCGAAGCCGGTGGGCTAGGCGTCAGCTATCGCGCTGGCTTGCTCGGGCGGCGCCGCGTCGAGGCGCTGCACGACATCAACTTGGAAGTCCGAGCGGGTGAAGTCTGCGCGTTGATCGGTGCCAACGGATCGGGCAAGTCCTCGCTCTTGCGCTGCATCCTGGGCTTCCTCGAGCCCACCAGCGGTCAAGCTCGGCTCTTCGGGGCGGCGCCCGACCCGCGACAGCTCTTCGGAAAGGTCGGCGTCGTGCTCGATGGTCGACTGCCCCTTGGTCGCCTGAGCGGGCTCGAGTTCTTGACGCTGACTCTCAACCTCGCGGGCCACCGTTCACGCGAGGCCCGCGGACGCGCCGCCAGCGTCCTCGAGCGCCTCGGCCTCGGGGCTGCGATGCGCCGGGCACACGGGTCCTGGTCGACCGGTATGGAGCGTCGGCTCGCCTTCGCGGACGCGATCGCGCTCGAAGCGCCGCTCCTCGTGCTCGACGAACCCGACTCGGGCCTCGATCCGCTCGCGCTCTCGATCCTGCGTCGCGAGCTCGAAGCGCACCGCGCCCGCGGCGGCGCCGCGATCGTCGCGACCCACGTCCTCGACGCGCTCGGCGCCGACCTGTTTGATCGCGTGCTCGTGTTGTCGAAGGGGCGTCGCGTCGCCTTCGGCCCCCCCGCGCAGGTCCTCGGAGGACGCCGCGTCGCCGAGGCCTTGGCTGACTTCGAGGCCAGTTGATGCAAGGCTTCCAACGTGCGTTCACGTCGATCGCGAGCCCGGGCGCCTGGGGCATGCTCGCAGTGTCGACCCTGCTGTGGCTCGCCTTCGTGCTCGCAGACCTCGACGCGGGGACGATCGAAGCGCAGGCGAGCGAGGCGGACTGGGAACGGCGCGCTCCGCTGCTGCTGCTGACGCTCTTCTTGCCGACCGCCCTCGTCGTGCTGTCGCTGCGCGCCGCTCTGCCGATCTTTGGGCCGCAGGACGCTGGGCGGCGCTTGCTTCCACTGCACGCACGGCGACCCGTGCGGGCCCGCTTCGCTGCGATCGCGGGCGTCTTCGCAGCGTGGCTCGTGCTGCAAGGGGCGGCCGCTCTCGCCCTCGGCATAGGCCTGCGGCTCGCCGGCCACGAGCGACTGCGCTCCTCGACGCCGATCCAAATGGAAGGGGCGCCCTACCTCGTGAAGCGCGGTGACCGACTGCGCTTCGAGCTGGCGGCGACGTCGCCGCATGCGATGCTGCGGCTCGAACCGCATGGTGGCTTCGGCTTGGCTTCGCTCGGCCTCGCCTCGACCTACGACTTGATGGCGCCGTCGGGATCGCGCACGAGCTTCGAGCTCGTCAATGCCGGCGCCTGGGCCCACGTCCCGATCGGGGAGCACGAACGCGGGACTTGGATCCTCGAGCGCAGTGGCGGCGAAGGAAGCGGCACCGACTTTCGAGGTGGCAAGTCGAGCCTCGAGGATGGCGAGGTCAGCACCTGGCTGGCCGGCCTCGCGCTCGCCCTCTCGCAGCTTCCGCGGCAGGCTCTCCTGGTCGCGATCGCGGTCGCGCTCGCGCGCTTCGTCGGGCCCTTCGTCCACGTCGCGAGCATGGCCAGCGTCCTCGTCGCGTCGGCGACCCTCGAAGGCGCCCTCGGCCCGAGTCTCGGCGACGTGCTCGCACGCGTGGCTGTGCCCGTGCTGCACTTCGATCGTAGCGACGTCTCGACCCTCGTCGCCGCCGCCGTCCTCGTCGCGCTCGCCGCGATCTACCCTCCGCGCAAAGAAGAACTGTGCTGAGCATCCCGCTGCTGCTGAAGCGCGCCCTCGGCGCCGGCTTGCTTGCCGCGGGGCTCGCCGTGTTCTGGCGCGGTTGCACGCGCGAAGAGCGTGGACTGCTCCCGACGCGCGTCGAGTGCATCGACATGCTCGGACCGCTGCGCGCTGTCCCCATCCCCTTCCTCTGGTCGGAGGTCGGCCGCGCGACCGACAAGCAAGACCGCCGCGCGCGCCGCGCGCCAGCTCGCTTGCTTTCGTGGTTCTTGCCGGAGCGACCCGACTTCCTCTATGACCTGGCATGGCGGCGCGCCTACGACGACGCCTCGGCCGAGGCCGACCCGCGACGACAAGTCGAGGCCCTGATCGATGCCCTCGAGATCCTCGATGAGGCTGCGACGCGGCCGGATGCGGATGGGCTTGCTCGGGCCTGGCAGGGCTTCCACCTCGTGACGCGCTGTGGCGACCAGGAAGGCGGCGAGGCGAGGCGCCGCGCCTTCGCCGAAATGACGGGCTCCGACCCCCTCGACCTCGCCTCGCGCCTGCTCGAGGAGGCCAAGCGACGTGCGCCGGACGTCAACTGGGTCCTCTGGCAGCGCGCCACAGCCCTCGAGTTCTTGGCGACCACGGCCCTCGAAACGGCGCTTCCCGACTTGGCTGCCACCCGGCTCGAAGAGGCAGCGACCGCCTGGGCATCGACAGGCGGAGCTGAGAGAAGCTCTTTCTTGACGCGACTCGCCAGGGCTTTGCGCGACCGCGGCGAGCCCGCAGCCGCAGGCCTCGGTCCAGAAGACCGAAACACTCTGACCGGGGACTTCGTGTTTGGCCGCGCGGCGCGCCTTTGGCTCGAGTGGACGAAGACGAAGGGCGGCTGAGCGGCTGGGATGTCGCGGATATTTTCGAGCGGCAGGTGGCCTCGCGGCGCCGTTTCTCGGAAAGTAATTCCGGGGTTCGGGTCGACCTACGAGAACGGCACGCACTTCGGAGAGTCCCCTGTTCGAATCGATCCTACATTTCGTCGAGAACGACCCGCACATCGTGCTCGCGGGGCTCCTTCTCTTATGCGGGATCGGGCTGCCACTGCCAGAAGAGCTCATCCTCGTCGCCGCTGGCTACGTCGCCTACCGCGGCGAACTGAGCGGGGGTGGACACCATCCGGTCGGTCTCATGGCCACCGCCGCCGGTGCCATCATGGTCGGTGACTCGATCCCTTATGTGCTGGGTCGCATCTTCGGTCCCAAGCTCTTGCGCCTGCGCCTCGTGCGTTCGTGGATCAGCCAGGAGGGGCTAGCGCGCTTCGACCGCTGGCTGCAACGTCACGGCCGCCTGACGATCTTCGTCGCGCGTTTCTTGCCTGGCATCCGGGTCCCGGCCTTCTTCACCGCGGGCTCGATGAACACTTCGCCGCTGCGCTTCTACCTGATGGATGGCCTCGGCGTCTTGATCAGCGCGCCGCTCTTCATCTGGCTCGGCTATTACTTCGGCGCCGACATCACGCTCGTGGCCCTTTGGGTCCAGCGCGCCGAGAGTGCCGTGCTTTGGTCCATCCTCGTCGGCTTGGTGCTGGCTGCGCTGATCTACTTTTTCTGGTACCGCCGCCACTCGAAGCGCAAGCTGCTCGGCGAGCCCTACCCAGAAGCGGCGGTTGGCTCGACGCGTCGCATCACGGTCGACGTCGGACCGACCAGCCTCAAGCGACCGAGCCCCGACGCTGGCGCGTCCGGCGAAACGAACACGTCCGAGGCCGCTGTTCCGGCTCGCGACCAAGACGAGCAGCGAAGCAGCGACGACAACGAGAGCTGAAGCCCCGAGACGCGTTGCCGCGCACTTTTGTGAGCCATTTCGCGACGACTTCATGCACCCAAGTCGCTAGCCTCGGCGGCTTTGACGGCCTGGAAGCGCATCAACGAGTCCCTTGGACCGAGCGCCCGGCCTCGTACGCACCTCCCTCCCGGCTCAGCAGCGGAAGTCCCTTCGATGGAAATTTTCATTCGACTCCTCGCCATGGCCCTCGCTCTCGGCGCGCTCGTCTATGCGTCGAAGCTCTTTGCCAAAATCATGGCGAAGGACGAGGGCACGGAAGTGATGAAAACAATCGCGCGACGCATCCAAGTCGGCGCGATGGCCTTCTTGACGACCGAATACAAGATCCTCGCGATCTTCGTCGCCATCGTCGCGGTCGTCATCACAGCGTTCTTGTCCTTCTGGACGGCGCTTGCCTTCGTCTGCGGCGCCTTCGCGTCAGGGCTCGCCGGCTGGATCGGAATGCACACGGCGACGCGCGCCGCGGTGCGCACGACCAACGCGGCTCGGCGCTCGCTCTCGGAGGCGCTCGACATCGCGTTCTCGTCGGGCACGGTCATGGGCCTGACGGTCGTCGGCCTCGGCCTCTTCGGAGTGACCTTCTTCTCGTGGGTCTATGGCAACGCGGGTCTCGACAACGCCCTCGGCTTCTCGTTCGGGGCTTCGTCGATCGCGCTCTTCGCGCGCGTCGGCGGTGGCATCTTCACGAAGGCCGCTGACGTCGGCGCCGACCTCGTCGGCAAGGTCGAGGCCGGCATCCCCGAGGACGACCCACGCAACCCGGCCGTCATCGCCGACAACGTCGGCGACAACGTCGGCGACGTTGCGGGCATGGGCGCCGACCTCTTCGAGAGCTACGTCGGCTCCATCCTCGCAACGATGATCCTCGGGTTCGCGATCACGAGCCTGCCGGGCAACGAAGCCGCGCAGGGCGCAGTCGTCCTCTATCCGATCTTGCTGTCGGCGCTGGGTATCATCGCTTCGATCCTCGGCACGTTCCGCGTGCACACCAACGACGAGACCAAGTTGCACCATGCGCTCTTCAGCGGTCTCTTCGGCGCCTCGGTCCTCCTCGTGGCCTTCATGGCGTTGGCGACGCTGGTTTTCGGTTGGTCTGGCACGATCACGGTCGACGGCAAGGCCATCTCTTGCTGGGATGCCTTCTGGACCGTCGTCATCGGCCTCTTCCTCGGCGTGATCATTGGCAAGGTGACCGAGTACTACACCTCGGAGCAGAAGGCGCCTGCGCAAGAGATCGCCAAGCAGAGCCAGACGGGCGCCGCGACGAACATCATCTACGGGCTCGCGCTCGGCATGTCGTCGACCTGGCTGCCCCTGCTCTTGATCTGTCTCGGCATCGGCTGGACCTTCTCGTTGGCCGGTATCTACGGCATCTCGCTCGCGGCCGTCGGCATGCTTTCGACACTCGGGATTTCGCTCGGCGTCGACGCGTATGGCCCGGTCGCGGACAACGCGGGCGGCCTGGCCGAGATGGCCCACCTCGAACCAGAGGTACGCAAGCGCACGGACGCCCTCGATGCGACCGGCAACACGACGGCAGCGATTGGCAAGGGCTTCGCGATCGGCTCGGCGGCGCTGACGGCGCTCGCGCTCTTCAATACGTTCTCGGTCCAGGCCGAGACGCTCGCCAACAAGGTGGGCGCCAAGGTGCCGGTCCTGAACATCAACGACCCGAACGTGATGATCGGCCTCTTCATCGGCGGCATGCTGCCCTTCTTCTTCAGCGCGCTCGCGATGCGCGCGGTCGGAAGCGCGGCCAACGACATGATCGGTGAGGTTCGCCGTCAGTTCCGTGAGATCAAGGGCCTGCTCGAAGGCGCGCCCGGCGCCGAGCCCGATAGCGCGCGCTGCGTCGCGATCGCGACGAAGGGTTCGCTTCGTCAGATGATCGCCCCGGGCCTGCTCGCTGTTCTCGCGCCGATCGTCGTCGGTCGCTTGATCGGCGCCGAAGCGCTCGGTGGCCTCCTCGCCGGCTCACTCGTGTCGGGCGTCATGATGGCGCTCTTCATGTCCAACGCCGGCGGTGCGTGGGACAACGCCAAGAAGTTCGTCGAGAGCGGCGAGTACGGCGGCAAGGGTTCGGAGACCCACAAGGCCGCCGTCGTCGGCGATACGGTCGGTGACCCCTTCAAGGACACCGCCGGGCCCGCGATCAACATCTTGATCAAGCTGATGAGCATCGTCGCGCTCGTCTTCTTGCCCCTCTTCATCCGCGCGGCCGCCAACTGAGCGGCAGCAAAGGCGCGCTGCTCGACGAGCGGCGCGCCGAGTTCGACCCCAATGTTGCATTACCTCCACCCGTCTGGCGGCCGCTGGACGCCCCCCAGGGCGACGGATCGTGCTCGGCGACCCATTGGGTCGCCTGCGCGCGCTCGTCACCCTGGGTGACATCCAGCGACACACCAGAACAGTCGCGCAACGTGGGCCACGAGGCCCACGCTGCACGACTTCAGGCGCATCTAATGCAACAGTGGGGTTGACAGTAGTTGCCATGACGACCGAAGACCTGATTCGCCAAGCCATCGCGATCGCGATCGACAAGAAGGGACTCGACCTCCGAGTTCTCGACGTGGCCAAGGGTCTGTCGATCACCGACTGGTTCATCCTCGTCAGCGCCGAGAGCCGCCGCCAAGCGCAAGCCATCGCGGCCGCGATCGACGTCGAGATGAAGCACGCCGGCGTGCCGAAGGCGCGCATCGAGGGCTACAGCGACGGCTGGTGGATCCTGCTCGACTTCGACACGGTCGTCGTCCACGTCTTCCAGGACGAAGCGCGCAGCTTCTACGCCCTCGACAAGCTCTGGGCCGACGCGAAGGACCGGACCAAGGACTTCGTGCCGGCCGAAGCTCTGCGTTCGACGAAGCAGCGCGAACAGGGTGCGGACAGCGACGCCTGAGTAGCGAAGCTGATATTCCTGCGCCGGTGGAGAGCACCCCGCTCAGGGCAGCTCGAGCAAGACCTGCAGCAGGATGAAGTCGACCGAGCGCACAACGACCGCGATCGGATAGCCCTCGGTGAAGGAGAGCAGGCGCTTGCCCTTCGAGATCGTGAGTGTCGACCCTTCGACGCGCGGCCGGCTGCCGATGACGCGCGTCGGGATGAAGCCCGGCACGTTGTAAGCCGGCAGGTGCACGTCGACGCCGAAGCGGCTCACGCGGATGACCTTGGCGTCGAGGCGCTCGTCGATGTGGCCGGACATGAGCTGGCAGATCTTGAGGCGCTTCATGCTGCGCTCCGTCTCTTCGGCGACCTCGGACTTGACCGAGCAGTGAGCGGCGGTGTCGGCGAGGTCGGCCAAGAACTCGTGCGAGCGCAGCTCGTCGCTCGCTTCGTCTTCGCGGCTCTCGATGGCCCAGAGCCAGCGGTGGACGATGAGGTCGGGATAGCGCCGAATCGGCGACGTGAAGTGCAAGTAGAACTCGCGCGCGAGGCCGAAGTGCGTCGCTATCTGCTCGGGATCGCCGATCTCGTAGCTCGCCCGTTCGACGAGCCCCATGATGCGCTGGATCAGGGCCTCGGCGTTGGGCTTGCGCCGCGCGACGCGGATCAGGTGCCCGATGTCCTGCCCGGTCAGGCGGTCCTTCTCGGGCACGCGGATGCCGTACTTCTCGAGCGTCGCACGCAGCGCCTCGATCTCTTCGGCGTCCTTCTCGAGGTGGACGCGGTAGATGGCCGGCAAGCCCTTGGCTCGGAAGAGATCACCGACGGCTTGGTTGGCGGCAATCGCGGTCTCCTCGATCAGGGTCTGACTGAAGTAGCGCGCGGCCTCGACGACGCGCTCGACGTTGCCGTTGGCGTCGAAGACGAACTTTTGTTCGGACGACTGCATGCGCAGTGAGCCCTTCGCGTCCCGGATCTGCTGCTGGCGCCGCGTCCAATCGCTGAGCCGCTGGAGTTCATCGCGCAGGTAGGCGATCTCGCGGGCTGCCTCCGTGTCCTTGCCGTCGAGCAGGTCTTGGACCTGCGCATAGGTCGTGCGGTGCTTGCTCTCGATGACCGACTTGGCCACGCGCGAGTCGACGCGCCGCCCCTTGGCGTCGAAGACCATGAAGACCGAGTAGGCGAGCCGCGGCCGCCTGGCCACGAGCGAGCAGAGCTCGTCCGACAACTCGTGCGGCAACATCGGCACGACCTGGTCGGGCAGGTAGACGCTGGTGGCTCGCGCGAGCGCTTCGTCGTCGAGCGCCGTCCCGGGCTGCACGTAGTGGCCGACATCGGCGATGTGGACCCCGAGCTCGACGTGACCGTCGTCCAAGACTTCGATCGAGATGGCGTCGTCGAAGTCCTTCGCGTCGGCGCCGTCGATGGTGAAGATCACGCGGTCGCGCAGGTCGAGGCGGCCCTGCCAATCGGCTTCGACCGGGTCGCGGCCGAGCGCGCCGACCTCGCGCATGACATCGTCGGGGAAGCGCGTCCGAATACGAAAGGAGCGCAGCAGCGCGAGCTCATCGCTGTCCTCGTCGCGGTAACAAGCCGGCCCGCTCGTCATCGGACCATCGGCCGATGGCCGCGCATCGATGCGCTGGCGCACGGTCTCGCCCGAGTAGACGTAGTCGCCGAGCGGCTCGAGGTCTTCGCCTTCGTCGGCTCGCTCGAGCGTCCAGCCGCGATCCTCGAGCTCGCTGGCGTCGTCGTCGCTGTCCGCGCCGTCATCGCCGCCCTGCTGCGCGCCACGTCCAAGGGCCTTGGCCAGGTCTTTGAAGCTGCCGAAGGTATCGCCCGAGCTGTCTGACATGGTTGTCAGTATTTCACAAGTTGCCGCGCGAGACCTGAAAGAAGCGTGCTGTCGCAGCGGACTGTGCCCCGTCGGCATAGAGAGCGGTCGAGTCGCCCGCGCGCAGCATCGACGAATTAGCTACGCTGTGCTGCGATGGTCGTCGCGAACACGGTGATAAACGACATGATTAGCAGGTGATCGACGATGGTGCGCATCATGTCTGAAGCCACAAGAGCAGGCCCGCCCTATTACTTCGAATACCAGACCGTCGGGTGGCAGCACTACGACTCGGCGTCGTGGGGCGCATGTCGCCGGCTGATCGAAGTGTTCGAAGACCAGCACGCCGCGCGCCAGATCGACTTCTACGCGGACGGGCGGATTCTTGTCTACGACCGCGAACACGCGAGAGACAGCTTCGGGATGCTCATCGGCTTGAAGTTCAGCAAGAAGACAAAGTGGCGGTTCTACTTCAACGAAGTGGTGATGATGGATGCGTCCAGCTTCGAGAAGTTGTGGCGTCGCGCGTCGCGGGACGCCGTCAACCGGCAGGATTCCGCGACACGCGACGCCGAGAGACGATGACTGGCTAGCGATCAGGTCGTGAGCTCGAACACGACGGCAACGCCGAACTGCACGGTGCCGGTCGGCGACGTCGCCGACGTGTTGTTGTAGATGCGCGTTGCGTTCAGATAGCCGCCGATCTCGGTCTCGATGGCGTTCGAGCTGGCCCACACATTGTTGACCGGATCGATCGTGACCCACTGGTGCGAGAACTTCGTCCCACGCAGAGGGAAGGGGATCTGAATCGGCAGCGCTGCGCCACCCGCTGCATTCAAGACCTGGGGAAGCAAGAGGATCGGCAACACGGCGAGCTTGCAGCTGCCGACCGGCAAAGGCACGGGTGCCGGCAGGTCGGAGCCGATCACGAAGACGCCGACTCCACTCGCGGGACCGCCGCTGAGCGTGAAGGTCGCGAGCGAGGTCGTGATCGTCGACGTGCCGCCGGACACCGCTTGGGAGACACCGCCGCAGGCCGCCAACTTCTCGGTGTTGACGACAGCCTTCAAGAACTCGCAATCATGCGAGTACGCCCCAGCGACTGCAGTGGTCGTCGTGAACTCGACGAGGTAGTTGCCATTCGCCTTGATGTAGGGGAAGGGCTTGTCGAGCTTGAAGGCCGTCACGAAGGGTTGCGGCGTGGCAGTTCCCGGCTGCGCAGGCAGGTTGACGGTCTTCGCAGTGAAGACGACCGTGTAGTCTTGGCCACGATTCGTCGCGAACGTCGTGCTCGCCGTTGCTGGCTCGGCTGCAGTCGTCGTCATTGCAATCTCGACGACGACGCCGGCCTTGGCGGGCGTAGCCGAACCGCCTTGACCTCGAAACGCAATCTGGTTGGCGACGATGGCGGGACTGCCCACGAGAGTGCTGTTATAGAGATACTGGATCTGGTTCGGCGTGCTCAGGCCAAACGGCCACGAAGTCGAGGAGCTACCCTCGACAGTCGCATAGCCATCGGGGATGTAGTTCTTGGTTTGTGCGGAGAGAGAAGCGGCCACCGCAAGGACGGCGGCTGCCATGAGTGCAGTACGCATGGTTAGACCTGTAGTCTAGGAAGGACGGACATTGTGAGTGAAAGGCGGAAACTACGAAAGCAGACCGCGGTCGAGAGCATAGCACCTCCGACTCCATGGCGCTGCCGAGCTAGCGGTCGGTCGACCAGGCCGAAGGTGCTGCTCCTAGTCCTTGGCGCTTGCCTACTGCACGCACCCCTGGCAGCGCAGGAAGGCAAAGCAAGCGGCAGCGCGCCGAACACCTCGCGCAGCCCCCTGTCGGGTGCGCTGCGTTCGAGGTCCGGAGCTGCGATCGCCGGCGCGCGGGTCGAGGTCTGGCTGAGCCCCAGGGTCGGGCTTCGCGAGGTCGGCATCCACGAACGACTCACGTGCGTGACCGATGAAGAGGGGCGCTTCGAAGTCGCGGCTCTCGACCACTACCGCTACAGCGCAGTCGCGACCTGGAGAGACGCCGCAGGCGTCCCGCGACAGTCGATCCCTCTGTCGGATTGCACGACGCGATCGCTCGTCCGCCTGGTCGAAGCAGACCGGCGACTCGATGGTGCCATCGACGCAGTGATCGAGTTCGAGCAAGCGAGGCAGGCGATTCGCGGAACGCTGCGCGCTTCGTTCCTCATCCACGACTCGGCGAACCCAGTCGTTCTCGCAACGCGCGCCTGTGAGCACGGACACGTCGAACACATTGACATCCCGTGGTCTACAAACCGAATAGTCTCGGTCGACCTCCACGACGATGGCGGCTTGATCTGGCGCGATTGGATCGCGCTCGGCTCTGAGACGAAGAAGTGGACGCGCGTCATCCAAGTTGTCGACTCGCTAAGCCTTCGCTTGACCAATGCGCTCGGTACTCCGGTTTCGGGCACGACAGTGGCGCAACACTTGTCGAACGTAGGGACTTGGCGTGATCTCTGTGTCAGCGATGCGAACGGATTCGTCGATGCAACGATCTTGTCACTGGCCCCACAAAAGACTGTGTTCGCCATCCGCAGCCCCGAACATGGCGAGACCTACCTCTTTCGCGAAGAGAATGGACGGCTCTGGCAGCATGGAGCTCTACAACCATTTGCCAACGGCGAACGACACGAGGTCGTCTTATCCAAAGCCGAGCCTATCCGCGCTTCACTGAGCGGCCTCGAGAAGGGTTATCAACGCGCCTTGCCCATCATCTTGAGTCGCACGCTGTACATCGAAGCAGCCCAGTCCAAGATGGAGTTCTTCCGGGCCCGACAAGTCCTCGCGCCCGACGAACGCGGGCACTTCGAGTTCTCGATCGGCCCGAGCCGAGATTGTCGCTTGCAGGTTGCGCTCACACCGGAGCACGTCGCGCGCTGGCAACCGGATGCAACGCATGCGTGGAATCCCACTGTCGAGCTCGGATGGTGGCCGTCCGACACCGTGATGCGCAGCGCAAAGCTCGACTTCGACGTCGCTGCGTGGCGAACGACGCAGCTGCAAGTCCTCTCGCCCGAAGGCGAGCCAGTACGCGACGCCATCGTTGCTTCTTTCGGCGCGCTGGCGGCGGACTTCGATGGCACGGTCCACGACGCGGCGCGCAGCGATCGGCGAGGGCGTTGTTCCTACCTGCGCGCAGGCGATGCGACCCAGCTCCTGGTCTTCGCGGATGCCATTGGCTGGGCCACCGTCCCCGCGACGGAGCACGGAGAACGCGTGGTCCAGCTGACGCCGTTCAAGAAGAAGACGTTGCACGTCGTCGACCGGCGAGGGGAGCCCATCGAAGGTGTGAGCTTTTCTCCAGCCGAGTGGCTCTTCGATCTTGGAATGGACCGAACTGTGCAGCGAGTCGTCAGAGGGTTGTTGAATCGAGGCTTCCGTCAACGAAGTGACCGACTCGGAGCGGTCACATTTTGGTGGGTCGAAGCCTTGGCGCCAGCGTCAGGCTTCATCAGTAGCATGTCCGGCCAATCAACGCGGCCTCATAGCTTCAAAACCCTGATTCAAGTCGAAGACACGCTCGAGCACGACCGCTGAACGGCCTAAGTCCAAGTATCTTGCAAGACGCGCAGACCAAAACCGCAGCGAGCCCGATGAAGCGCAGCCGCCTTCTGGTCGGCGGCATGACCTGCGCCGCATGTGCGCGGCGCATCGAGCGGCAGCTCCTGAAGATCGACGGCGTCGACAAGGTCAGCGTCAACTTCGCCAACGCGCGAGCCGACGTCACCCATGCGGGCGCGGTCAGCGAAGACGCGTTGCAGGCTACGATCGAGCGAATCGGCTTCGCGGTCATCGACGAGCGCAGCCGGCAAGCCGCCGAAGCAAAGCTAGCAACGCAGCTCCGCCGCAAACTCATCCTCGCCGCCATCCTCACGGTGCCGGTCGTCGTGGTTTCGATGTTCCCGCTCCTGAACGCGGCGACGACGGCTTGGATCGCCTTCTTGGCCTCGACGCCCGTGGTGCTCTTCTGCGGTCGCGACTTCCACATCAAGGCATGGAAGAACGCTCGCCTCCGTACCACGACCATGGACACCCTCGTCTCGATCGGATCCCTGGTCGCTTGGGCTTGGTCCAGCGCGGTCTTCGCAACAGGCCTGGTCGCGCCCGAGGCGCCGCTCGCCGGCGCTGCCCTCTACTTCGAGACCAGCGCCATGATCATCACCTTGATCCTGCTCGGCAAGCAGCTCGAGAGCCGCGCCAAGCGCCGGACCGGGGAGGCCGTGCGCAAGCTTGCGACGCTTGGCGCCAAGACCGCCTTCCTCGAAGACGGCCGCGAGATCGATCGCGACGCCATCGAAGTGGGGATGCGCTTCGTCGTTCGACCGGGCGAGAAGATCGCGACCGACGGCGTGGTCGTCGCGGGCCGCGCTTCGCTCGATACCTCGCTCCTCACCGGCGAGCCGGTCCCGGTCGACGTGGACGTCGGCGACGAAGTCATCGGCGCGACCATCAACACGAACGGTTCTTTGACGGTCGAAGCGACGCGCGTCGGTCGCGACAGCGCGCTCGCCCAGATCGTCGAGCTCGTCGACGAAGCGCAAGGCAGCAGCGCCGAAGTGCAGCGCCTCGCCGATCGCATCTCGGCCTACTTCGTGCCCGCTGCGCTCGCAATCGCGCTGCTGACGCTCGCGACATGGTTGCTGACGACGGGCAACATCGACGCCGCGCTGACCGCTTCGGTCGCCGTCCTCATCATCGCCTGCCCCTGCGCGCTCGGTCTCGCGACGCCGCTCGCCATTCTGGTCGGCACGGGCCGCGGCGCGAGCCTCGGCATTTTGATCAAGGGGGGTGAGATTCTCGAAGACACGCGCGCCATCGATACCGTCGTCCTCGACAAGACGGGCACGGTCACCGAAGGCCGCATGCACGTGAGCGAAGTGCTGAGCGTAGGCGCCGTCGACGCGAGCTTGCTGCGGGCAGCCGCGACGCTCGAGGCTCGCTCCGAACATCCGATCGCGCGCGCGATCGCGGCCGCGCATCCTGAACGCGGCGAGGTGACCGACTTCGAGAACCAGGCGGGTGTCGGCGTCCAGGGCCTCGTCGACGGTCGCGAAGTCCGCGTCGGAAAGGCGGCGCTCTTCGACGCGCTTCCACCGGACCTCGAACGACGTGCCCTCGACGCCGAAGCGCAAGGCGCCACGGTCGTCTTCGCTGGGTCGCGTGCCTGTGCCGGCCTCGCCTTCGCCTTGACCGATCGGATCCAGCCGAGCGCCAAGCGCGCAGTCGAGGCCCTGCACGAACTCGGCCTCGAAGTCATCCTCTTGACCGGCGACCAGCGCCGCAGCGCCGAGAGCGTCGGCAAAGCCATCGGCGTCGACCGCGTCATCGCCGAAGTCCTGCCGGCCCAAAAGGAAGCCACGATCCGCGCCCTCCAAGCGGACGGCCGCCGCGTCGCGATGGTCGGCGACGGCATCAATGATGCGCCGGCGCTCGCGCGCGCCGACGTCGGCATCGCCATCGGCACGGGCACCGACATCGCAATCGAGGCCTCGGACCTCACGATCGTGTCGGGCTCTTGCCTCGCGATCGCCGACGCGATCGCACTCGCGCGTCGCACGCTGTCGACGATCCGCGGCAATCTCTTCTGGGCCTTCGCCTACAACTGCGCTGCGATCCCGCTAGCCGCCTTCGGCGCCCTCGACCCGATGATCGCCGCCGCGGCCATGGCAACGTCGTCGCTCTTCGTCGTAACGAACAGCCTCCGCCTGCGAGGCTTCCGTAGCTATCGTGAGCTATCGTGAGAAGCAAGCTCCTGAAGACGCGCGTTCGAGCGAGGCTGCGCCATGACGACCACGACCAAGTACTCCATACCCGACATGAATTGCGGCCACTGCGAAGCCTCGATTCGTCAGGCACTCGCAGCAGTAGAGGGCATCGAAGCCGTCGTCGTGGATCTCGCGGCCAAGACGCTCTCGGTCCATGGTGGGCGCATGGACCTCGTCCGCGAGGCCATCGAAGGAGTCGGCTTCGATGTCGAGGTCCTCGCCGAGCCAGCGTGAACGCACGCCGGAGCGGGCACGACGTGGGTTATCGCCGATCGTCGATCTACGACCGCGATCCCAGGCGCGCCCGCGGCGGCATTTCGAGCTCGGCATCGAGCGCTGCCTCGAGCGCGCGGCGTTTGCGCGCGCGCTCCGTCTCGAGCTCTTGAACGGAGGCGCGCGTGATGTCAGCTTCGCGCCGCTCTCGCGCCTCGTCATCGAAGAAAGACTCGCCAGGCAGCAAGGGGCAGAGCAACTTGCCGTCGGGCAGCCTGCGAACCTCGCTCGCCTTGACCTCGACCCACATGTCAGTCGTCACGAGGTGGTTGCGCATGGACCAACGCTCGGTCGGCAGTGGTTCGACGCCGCGCTCCTCGTCGAGCAGGTAGTTCGGCGTCACGTCGAAATAGCGGCAGAACTCGATCAAGAGCGGCAACGTCGGCAACATGCGGCCGCGCTCGATGTTCGAGAGCGTGGCTTGCCGCACACCGAGACGGTCAGCCAGTTCTTGCTGGCTGAGCTTCTGGTCGCGTGTGCGTAGGTAGAAGATCTTGAGACCGAGTCGCGCCACGTATCACTCGAAGCATGTAGAAACGTTGCAGGGGCTTGGAATCATCGGCCGGGCCGGAAGAGCAAGCGCAGCACCGGCAAGCGATGGTACGAGATCGAACCACGAGCTGCATCGACGGCATTGGCCTCGATGAAGGCGGCCTCGGGATCAACCGTGCTGCCGATCGTCGCGACCGTCCCGTTCGACAACGCCACGCCAAGGGCATTCGAACCCGGTTGAACGACGAGCCACTGCGACACGAGCCGAGCGCCGACGATCCGCGCGTCGGCAGGGACGAGCAAACGACACTCGGCCAGGCCATGCCCTCCCGCAGCGTAGGGAACGAAAGCGGCCGGTACATGGAAGTCGGCCAAGAGGCGAAGCGTGCACGCGGGCGCCCCCACAGCTCCCAGATCGATCGACGTCTGTGTGGCACCGAAGAGCGCCGCGACAACGACGATCGGCAACTTGGGCTTGCCGAAGAGAAACCAGCGCGCGCTCGCCCCAGGGGCGAGCCCCAGAGGGTCTACGTCTGCGGCTTCGGGCGTGAAGCCGCGAATGCAACTCTGTCCGACCTGTACGACCGTGGCAGCGTTGTCGGCGCGGCTAGCGTCGATCGGCCACCAGAGGTCGACTGTGGGGCCGTTTCTGGCGGACTCCGGGCGCACTTGGGTTTCGATACAAAGCGAACCACCGTCGTAACGCACGGGCCCCGAAAACATGAGGGTCACGGCCCCCTCAGCGCCCCAGGCAGCCGGGTGCTGCGTCGCTTGCGCGACCTGCGGAAACGTTACGAGACGCGAAATCGTGACCGCGTGATTCTTGCCGCGATTGGCGAGGAAGCTCTCGGAGAGGGCATCGAGGGGCGGACCCTGCGTCGAAACCGAGCAAACCAAGTTCGTCTGCCCGGCCGCAAGCGGGCGACTGTTGTTCGTGTCGCGTCGAAGTTCGAACCCGACCAAGTCGTGCCCGACCTTATCCGCGAGAGTCGCCGCCGCGATGATGACCTGGTGGCGAGCGGCGAAAGGGCTCGCGATCCAGAACATACTGGAGTCCTGCTCTTGCGTCGCGGCCACGCGCGGTACGACTGTCGTGGAGCCTTGGGCGCGAGCCAGCCCCTGACCGGCAACCAAGACAGTCGTGACCAGCACGGCGCGACGCAGCGATGCGGTAGAGGACGAGATCCTTGGCTTCAAGATCGCTGACTCCCTCAGCCCAAGTGCTGGATGCGGCGGTGCACATAGCCCTCGAGACCACTGCGATCCGAGAGCATGAACTCATCGCCCGAGCTGACCCGATCGATGACGATCTTTCCGCCCTCGTCGGGAACGAGCCGCCGCTCGGGCTGGTCGTCGATCTGGAGGACGACAACTTTGGCGGGACCGACGTAGGTGATCTCGATCGGCTTTCCCGCGACCGGCGGGTCAGGGTCGAGCTTGAAGCGTTTGGCGCTCATCGCGCTCCGACCTCGCGCGGACTCGCTGCGGGTCGCGTCGCGGCGCGCGCGCGACTCCAGCGGCGCTCTTCGACGATGGCTTGGACCTCGGCCTGAGACTCCGGAAAGGCGAGCCCCCTCGCTGCCCAAGCGTCGACCAGGTCATGACGACCGAGTTTGCCGAGCGTGCGTAGCGCACAGGCGCTTGCAGAATCCCCGATGTGTGGTGATGCCGCGGATGCCACGTCGAGCAAGCGCTCGAAACAGGGTGACAAGTCGTGGTCCAGCTCGCGGCGAGATAGGCGCTCGTAGTCGCCGGCGCGTTGAAGCAGGGTCTCCGCATCGACCCTCAACATCTCTTGCGCCCAATCCGGGAGCCCCCCCACCGCTCCGGTAGCGGCGTGCCGCTCAGGCGCTCCAGATCCGGCCTCGACCGAACGTCGACCGCTGAGCCATCCTGCCGCGAAGCCGATGCCCGCGCCGAAGGACAAGACCCCTAGGGCGCTCAGCAGGAAACCACGTCGCGTGGTGGTCGGAAGTCGTGGTGGCTCCAGAGAGTCCTCGGGCCATGTTCCGCGGCGGTAGCTTCCCGCTGCTGGCCTCTCGAATCGGCCTTGATGCATGAGGTATCCGTCGATCGCGGAGTTGAAGACACGTGGAAGGCTTGGAGCCGTGCCCCCGAGTATGCAGTCACTCGGGTCGGGAGTCGACCTGCCACGACCTGTCGCCGAAGCTCCGCCTTGAATTGTTACGCATTCGTGATAGATCGTAACCATGCCCGACTTACCGCGCGCCTTGGCCTCCGTCCTCGGAGTTGTGGGCGCTGCCTTTGCGATCCACCGCGCCGTGCACTTCGACGAGCGAATCCCACGCGGACGCGTGGAGGTGGCCGGCGGCATCACGGTGCGGGCCGACCCGGCTCGCGGACCTGTGACGCTCGTTCGAACAGACACGGTCCAAAAGGGCGACGTCGTCGCGTCCTTCACTTCGCCTGGCCACCTCGACGCGTGCTACGCGCTGCAACGCCGGGCCGATCGAGAAGAGCCCGCGATGCGCGAGGAGACGGAAGCGCGGCTTCGGGTTTTGCAGAAGGACTGCACCGTCGTGGCCGCCGGGCACGGCCAGGTTCTGTGGCGGCATTCCACACCTGGCCTGGCCAAGCCAGGAGCTCCGCTCCTGCTCCTGGCCGACGACACGATCCTTCGAGCGCGCTTCCGCCTAGCGCGATCCATGGCGGCCAAGCTCGCGCGATCCAAGAATCACGACCTGCTTGCCGAGGCCGGCGGTCTCACGTCCAGCCGCATCGCCGCGAGCATCGGCGAGGTTCGCGACCCAGGGCCGGAGCACGCTTGGGTCGATGTCTCCTTCGAGTGTCAACTCGAAGACGAGCACAAGGAACGCCTGGCCGACGGCGAGCCCTTCCTCGTGCTCTTGGAAGACCCGAGCGCTTGGACCAGCGACCCATGGACGCTGGCGAGCATGGCGCTCGTCGCCTTTGCGCTCTACGCGGCGACGAGAACCCGCGCACCGCGCACCTCTAGCTAGCTCGGGGTGGCGTGCTTCAGTGACCGACGGTCGTCTCGAGGCCCTGCGAGCTGCCGACCTTGAAGCTCACGTTGAGCGCCGGGTCGAGGTCGAAGTCCTGCCACGTGACCTTGACGCCGAGCAGCGCCATGTCACACGGGATCGGCACCGCGACCGTCGCTTCGCCAGTCGCCGTCGACGGCACGCCGAGGACGAAGAGCGGCAAGGCATAGAGGAAGGACCCAGCCTGGCCGCCGATCAGGGTCATGTCGAGCGGCGCCGGCAAGCGCGAGCCGTAAACGAGCAAGCCCACACCCGAGGGCACGAGGCCCGAGAGCTCGATCGCGAAGGCCGTGTTGCCGATCGCCGCTGGGCTGTTGGCCATGATCATCGGCGTACCCTTCGTCGTCGCCTTGGCGACCCCGAAGACCTCGTTGACCGACGTGCCCGCCGTGACCGAGACGGCATCGAGTGTCACGGGTCGCGCGGTCGCGTTGGCAGCGAGGAACTCGCGGTAACCGACATAGACACTGCGCGCCACGCCCGGCCAGTCCGCCTGGTCGATCGAGAAGGCGAAGCTCTGTCCGTCAGCACAACCAAGCGTGCCACCGAAGCTGCCGACGCCGGTCGTGTCATTGACCTCGAGGCGCAGCCGCTGCCAGCCCGTGTTCGTGGCCGTGAGCGGGATGGTCGCGAGGACGCGCTCGGTGGTCTTGGCCAGCGCGCCGGCGCCGCCGTTGTTGTGGTCGACCAAGTACAGCGCGGGACCAGCCGGGAGGTTCTGGTAGGTCCAAGAGATGCCGGTGTTGCCGTTCGCGGTGAAGGTCAACGCGCCGCTCGGATCTGGCGTGTTGTAGAAGGTGCCGGTCGTACCGATGCCGATGCTCCAAGTCTCGTGCTCGCCCGCCGGGATGGTCTTGTTGTCGAGGTAGACGTAGGCCTCGAAGACGACACGGCCTTCGGCGGCCGCCATAAGGACGTTGGCGTTGCCACCACCGCTCGAATCCCAGCAGGCCATGGCCTTGCCGCCCTGCGGCGAAGCCGGGATGGCGTTGGGGTTGCTCTTGCTGACCGTTGTCGGATCGATGACGTGAGCCATAGCGAAGCTGCCTTGCCACTCGACGACGTCGGCTTCGTCGGTGAGCGCGTCGAAGTTGGCGCTGTAGGGCAGGGGCTCGAGCAGGTCGTTCGACATGCCCGGCGTCGCCGGCATGAGGTGGAAGTCGTAGCCGTTGTCGTCGCTGTCACCCTTGTAGCGCGAGAACGATGTCGAGACGGTCTCGAGAGCTTGGCCGCGAATCTCACCGCCCGGCAAGGCGGCGCTGTGCACGTTGATGTAGCAGGCACCACTCGTGAATGACGTGATCTGCGTAGCGGTCAGCGTTCCGGAACCGGTCCAAACGCCAGGAGAGGTCTGCGTGAGACCGAGGATGACCGGACCGTTGGAGCCCTTGGCGGCTTCGTGCAAGTGGGCAGCCGTCGCCGTGACGCCGCGCGTCACCGCACGGATGCTGATGTTGCCGGTCGTGCTATCGAAGACGATGGACGCACGCCCATTGGCCGCCGACGCATTGGGCGGCACTTCGTTCTTGCCGAGCAACATCGCGAAGTAGCGGGTCGGGCCATGAATCCCCGTGAAGTTGCCCCACACGCCTTCGCCCTCGATGAGGTTGGAAAGCGTTGCCGGCCAACCCTTGTTCGACTCGTAGACGAGGGTGTCGATGATCTTGCCGGTCGCGTCCTTGAGGGTCAGCGACTCGTTGTCGTTCTCCCAGAGGTTGGTCGTGCCGACGACCAAGTCGACGTTGTCGACGAGCGCCGAGCCGATGACGTAGTAAGCGCCGGCCTTGAGGATCGTGTTCGCGGGGATCGTGTAGTCGGGGTTGTTGTCGGGCACGGCTGTATCTGCAGCCTCGAGCACCCAACCGCTGATATCGATGTCGGCCTTGGTCGGGTTGTAGAGCTCGACGTATTCACGGTCGTCGGTGCTGCTGTCGTCATACTGAAATTCATTGATGACGACGGAGCCACTGCCTTGTGGCGATGCGAGCATCGCCAGCCCCAAGAGAATGGAGAGCATTCGTGTTGTCCTGAAAGGGAAGCGGAAAAGTCGAAAGGCCCCTGCAGCCATCATCCTGCGATGCGCGAGGCTGGAGCCCAGTCGGTAACAGGCGCGAGCACCGTAAAGCAGCGTCCGTGGCGCGACAAGCCGGGCGAGCGTCTTCGCGCCGCCAAGCTCCGACTCAGCGTCCGTCCAGATTTCGCCCACGATCTCCGCGGCGCTCGCGGCGAAGCGCTGCTCGCGCGCCCCTTCCCGCCCTGCCACGGTGCGTTGCCTCGCCACGCTCCGCCCAAAGTGCCTCGTCGTTTCGGAACTCGCAGCAACTCCACGATCTCGCAGCGCGATCTGCCCAATCGAGTCGATCAAGCGCTATCCTGCCTTCGCGCCGCAGGTGGATTCAGGTGTCAGGTGGCGTCGTCGGCCGGTCGAGCCCGTCGCGGCTGACCGCCCCGAGCGCGCGACGAGGGAAGATCCGTGGGAGTCGCAGGGATGATTTCGTGGTTGGACTGGGAGGATGACCCTCTCGCACGTGCCGCCCAGGAGGACCGCTTGGTCCTCCTGCTCTTGGTTGCACCCTGGTGTCGCTTCTGCAAGGACTTCGAGAGCGGTCCCTTGGCAGACGCGCGCGTTTCGAGCATCGTCGGCGAGGACTTCGTCCCCGTCCGGGTCGACGCGGACCGGCGCCCCGACTTGGATGCGCGCTTCAATCTCGGTGGCTGGCCGACCTTGGCAGTCGTCCTGCCGGACGGCCGCCTCCTCGGCGGCATCCAGTGGCGCGAGGCCGACGAAGTCGCTGCCTTCTTGCAGCGCGCCCGGGAACTTTGGCGCAACGATCGCGCGCGCGTCGACGCGGCCGAGGCTCCAGCACTCGCGAGCGAAGAGCGCGCGCAGCGCCTAGAAGGCCTCTCGCATCAACTGGTCGACGACGTGGTCGCGGCCATCCTCGACAACTTCGACCATCGCTACGGCGGCTGGGGCGAAGGGCAGAAGTTCGCCCACCCCGAGGCCATCGACTTCGCGATGGTGCAGTATTCGAAGACGAAGAGCGAGGAGCTGCGCGACGTCGTCGAGCGAACGCTCGACCACATGGCCAAGGGCGGCATCCACGACCACGAGGGCGGCGGCTTCTTTCGCTTCTCGACCACGCGCGATTGGCGCATCCCGCACACGGAGAAGGTCCTCGAGGGCAATGCGATGACGCTGCGTTGCTTCCTCGAAGCTTGGCAGCTCTTCCAGAAGGACGAGTACCGTGTGGCGGCCGAGAGCATCATCACTTGGCTCTCGACGACGATGCGCGATCCAAAGACTGGGTGCTTCTTCGGCAGCCAAGGCGATGACCCAGAGTACTACGGCTTGTCCAACGAGCTGCGCAAGCGCCGCGAGCCGCCCCGCATCGACACGACGATCTATTGCAACTGGAATGCGATGACGATCACGTCGTTGCTCCGCGCCTCGGTCATCCTCGAACGGGACGACCTGCGCACGGTGGCCCTCGAAGCCCTGCACTTCTTGCTCGAGCATCTCTATGCCGAACGCGAGGGTATGTACCACTACTGGGACGGTACCTACCACTTGCCGGGCGTGCTCTCCGACCAGGCCTACATGATTCAGGCCCTCGTCATTGCATCGCAGTTTTCCGGGGATGCCGACCTGCTGCTGCCCGCCGAGCACATCGCGAATCTCTTGCTCGAGACACACCGAGCGCCGGGAGGAGGCTTCTACGACCTGCCGCCGCGCGGCGTCGGCGCGAGCGCTGGCCCGTCCCTTCGGCGACGCAATCGTTCGATCCTCGAGAACGCCGTCCTCGCCGAGGCCCTGACGCGACTCTCGTATCTATCACGCCGCGACGACTACCGCGACGTCGCACGCGAGACCCTGCAGTCCTTCGTGCGCGACTATCGGCAGTACGGCTACTACGTCGCGGGCTACGCGCGCGCAGTCGACCTCTTCCTCTACGAACCGCTCGTCGTGACCATCGTGGGCAAGCGCGATGACCCGCTGTCCGTCGCCTTCCGGAGCGCGGCCCAGCGCATCTACGTGCCGAGCCGCATCGTGCAGATGCTCGATCCGGATATGGACCCGATCCTGCTGCAGCGCTCCGGACTGCCGGTCGCCGAGGCGCCGAGGGCGTATCTTTCGCTCGGGCGTACGACGCGTGGCGGCTTCTCGGGGCCTGATGATCTCGCGGCGCGCATGCTCGAGATCGAGGCCGGGCGGCCGCGCTAGCCTGCCGATTCCAGGCATTTTCCTTCACCCAACGAGCCCGTCCTCGAAAGGGCGCGCTTCATCCCGTATACCGCTCCGCCATGTCGACGAAAGACTTGACCGATCGCGCTCTAGCAGCGATCGAAGCTGCTCGCGCACTCGCCAACTCGACAGGTGAACCCTGTATCGGCACAGGGCACCTGATCTTCGGGCTGACGACCGATCACTTGAGCATCGGCAACCGCATCTTCAACGACATCAACGTGTATCCGGAGATGTTCCGGGATCACCTGAAGAAGCTGCCCAAGGAGTCGGGCGAGCCGGATTCCAATGGCTTCCACCCGCTCGTCGCGTTGACGATCGAGCGAGGGCGTATCGCGCGGCGCAAGCTGAGCGGCGGCACCGAGACGAGCACCGACCACTTGCTGGTCGCCCTGCTCTCACTGAGAGAAGGCAACGCTTACGAATGCCTACGCGAGTTCTCGGTCGAGCCCGAAGAGATCAGCCTCGAGATCCTCGAAGCCATGGGCTTCGACATGACCGACCGCCCCGAGTGGTAGCGAGCGGACAGCGCGCATGCGTCTGGCGATGATCGAAGCGCTGAGACGCGTGCCGTTGCCAATCTGGCTCGCGATCGTCGCCATCCTCGTTGGTCACGATTGCTTGGCCTGGCGCTTCGGCGCCGATGACGTCGTCTTCGTCCGCAACTACAGCTTCGCGCAGGCGAACGGCGTGGCCGTCGACTGGGGGCGTGTCGCGCAGGACTTCGTCGGACCTTGGGGAGGAAACGACAGCGCGCGCTACTTTCGCCCGCTCGTCTCGACGAGCCTCGCGCTCGACTTCGCGGTCTTTGGGTTGCGACCGGGCTGGACGGCGGCCATCAACCTCATCGTGCACTGGCTAGCAGCCGTGCTCGTCTGGCGCGTCGGCCGCAGTGTCTTCCCGGGCACCGCTGCGGCGGCGATCGCGGCCTTGCTCTTCGTGACGACACCGCTCGCGCACGAGAACATCGCTTGGGCTGTCGGCCGCTGCGGCTTGACGAATGTCTTCGGTCTGGCCGCAGCCCTCGCCCTCTTGCGCGCCGAGCGTCGCGGAGCCGTGGGGCTCGCGCGCTACGCGCCATCGCTCGTGTGGATGACGCTCGACTTGCTCACGATGGAGTCGGCGCTCGCTTGGACGGTCTTTCCGCCGCTCTGCGTGATGTTGCGCAATGGCTTCCGGCAGCACCAGTCGGGCTTGCTCCGCGACTTCGTGCGCGATGCCTGGCCCTTCGCCTTGCTGGCCCTTGCCTACTTGGCACTGCGCATCGCCGTCCTCGGCAGCGTAACGGGCGAGCTCGGCACCGGCCTGTCGTCCGACCTCGTGCGGAACGTGAGCGCACTTGCGACAGCGCTCTTGACGACGTTGTCGCCCATCGATGCGAGCTTCGCCAGCGACGGCCCGATGCAGTCGATCCAGCGCCTGCTTGCCTTGGCGCCGCTCTTGGTCGGACTCGCGGCGCCGCTCTACTTCTTGGATCCACGCTCGCGCGGGTATCGACGCGCGACTGCCATCCTGCTCGGCTTCTGGATCGTGAGTCGGCTGCCAGGCTTGACGGCGCTCGTGATGGGGCCCGAACTCGCGGTGAGCCGCACGGCTTACTATGCCTACGCGCCGCTCGCTCTCCTGACCGGCTTGCTCGCGGCGACGAGTCGCTACGGGCGCATTTTTGCGCTGGCGACGGCCGTGGTCTTCGGTCTTGGCTTGCAGCATCGCATCTCTGAGCGTGCGGCGTGGGCGGCGGTCGGCGAGCGCGCGCGCGCGGTCGTCGCCGACGCCGCCGCTGCGCATGCGACGTCATCCGAGCGTCCCTTCGCCTTCATCAACCTCGCCGACGGGCGTGATGCTGCGCCGGCGGTGCACGTCGGCGAGCTGCCGCTCATGCTCTTTCCGCCCTTCACGGAGCCCCGTGCCAAGGTCGTCTCGCTCTATGGCTTTGCGCCAGCGACCGAGGTCTTCGCCGGCATCTGGCTGGCGCACGAACTCGGCGGTGCCTTCACGGTCCACGAGCCTTCGAGTCCACATGAGGCCCTGAAGACCGAAGTCGTCGACCTCGTCGCCGTCCTGCCGGAAGCGCGCATCCTCGACGCCCCGGTCCTCGAGGTCGACCGCGCGACGGGGTTGCCCGCCTTGCGGCGGCCGGCATGGGCCCTGCCGCAACAGACGGTCGTGGTCTTGAGCGCGGGCAACGCGCAGCTGGTGGAAGCCCTGGGGCCTGTCGAGGAGCCAGGGCCTGCGCCAGGTGAGGGCAGCGGTCGCCTGGGCTGGCCGCCCCGCGCCTTCGCCGCCCTCGCGCGCTGGCGTCGCCTCGGCGGGCTCGGCGCGGCCTACGCAGGCCACCTCGAGCTACGCAGCGACGTGAAGGATCCGCGCAGCACGACGGCCCGCAGCCGGGCCTTCTTCGGCACCTTTGCGGATTGAAAACGGAACCGGCCCAAAGCTTGCGCGTCCGCGCCGGCATGAACCCGATCGCAATCCACATCCTTCGAGGGCTCGCAATCCTTGCCCTCTCGCCCTACCTGGCGACCCAGGTCGCACCACCCCAGCCCGGACCGGGACGCCGCCCCATCCACCCATCACAGTTCCACCACTCCCCGGTTCGGGTCGAGAGCACGAAGGTCCACGCCAAGATCACCGACGGCGTCGCCACGACCCGCATTCAGTTCCGACTGCGGAACGACAGCCGGAGCGAAGCCGAGAAGATCCTCGTCGTCCCGATCCCGAAGGGCGCGAGCGCCGACGGCCTCGAACTCTGGATCGGCGGCAAGCCCGAGAAGGGCGAGGTCCTCGACAAGGACAAGGCGCGCGGCATCTACCAGTCGATCGTCGCGAGCCGCCGCGATCCGGCCCTGCTCGAGTACCTCGACCAAGGCAGCCTGCGCTTGCGCGTCTTCCCCGTGCCGGCCCAAGGGACCCAAGACGTCGAGCTCCGCTACCGGCTGCTGCTGCCCTTCGATGGCGGCATGCGCCGCTGGGACTTCCCCTGCCGCGCCCTCGAGAGCGGGCGCTTCTCGATCAGCCTCGAACTCGAATCGACGAAGGCGATCAAGAACATCTGGTCACCGATCGAGGGTTTCGACGTCGCGCGCAAGGGGGACCACGAGGCGCGAGCGAGCTACGAGGCGCCGACGCGGCCTGGGCGCGATCCGGTCGTCTTCTACGGTCTCTCGGAGCGCGACTTCGGCCTCGACCTCCTGACCTACCGCGACGCGCAGAAAGGCGACGGCTACTTCTTGGCTTTGATCGCGCCGAAGCGCGACTGGAAGAACGAAGCCGAACTCCAGAAGTCGATCCACTTCGTGCTCGACACTTCGGGTTCGATGCAGGGACAGAAGATGGACCAGGCGCGCGGCGCCTTGCGCTTCTTCTTGCAGAGCCTCAGGCCGAGCGACCACTTCAACGTCGTGCCGTTTTCGACCGAGGCGCGGCCCTTCTATCCGGCACCGGTCGTCGCTGACGAGAAGCACGTCGCCGATGCCCTCGAACAGGCCAAGGGCCTCGAAGCCCGCGGCGGCACCAACATCCACGACGCGCTGACGCAGGCGCTCGCGGCCCCCACCGCCGATGGCCGTGTTCCGATCGTCGTCTTCTTGACCGACGGCATGCCGACCGTCGGCGTCACGGATGACAAGGGCTTGCTCGGCGCATGCCGTAAGGCCAACGCGGCCGGCGCGCGCGTCTTCGTCTTCGGCGTCGGCCACGACGTCAACACGCGCTTGCTCGACACCTTGGCCGAAGAGAACCGCGGCGCGCGCGACTACGTGCAACCGAACGAGGACCTCGAGGTGAAGGTCAGCGGCCTCTTCGAGAAGCTCGCCCACCCGGTCATGACCGACCTCGAGCTCGTCGCTGATGGTGTGCGCATCGAGCGCTTGGTGCCGAAGCGCTTGCCCGACCTCTTCCGCGGCAGCCACTTGGTCGTCGCCGGACGATTCCGCGGCGCTGCGTCGGTCGCCTTGCGCCTGCGTGGCCGCGTCAGCGGCGAAGCCAAGGAATACGTCTACGACGCGACCTTCCCCGAGCAGGCGACCGAGCACGACTTCGTCGCGACGCTCTGGGCGCAGAAGCGCATCGGCCAGCTCGTCGACGAGCTACGCCTCCACGGCCAGTCGCAGGAGCTCATCGACGAAGTCAAGCGCCTCGGGCGCGAGCACGGCATCGTGACGCCGTGGACCTCCCAGCTCGTCGTCGAAGAAGGGCAACGCCTCGCGCGCTTCGCGACCGGCGGGGACGACGCGGTCGACCGGCGCGGCTTCGTGACCGGCGGCGGACTCCTTCGCGGCGCACCGAGTGCCGAAGGCGGCAAAGCAGGTTCGGGCCCGGCGGGCCCAGCCACGCCTGGCCCCGATGGTCGACGGCGTTGGCTCGGCGGCGCCCCGACGACAGCTAGCCCCGTCGACGCTCCGGTTGAGGATGCCGAGGTCTCGGAGCTCGATGATCTCCGCAAGGACCGCAGCGAAGGTAAGAAGGCGGTCGAGACGAGTCGCGTTGCGCTCGCCCTCGTCCTTCGCGAGAAACTCCGCGACGACACAGACCGCGGCCGCTTCGCGACGAGGCGCATCGGTCAGCGGCTCTTCCTGCAAGTCCAAGGCGTCTGGGTCGAGTCTACGCTCGACGAGGCCCTCGCCAAGGACGTGCGCGAGGTCGAGGCCTTCTCCGAGGCCTACTTCGACCTGGTCGCCAAGCACGCGGACCTCGGTCAGGTCTTCGCCTTCTCGGCTTCGATCGTCGTCATCGTCGACGGCAAGGCCATCCAGATCGTGCCGCCGAAGAGCACCCCGAGCGAAGGCAAGCGCGACGAAGCACCGAGCGACGGCAAGCGCTGACGATTCAGCGCCGGACCTTCTCGCTCGCGACGAGCCGACGTGAGTCCTGCCAACCCGAGACGTCCTTGCCGTCGATGCGGTCGAGGGCCATCTCATAGAAGCGCTTGACAACGCCGCGCTCGCGCTTGCCGATCTTCTCGATCTCCTTGCGGGCGCGCGTGGAGCGCAGTTCGGCGAGGGCCCAGACCGCGGCGTTCCGCGAGCGATCTTCGCGATCCTTGATGCCGCGCTTCAAGATGACGTCGACCGAGCGCGACGCCAGCTTGTCGTCGGAGTCGCCAAAGCGCGCCAGCGCGACATAGGCGTTGGCGCGCGCCTTGTCCGACTTCTCGCGCACAGCCTCCTCGATCGCGTCGAAGACGGCTTGGTCACCCTTCGCCGATGCGGCGGCGGCGCGCAAGAGGTCGCAGCGCACGTCCTCGTCCTTCTCGCTCGAAAAGGCGGTCAGGAGCTGCTTCGCGAGACCGGGCGCGCGCACGACTTCGGCCGTCACCGCCGCCTGCGCGCGCACATCCGGGTCCTTGTCCGCGACACCGAGCTCGAGGACCTCGGCGAGCCAGTCGCGCTCGCCCGACAGGTCGCGCGCCGCCTCGAAGAGGCGCGCCCGCGTTTTGCCCGAAGGGATCTGCGGGAAGAGCCGAGCAACGACCGTCTTGTCGGGCGCCGCGAGCAGCGCGTCGACGGCCTTGCGCGCGGCCTTCTCATCGGTTCCGAAGAGACCGGCGAAGGGAATCGCTTCGCCACCGCCATCACCACCCTTGGCAACGTCAGCTAGGTCTGTCGAAGGCCGCCACGATGGGTCCTGAGCATCGAGCGCGGTCGTAATAAAACGACGGAACTCCTTCTGCTCGAGCTTGCCCGCCTTGTTGGCGATCAAGTGACCCGCCCCGTCGAGGAGGATGTGCGTCGGCACCTTCTTGATCTGGTCGCCGAGATAGCGCTGTTCGACAGCTCGCGCGACCGCTTGGGCCTCGTTGCTGGTCATGGTCTTGAAGACGGCACTCATCCCCTTGCGCGGCCCCTCGGTCAGGGGCGCAGTCGCCTCGGTGCTCGCTGCCACGCAAACGACTTCGTGCAGCAGCGGCCGGACCAGGAGCGAGGGGTAGACCTCATCGAGGAAGACGCGGCTCGCCTCTTCGCTCGGTGCCAGCACCGCGACGAGAACCGGCCGGCCGATCCTCGATGCGCGCTGCATCGCGGCTTCGAGTGACGCTTCCCAGATCACGGAGACCGCTTGCTTCGCGCCTGCCGGGGACGCTGCTTGAACGGCTGGCGCCCCTCGAGCGGGGCCTTGGGTCGCCTGCGCGACCGCGAGGAATACAGCAAAGCGGATGAGAGCTGCGGTCATGGATCACGAGACTGCACGAGAAACGCTCAGAGGGGAAGGCCTGATGCAGGTCGCATCGGCCTTCCGTGGCCACTTTCTGGAGAATCGTTGCGTCCTGCACCAGAGCGTCGCCCTGTTAGACTGCTGTCCCAATGACGAGCTCGACTAGCGCCCCCCAGCACCCCACCCGGGCCCTGCCCGACTCCTGGTTCGACCCTAGCCTGGATCTCTTCGAGGAGATCGAGAAGCTCAAGAAGGAGCGCAAGGCGGTCGTCCTGGCCCACTACTACCAAGAGGCCGACCTCCAAGACATCGCGGACGTGCTCGGCGACTCGCTGCAACTCGCGCAGGCCGCGCGCGCTCGCAAGGATGCCGAAGTCATTCTCTTCCTCGGTGTGCACTTCATGGCCGAGACGGCCAAGATCCTCTGCCCCGAGAAGACCGTGGTCCTGCCCGATCTCGCGGCTGGTTGCTCGCTCGCCGACTCTTGCCCGGCGGAGGCACTCGCGGCCTGGCGCCAGCAGCATCCCGACCACGTCGTCGTGACCTACATCAACTCGACAGCCGCGACCAAGGCCGAGTCGGACTGGATCTGCACGTCGAGCAATGCCCAGCGCATCATCGAGGCCATCCCGAAGGACCAGCCGATCCTGTTCGCGCCCGACCGCAACCTCGGGGCCTGGCTTGCCAAGACCTGCGGGCGCGAGATGGCCCTCTGGCCGGGGTCGTGCATCGTGCACATCACGTTCAGCGAGCGCCAAATCGTGCGCCTCAAGGCCGAGCACCCCGACGCGGAGTTCATCGCGCATCCCGAGTGCGAGGATAATGTGCTGCGGCACGCCGACTTCATCGGGTCGACGTCCAAGCTGCTCGAGCGCGTCGCCAAAGGTAGCGCGACCAAGTTCATCGTCGGCACCGAGACCGGCATCCTGCACGAGATGCGGCGGCAGGCGCCCGACAAGGTCCTGATCCCGGCGCCCGTAGAAGCACGCGACGACGGCTCCTGCGGCTGTCAGGAGTGCCCCTACATGCGGCTCAACACGCTCGAGAAGGCCTACCTCGCGCTTCGTGACCTGCGACCGAGCATCGAGCTCGACGAGGACTTGCGCCTGCGCGCCTTGGTGCCGCTCGAACGCATGCTCTCGATCTGAAGAAAGTCTGTCCAGCGCCGCCCGCTGTGACATTCTCGAGCGCAGCAATTTCTTTGCAGCTGGTCGTCGTTGTTTCTCGTAGACGACCGCTTCGTCCACGATTGGGCGAAGCCACAGTCAAGGAGACTCAGCTCAATGAACCATCGAAACCTCACCCTGATTGGAGCATCGCTTTGCGCCATGTTCCTCAGCGGCAGCCTCTCGGCCCAGGCCGAAGGCGACACACCCAAGCAGCAAGAAACGAAAGAAGCGCCAGCCAAGCAGGCCGAGCGCAAGAAGCCGGTGCCGGCCACGCCCTTCGAGATCGGCCAGACGATCCCCAAGGAGCTGGCACTGCCGACGATCGACGGCAAGACCAGGTCCTTCGGCGACC
>CALLZN010000123.1 GCA_937858895.1 uncultured bacterium | reverse complement strand
GTTGGCGCCGCCGCCAGCTCCCCGACGAGCTCGCTCAAGACGTCTACCCCAAGAACATCCTGCTCATCGGCCCGACCGGCTGCGGCAAGACCGAGATCAGCCGCCGCCTCGCCGACCTTGCCAAGGCGCCCTTCCTCAAGGTCGAGGCCAGCAAGTTCTCCGAGGTCGGCTACCACGGCCGCGACGTCGAATCGATGGTCCGCGACCTCATGGAGCTCGGCTTCCGGATGGTCATGCTCGAAAAGACCGCCGAGGTGCGCGAGAAGGCGCGGGACGCGGCGCGCGCGCGCATCTTCGAGGCCCTCCTCCAGGCCGAGGACCTGCGCGAAGAAGACGATGACCCGGGTTACAGCGGCCAGACGACGCAAGAAGTGCAGTTCGTCAACGACGGCGGGCTCTGGCGTCCCATGGTCGTGCCTTCGCAGCCGCAGCAAGCCGCGCGAGAACAGGCCGGCATCCTCGGCGACGACGCGCTGCGCACGCGCATCGAAGAGCGTCGCGCCAAGCGAGACGCGCTGGCCGCAGCCCTCGACTCAGGCGAGCTCGATGCGATGGTCATCTCCATCGACCTCAAGGACCGCGGCACACCGAGCCTCTCGGTCATGGGCCCGCAAGGCACCGAAACCATGGGCATCGACGCGACCGCCCTGCAAGAGCTCTGGGGCCGCAGCCCGGGCACGCGCATGAAGACGCGCAAGCTCAAGATCCGCGATGCGCGCCAGCTCTTGGAGGACGAGGAAGCCGAGGGCCTGATCGACGCCCAAGAGGTCGCCGAGGAGGCCCTGCGGCGGACCGAACAGGACGGGATCATCTTCGTCGACGAGATCGACAAGATCGTCGGGTCGAGCAAGGGCTCGGGCCCGGACGTGAGCCGCGAAGGCGTGCAGCGCGACTTGTTGACGGTCGTCGAGGGCTGCACGGTCTTCACCAAGCACGGCTATGTGCGCACCGACCACATTCTGTTCATCGCGGCCGGCGCCTTCCACTTCCACAAGCCGAGTGAGCTCATCCCCGAGCTGCAAGGGCGCTTTCCGGTGCGCGTCGCCCTCCAACCCTTGACCGAGGCCGACTTCACGAAGATCCTGACGGAGCCGCGGAACAGCCTGACCAAGCAGTATCGTGAGCTGCTCGCGACCGAGGGTGTGACCCTCGAGTTCACGAGCGACGGCCTCGACCGCATTGCGAACGTGGCCTTCAAGGCCAACAAGACGACGCAGAACATCGGCGCCCGCCGCCTCATGACCACGATGGAACGCTTGCTCGAGGAGATCTCCTTCGACGCGCCCAAGCTGCGCGGCCAGACCGTCACGATCGACGGCGCCTTCGTGACCAAGCGCCTCGGCGACGCCGGCGACGACCCCGAGCTGATCCAGTACATGCTCTGATGGACGACGTCGCGTTCTCCGACATTCAGCTGGCGACCCAGGGGGACCAGGCGGCCTGCCGCCGCATCGTCGAGCACCTGCAGAAGCCGGTGCTGGCGACCATCCATCGCTTCTTGGGGCCGCGCTTCCGCGAGGAGGTCGAGGACATCGCCCAAGACGTGTTCTTGAAGCTCTTCCGCGCCCTCGACCGCTTCGAGCCCGAGCGCGGGGTCAAGTTCACGACCTGGACCTTCACCTTTGTCAAGAACCACTGCTTCGACGTCCTGAAGAAGCGTCGCCTGCCTTCCGTCTCCATCGACAGTTCGGGGCCAGCCGAAGAAGAAGGGGCGAGCTGGGAACTCGAAGACGCCTCGGTTCGTATGCCGGCCGTCGCGGCGCTCGACTCAGAGCTCGGAGCTCAGATCGCCGCGGCCATCGACAGCCTGTCGGCCGACCACCGCATGGTCTTCATTTTGAGGGAGTACGAGCAGCTGGACCTGAAGAGCATCGCCGCGGTGATGGAGGTCAGCGAAGGTACGATCAAGTCCCGACTGCACCGGGCCAAGCAGGCCCTGATGGAACGCCTGAAACCCTACCTGAAAACATGAGCCACGCCGACGACAGGCCCTACGATCGGACCGACGACAGCAACGAGCGGGTGGAGCGCGATCCTCACTTCGAAGCGCTGCTCCAGAGCTACCGGGTGCCGCCGCCGTCGCCTGGCTTCGTCGATGCCACGCTCTGCCGCCTGGCCTGGATGCAGCATGATCCGGCCCTGCAGGCGCAAGCCGCGTCGCCGGACTTCGCAGACCGGGTCGTTGCTGCCGTGCTGGCGGATCGGGGGCTCGAGGCGGCCAGCGCGGCCGGGGGGCAGCGCGCAGCCCTCGTGACCACGACCGACCCAAGTGCGCCCAAAGCACCGCGGGCGCCGGCGCCGATCGAGTTCCGCTCACGGGCCGTCCCCTACTGGATTGCGGCGGCGCTGCTCGTGGCCACGACGATCGCCCTCATGTGGCCGAAGGGCCCGGCCGCCACGCTGCCGCGCGTCGATGCGATCGCGGCGCCGCTCTTCGAGCGCGCCCGCTCATCGACCGATCCGGTGTCCTACGTGGGCGGCCTCGTGCCGGTGTCGGACTTCACGACACTGGGCGGCGGCGCCGACGCCTACGAAGTGCCGCGCTTCGCGCCGCCCTCGCTCGACGACTTCTTCGTGGCCGACCTCGAGGCGCGCGCGGCCGAAGCCGCTGCTGCAGCAGGCGCATCGGGACGCGACACCAAGCGATGAGGACGGCGGCTCCGCTCATGTTGGCGCGGCTCGCGCCGACCGGTTGCTTGCTACTGTGGCTCGCGCTGCTGACTCAGGTCAGCGCCGGCCAAGACAGCGCCGCCCAAGACAGTGCCGGCGAAGACAGCGCAACGGCGACGCCGCTCCAAGCGAAGCGCGTCGACGCCTGCCCGACCGAAGTCGCCTTCTTGGCTGACCTCGACAGCGCGTGGGCCAGCGGTGAAGCGGCGCGCGTCCTCGAGCTCTTCGACTTCGTGCATGACAACCTGCGCCGCAACCTCGTCGCGCGCCTCGATCCGGGCATGCGGCGTGAAGAGCGCCGCACGACCTTGGTCGCGACCTTCGAGATCGAGCGCAGCGATGCGCGCAAGCAGCGCGCTTGCTTCCTCCAGACCAAGATCCGTCCGGTCGCGACCCCCCACCGAAGCCAGGACCTCTTCGAGGTCCTCGTCTTTCGTCCGCGCGGCGGCGACGCGGGGCAAGCACGAGCACAAGGGCAAGGACAAGCTCAAGGTCAAGCACTAGCCACGGCACGCCCGCGCGCCATGCTCCTGCTGCCGACGACCCGCGGCGCCCAAGAACACGTGCAACTGGTCGCGGGTGGCGACGACAGCCTGCGCGGCTTGCCGATCGGTCGCTCGCTCCAGGGCGGCTGTGCGGCGTGCAACTGGCGCGTCGAAGTCCCCGCGCAGGGCAACTGGGCCATGCTCTTGCGCGACGCGACCTTCAGCGGCTGCGCCGAGCACGTCGAGGTCTACGACCTCGACCGCGACCTCATGGTCGGCCTGCGCGTCGAGCCCGACTGCTTGCCGGACCTCGAAGTCGACCTCGACCGCTACCTGCTGCGCACGCGCGACATGCTCGCCCGCGTCTGCGGCAGCGAAGCGAGCGCGACCGATACCGTCGCAGCCCGCCTCGCCGGCATGGAAGCGCGCGCGACGAACTTCGAACACGAAGCGCGCACTTGGCGCCTCATCGGCCTGCGCTGCGGAGCGATGACCTACCTCGTCAACGTGCACGCGCCGACCGACTTGTTCGCACGCGAGGCCGCGCAGGTCGCGGTGGCGAGCGGCAGCTTCAAGCTCGCCGCGACCGACGCGTCGTGCCGGCTCGAGAAGATCCTCGCGGCCCACGCGGTTGGCAAGCTCGGCCCGGATGGTGTTTTCCGCTCGCGCAAGTTCGGCTTGACCCTGCGCCCGGGCTTTGCCCCCAGCCCGCGCTTGGCGGCGAAGGGCGATGGCGACAATAGAGCTCACGACGCGCAAGCTGCAGCAACGGACCTTGCGAAGAGCGAGGGCTGGGCCTTTGCGCAGCCGATGGGCAGCTTCGCCCTCCAGGCCTACTGGTCGCATCCACAGCGCGGGCGCTTCGTGGTCTTCGTGCTCGACTCGGTGCACGAAGAGGTCGACGAGGGCCAGGCCCAACGCTACCTAGCCTCGTGGCTCGCGCGTGAGCGGCTCTGCGGGACCTTGGACCAGCTCGACCCAGACAAGATCGTGCGCCGGCGCATCGCCGGTCAAAAGTCGGGCTGGGTCGACTTCGGCTGCGCGTCGCGCGGCTGTGAAAAGCAAGCACGCGCCTTCGCTGCTGCGATTCCGCACGGTCGCCGCCTCGTTCTCATCCACGGCTGTGCCGAGGCCTGCGCGGACCAGGATGTGACCTTCGACGCCATGGTCGAGGCAGCACTCGGTATCGAGCTGCAGGAGCCCTTCACGAAGTAGCGGGCTGTTCGCCGTCGCATCCGTCCGCGCTCGTGCCCCAGCGCTAAAGCGTCGGCGCGAGGAAGCGTTCTGATCGCGAGATCGAGCTTTGCTCATGCCTGCCGACTCGATGGTCGAAGGGCAGGGAGTGATCGAGACTCGCGCAGCCCCGACACGAGAGAAGCCTGAGCCTGCGCTGCGCGACCCCGGTCCAGATGAATTACGCGCAAAGACCCTGCGAGGCGGCGCCAACACCCTCGTCGGCCAGGTAGCCAAGCTCGGGCTGACCCTCGCTTCGACGGCGCTCTTGTCGCGGCTGCTGACGCCTGAGGACTTCGGCGTCTTCGGCATGGTCATGGTCGTGATCGGCTTCCTCGTCGCGGTCGGCGACCTCGGCCTCGGGGTCACGATCCTGCAGCGCAAGATGCTCAGCGACCGCGACATCGATCGGCTCTTCTGGGTCGGCCTCGGCCTCCAGGTCGCGCTCGCCGCGGCGACCGCGCTCGCTGCCCCCTGGATCGGCCACGTCTTCGGGGTCGCTGCCCTCGTCGAGATCACGGTGGTCATGGCGCTCGGCTTCGTGATCACGGGGCTCGGCATGGTGCACCTGGCCCTCCTGCGGCGTGCGATGCGCTTTGGGACCGCGGCCTTGATCGAAGTCGCGGCGCTTTGCGGCGGCCTGGTCTTAGGCCTCGGCGGAGCCCTGCTCGGCTTCGGCGCTTGGTCCCTTGTCGCCCTCTACCTTGGCCAGCGCACGATCGAGACGAGCCTGGCCTGGGCCGCGAGCACGTACCGGCCGCGCCTGCCGAAGCGCAGTCGCGACGACAGTGAGGGTCCTGGGCTCTTCGGCGTCGGCGGCTTCCACAGCGCGTTCTCGTTCTGCAACTACTTCGCGCGGAACGGCGACAACATGCTGATCGGCTGGTTCTGGGGTGCTGGCGCCCTCGGTCTCTACAGCCGCGCGTACGGCCTCTTGATGTTGCCGCTCGTGCAGTTGAACGTGCCGATCTCGAGCGTGTCGTTGCCGGCGCTCTCGAAGCTGCAGGACGAGCCCGCACGCTTCCGTCGCGTCTACCTGCGCGCGCTGTCGCTGCTCGCCTACCTGGGCTTGCCCCTCGTGACCTTCACCATCCTCGCGGCCGAAGAGATCATCCTCGTCATGATCGGGCCCCAGTGGGTCGAGGTCGTGCCGCTCTTCCGTGCGCTTGGTGTCGTTGGCCTCTTCCAGCTGGTGACGAACACCGGCGGGCTGCTCTTCGTCGCCACAGGTCGGACCGACCGCATGCTGAGCGTTGGCCTCTGGGGCACGACGGCGACGCTCGTGACCTTCGTCGTGGCGCTGCCGCATGGCACGCACGCGATGGCGCTCGCCTACGCAAGCTACTCTGGTCTGGTTGCGCTGCCGACGCTCTACGTCGCGACGCGCGGGACCGCGGTCTCGCTGCGCGACATCGGCCGGACGCTTGCTCGTCCAGCCGCTGCAGCCTGCCTCGTTGCGTGCGCGCTGCTCGCTGTCGCGCCGGCCATCGCACACCTCGATGTGAGGCTGCGCCTCACGCTGCTCTCTTTGCTGGCGGGACTTGCGTGGCTCGCCTCGTTGCGCCTGCTCGCCGCCGAGGCGAGCCCGCTGAAGCTCTTCGCCGAACTCCGACGCCGAGACTCATGAACTACCGAAGCATCGCGAACCTCAACCAGATCCTCGTCGCTGCGCTTCCGCGCCTGCCGCGGGACATCGACCTCGTCGTCGGCGTGCCGCGCAGCGGCCTCCTCGCGGCCAACATGTTGGCGCTGCACATGAACCTGCCTTTGACCGACATGCGGGGCCTCATCCAAGGACGGCTCTTGCAATCGGGGCGGCGCCTCGGCGGGATCAAGGCGGACTTCTTCGAGAGCGTGCGCAAGGTCCTGATCGTCGACGACAGCGTCAACTCAGGAAGGGCGCTCGCGCGGGCACGCGCGGAGATCGCGGCGGCGGGGCTGACCTATGAGCTCGTTTATGCTGCCTGTTACGTCACGGATGAGAGCAAGGACAACGTCGACTTCTGGTGCGAGGTCGTACCGACGCCGCGGGCCTTCGAGTGGAACGTCATGCACCAAGGGTTGCTTGCGTCTTGCTGCGTCGACATCGACGGCGTGCTCTGCCGCGATCCGCTACCGGAGGAGAACGACGACGGTCCGCGCTACCTGCGCTTCTTGGCGGAGGCCGAGCCGCTCTTTCTCCCGACGGTACGCGTCGGGGCCCTCGTATCGGCCCCCCTCGAGAAGTACCGGGCCGAGACGATGGCCTGGCTCGACAAGCATGGCGTGCAGTACGACGAGCTCGTCCTCCTGGACCTGCCCGACGCCGCGACGCGCCGCGCGCGAGGCTGCCACGCGCAGCACAAGGCCGCAGCCTACGCGCGGCGGAACGACCTGCTCTTCCTCGAGAGCGACGCCGACCAGGCGGAAGAGATCGCGAGGCTCAGCGCGCGGCCGGTCCTTTGCGTCGGCACTCGGCGCATGGTCTATCCGTCTTCGGTGGTCGGCAACTTGCGCGCGCTCTCGCGTCACAAGGGTCGCAAGCTCATGGCGCGCGGCAAGCGCTTCATGATGAAGTGGCTCGCACAAGGGCTACGACACAAGCCTGTCGACGCAGCACTCGACGTCGCGGACGAAGCGCAGCGCCCGCTCGAGATCGCTGGCGAGGCTGCCCGCGACCAGGTCACGCAAACGAAGGAAGCAGTAGAGCCGGAGACAACGAGTCAGCGCTGAGCGTCTGCCCGCAGCAGCTCACTCGCCGTTGTAGCGTCGATCGAGCAAGCGCTGCACGACAAAGGCAAGCGCGCGCCGTCGCTCGGCCGAGCCCGACTTGGCCTTGGCCTCGAAGACCCGCAAGTAGCGCCAATCGAGGCGCGCGAGCTCTGTGCGCGCTTCGCTGCGCCGCGTCGCAGAACGCACGTCGAGCTGGCGCACGAGGTCCTCGATCAGCGGCGTCACCCGCTCGAAGAAGGCTTCGCCGCGCGGCGCCGCTACCGGCACGACGAGGTGCTCGAAGCGAGCCACCGCGACCCTCGCCTGCGCGAGCAGAGCGCCTTCGGCCGTCAGGGTCACGGCGGCGAGGAGGGCAGCGGCAAGTGGGGAGAAGTTCATGGAGGGCCACACGAAGCCTACTCCACGCCCGGCCTCCATGGTCGCTGGCGACGATCGCGGTCCTGGATGGAGCGGTCTCAGGCTGCGAGGTAGGTCTCGGCGTCGCGCGAGCTATACTTCCCAAGTCCGGGGCATGGCACGCCCGTTGCTTGCCCCAACTTTTTTGAGAGAAGTCTGATGCGCTTAGGTCTGAGCCAGGTCCTCGGTCTCCAACAACGCCTGATCCAGTCGCCGCAGATGATCCAGGCGATGCAGGTCCTGCAGTATCCCTTGATCGAACTGCGCGATCGCATCGAGATGGAGCTCGAAGAGAACGCCCTGCTCGATCGCAAGGAGTCGGACCGCCCCGTCGAAGAAGAAGCGCGCAAGGACGATCCAACGCCAGAGGACGTGAGTCTCGCGACCTTCGAGCAGCTCGAAGAATTCGAGCGACGTCGCCTCGACCGCGTCGGCCCTTCGTCGTCACCTTATTCGGGCGATGGCGACGCCAAGCTCGAAGCGCTGGCCAACAGCCCGGACCGATCGGAGACCTTGTCCGACCACCTGCTCTTCCAGATCGCCCTCGACGAAGACCTCGAGGAGGATGTCCGCGAGCGCGTCGAGTTCGTGATCTACTCGCTCGACCGCGATGGCCGCCTGCACACGAGCGACGAGGAGATCGCAGCCGAACTCGAGTGCACAGTCGAAGAGGCAGAGGAAGCTGTGGAGATCGTCCGCGGCCTCGACCCCGCGGGCGTCGGCGCGCGCTCTTTGACCGAGTGCCTCCTGCTCCAGCTCGACCGCTTGAAGGGTGCTCCCGAACTCGCGCGCATCATCGTGAGTGAGCATCTCGAGAACCTCAGCATGAACCGCCTGCCGCGCATCGCGCGCGAGACCAACACGACGGTCGAGGAGGTCAAGGACGCGATCGAGTTCTTGCGCAGCAACCTCCACCCTCATCCGGGTGCGCCCTACGGCGACGTCGTCAACCAGGCCATCACCCCCGACGTCGTCGTCGAGGAGATCGACGGTCGCCTCGAACTGCGCGTCGAGCGTGAAGGCGTGCCCGAACTCCAGCTCTCGCCGATCTACCGCAAGCTGCTCACCGAGGCCAAGAACGACCCCAAGGTCCTCGAGTATCTGAGGAAGAAGATCGAAGGCGCAAAGTGGTTCATCGACGCCATCCACCAGCGCCAATCGACGATCCAGCGCATCGCAATGGCCGTCGTCGACCGCCAGGCCGAGTTCTTGCGCAAGGGCATCCGCTACCTCAAGCCGCTGCGCATGCAGGAC
>CALLZN010000122.1 GCA_937858895.1 uncultured bacterium | reverse complement strand
TGCGCGACTGGGGTTGCGCGGTGGACGGCGGCCTCGGCCGGCCCTTTCCCGGCTTCGGCCTACTCGTGGGCGGCCACACCCACCCGAGCCTCAAGGAGGCCGTGCGCGTCGGCGAGACGACGATCGTCCAGACCGGCGGCAAGGCGAGCGAGTACTACGTCATCGACCTCGCCGTGGACGACGCGTATCGTTCGATCCGCGTGCTGCGGGCGAGCAATCGACGGCTCGAGTCGCGCGCGGAGGATCGCGACCAAGACATCGCGCGCTGGATCGAGGATCGGAGTCGGGGCGTCGCTGCCGAGTGGGACAGTCCGGTGGGGCGGCTCGCGGTTGGGCTCGCGGGATCCCGCGGGGTCACGGGCTCGACGACGGCCGGCAACCTACTCGCCGATCTGATCCGTGAGGCGGGCGGCGCGCGCATCGGCATCATGAATCGCGGCGGCATCCGGGCGAGCCTCGAAGCTGGCGTCGTTACCAAGCGGGACGTCTTCGAGCTCTTGCCCTTCGAGAACGATGTCGTGTCGATGAATCTCGACGGTGCCGCGATCCGGGCTGTGCTCTCGGAAGGGCTCGCGACCGCGCAGCGGCCCTTCGAGGTGTCCGGCATCGAGTACGAAGTCGTCCGCGACGGCGACGCCGTGAAGGTGGGCGCGCTTCGCCTCTTGCCCGAGGGCGTCGCCATCGACGAGCGTCGCGAGTACCGGGTTGCGACCAACAGCTTTCTTGCTGCAGGCGGTGACGGCGCCAGGACCTTCCTCACGGGTCAGCAGCGCGTCAAGCACGAGGGACTGCTGCGCGATCTCTTGCTCCGCGCCCTCGATCGACGCGGCAAAGACGGCAACTACGTGTCGCTCGATGTGCCAAGCGCGACCCGCATCGTCGTGCGCTGAGCCGGTCGCAAGCGCGCTTTTCCACGAAGCGCGCTAAGCCTCGCGGGTCCTGCGGGTCGATGGAAGGGACGTGTGACACCTCGGTCACGCGTGTTCCCGAACAGGTTTGCCACTCCCCATGGCCAAGGTCAGCCCTGCCCGCTTTCAGGCATTGCTTCATTTCGCGCTCGCATTGTGCGGACTCTGCTTCGTGTCGTGCTCGAGCGCCCCGCCCTTCGATGCGGCGGCCATGGTGCGCGAGTGGTCGGCCTTCATGGATCGCGACTACGTGCTGCGGCCCGGCGACAAGATCGTCGTCGATGTCTATCCGTCCACGGACCTGCAGCAAGAAGCAGTGGTGTCGCCCCAAGGAACCGTCAATCTGCGACGCATCCCCGAGCCCATGAAGGCCGCGGGCAAGTCGATCGGTGGCTTCCGCCGCGACGTCCAAGCGGCCTATGGCAAGGTGCTCCAAGAGGCCGAAGTCAGCGTCGCACTCGCCGAGGCCTCGGCCAACACCGTCTACGTCACGGGCGAGGTGCGTCGTCCCGGGCCGACGCTCTATGCCCCGGGCATGACCCTCGCACAGGCCATCGCTGCCGTCGGAGGCCTCGATATTCGTGCCAAGTGGGGCGATGTCCGAGTGCTGCGCTACTACGGCAGCGCAGACCAGGTGCGGACCCATCGAGTGAACATGGACGCCGTCCTCCTCGATGGCAGTCCCGACTTCTTGGTCCTGCCGGGCGACGTCGTGTATTGCCAGACCAAGGCGATCGCGGACCTCAATGACATCGTGACTCTCTACATCACGCGCATGCTGCCGATCCAGATCTCCGGCGCGGCCATCCCGACGAATCGCTGATTCGCACGGCGCTGGTACAGCGTCGTTACACTTCGCGCCGCCGTCTCAAAAGCGAGACAGGTCGTGCGCTTTGCGTGGCTGTCAAGTTTTTTGGGGTCCTTTTCCCACGATCCCTCGCCGACGCGTAAAACGGCACCATCTCGCGTCGCGGAGTCGCCATCCAGATCGAATGCCCCTCGGTCACGGATGCCACGAACGAGGAACAGCCAGGGCGACCCCTACGCCACGGGGTCCGCTCAAAGGATCAGCATGGCACCCGGAAAAACTCTGTACCTCTTCTCCGGCGAAGAGCAGGGACAAAGCTCCCTGCAAAGTCTCGTCGATGACCTCGCGCGAGCGCGCGTTCCTCAGCAAGCTGTCACGAGCCTCGAAGAGCTGCGCGGCAAACTCGAGGGTGGCGAAGCAGAATTCGTCCTCATCGACGGCCGTCAAGTCGGCCTCAAGCTCCTCGAAGTCTGCGGTGAGCCGGACCCACAGAGTCTCTTGACGCTCTCCTTGGCCGACCTCGAGAAGCGCCACATCTTCCGCGTGCTCGCGAGCACGAACGGCAACAAATCGCAGGCAGCGCGCGTGCTCGGCATCGACACGAAGACGCTCTACAACAAGCTCAAGAGTTACGAACTCGGGATCGAGAAGCGCAAGCGCACGGCGTCGCGCCGAGCCGAGTCCGTGAAAGAGGCCGCGAAAGAGTCGGTGCGGCTCTGAGATCCGAGCGGCCAGCGCGAGTTCTTCAAAGCGCGGCCGCGATGGCTTCGACGACTCTGTCGACCGACAGCTCTTCCATGCACACGTTCCGTGGACAGTGAACGTTCTTGCCCTGACACGGCATGCAAGGCAGATCGACGTGCAGGGTCGTCGCGCTTCGGCCAGGAGCCCAAGGCCCCGTATAGGTGACCGGGCTCGGCCCGTAGAGGCCGATGAGCGCTGTCCCGACTGCGGTCGCCAGGTGAAGCGGACCCGTATCGACCGTGACGCACGCGCGCGCGAGCTTGGTCACGCCAATGAGGTCACGCAAGGACAGACCTTGGAGGCACCGGGCTGGCGCACGAGCCTCGCGCGCAATGGCGTCGTTGATGTGGCCTTCGAGCAAGGAACCGGCGCTCAACACGACCTGCAAACCGAAGCGATCTCGCGTTGCTTCGATGAGCCTCACCCAGTGCGCGCTCGGCCACACGCGGCGGCGTACGCCGCGACGCAGGCGCAAGCCGCGCGTCTCGTCGCATCCTGGGTGAAAGAGGACGAAGGGCTCGTTCAAGGCGAGGCGTGCGCGCAGTTCTTCGACCTCGGCTTGCGCGATCGTGATCGTGAGCGGGCCAGGATCCGCCGCGAGGCCGAGCGGAGCGATGCGCTCGTAGCATTGTTCGACGACGTGACGGTCACGGCGATCGGATTGTGCGCCTCGCGGATAGACCCACGGGATGGCGGCACGAGCTGCGAAGGCGTCGAGTTCGGTCCGTGGGCGCAGAGCGAGCAGGACTTGGAAGCGACCGGCGATGCTCTGCGCAAGCGCGCGGCCGCGTCGCCCCGCCAAGTCGGCTTCTTTCCCGTCGAAGACCGTCACCTCGTCGACGAAGCTCGCGCCACGCACGAGGTCGAAGCTGTAGCGGTTCGTCAGCAGGGTGAGGCGCACCTTGGGGAAGCGCGCTCGAAACGCAACGAGGGTCGGCGTCGTCATCAAGAGGTCGCCAAGCCTCGAAGCGCGGACCGCGATGACCTCGCGCACCGCTCCGTTCTCGATCGCCGCACGAATCGTCGCAGCGTCTTCGGTCGCGGCTTCTCTTTCCAACGTCGTCCCCACGATGGCAGCGAGTCTTGCCCCTTGATGGGGTGAGCACAATCGGTAATGCGTCGAAGCCCGAGCTCGCACAACAAGGGCACTGGCCGGCCGACGTGGTGCCGATCGGGTTCCGCGCGGCTACGCTTGTCACGATGCACCTCCCCTTGCCCCTGTCACTGCCTGCCTCCATTGCGACCTCGCAGTGGTTGCTCGCTGCGATCTTCGCTGCGCCAGCCTTGGGCCAAGGCTTCGCGAGCGAGCGCGCGGGCCTCCCCAACCAAAGCGATCGTCGCGTCGCCTACACCATGCAGGTGCGCCTCGAGCCCGACGCCAAGCGCCTGCGTGGCTCGCAGCGCATCGTCTATCGCAATCGCAGTTCGCGTGCGACGAACGAGCTGCGCTTCCATCTCTATCTGAACGCCTTCCGCAACTTGCGGTCGACCCACTTGCGGGAGGAGTCCGACGAAGCACGCGGGCGCTACAAGGAGGGCGACTTCGGCTCGATCCGCATCCTCGCCCTCAAGGTCTCGCAGGCGCCTCGGGGGACAGAGTCCGTCGAAGCCGTCGACCTCCTCGCCAAGCTGCGCTTCATCCAGCCCGATGACGGCAACGAAGACGATCGCACGGTCGCCATGCTGCCTCTGCCGCGTCCGTTCGAGGCCGGCACGGAGCTCGTGATCGAGACCGACTTTGTCGCGGACCTACCCAAGGCGTATCGCCGGACGGGGTGGGGGCCTGGCAACTTCTTCATGCTGGCGCAGTGGTTTCCCAAGCTCGGCGTGCTGCAAGAACCGGATGCTTCGAAGGGGCCGAGCGCCGACGCCGAGTGGTACTGCCACCAGTTCCATGCGCACACCGAGTTCTTCGCGGACTTCGGAAGCTACGACGTGACGATCGACACGCCGCGCGGCTGGCCAATCGGCGCGAGCGGACAACAGCAAGGCGAGTCGAAGATCGAAGGCGATCGCGAGATCCGTCGCTACGTCGCCGAAGACGTGCACGACTTCGCGTGGGTGACCGATCCTGACTACCGTGTCCACGAGTGGGACTTCGGCGGCGATACGCGCCCAGCCGATCCGGTCGCTGGCATTCTCAAGCAGGCGCTCGGCCTCGACGACCAAGCCTTGACGCTGAGCAAGGTCAAGGTCCGCCTGCTCCTTCATCCCGAGCACGACAACGCCGAGCAAGTGGGCCGTCATCGGCGCGCGGTCGATGAGGCGCTGCGCTTCTTCGGCACGCGCTTCGGGAGCTATCCCTATCCGACCTTGACTGTCGTCGATCCCTGCACGGACGAGGGTTGGCGCTCGCTCGGCGGCGGCATGGAGTACCCGACGCTCATCACCTGCGGCACGCGCTACATGCTGCACCGCCAGCGTTTGCAGCCCGAGAGCGTTACCGTGCACGAGTTCGGGCACCAGTATTGGTATGGCCTGTCGGCGAACAACGAGCCCGAGGAGCCGTGGCTCGACGAAGGGATCAACTCGTACTCCGAGGGGCGGGCGCAAGACCTCGCCTACGCCTACCCGCTCGCCGTCGCTGGTCCAGGGTCGTCGGTCGGCAACCCGATCGAAACGACGACGTTCGGTCCCTTCGTTTACGGCGGCATCGCGCCCGGCAGCTTGAAGGCGCGAGGACCCAAGGGTTGGAGCGACATCGCTCTGCTCGAGCGCTTGCCGCTCGGTACGTGGATCGTCGATGGTGCAAGCGCGCTTGGCGTCGACAGCCGCGGCGCGCGCGACCTGCTCGAGAAGAGCAAGTTCAAAGGCACACTCTTCGGCAGTGCGCCGATCCTGGAGTCGCTGCGCGAACTGCCCTTCTTGAGCTACGAAGAGCGGCCCTTCCGCAACCTCTGGAACGACCGTCGCGGCTACTTGATGGCCCCGGACAAGGACATCGTGCGGACGGCCGCCTGGAAGTTCCTCGATCGCGAGAGCTATCGGACCAACTCCTACCCGCGCCCGGCCACCGTGCTCGCGACGCTCGAGCGCATGATGGGACCCGAGAAGTGGTGGCCGTGCATGCGGCGCTTCCATGAGCGGGCGCGCTTCGCGCATCCGACAGGGGACGACTTCTTGGCGACCGTGCGTGAGTTCGGCGGCGCCGACATCGCGGACTTTGCGAGCGAGGCATTGATGACGACCAAGCTCCTCGACTACGGCATCGAGCGTGTCGAACAGGGCGACGAGCCGGGGCGCGTGGGGCGCTTCGAAGACGAAGAACGGCAGGACACCCGCAAGGCTGCGCGCGTGACCTTGCGTCGTTACGGCGAGCTCCTCGCGCCGGTGCAAGTGCGCTTCACCTTCGCGGACCAGTCCGTCCTCGATGCGGTTTGGAGCGTCGCCCTGCAACGTGAGCGCGTGGCGCCGTGGAAGACCTGGACCTTCGACCATGAGTGGCTCGGGCAGCATGGTGGCCACCTCGACAAGGTCGAGGTCGATCCACCGGATCCTGGCTTCGAGGTCGGCGAGGTGCCAGTCGGACGCCTCGTCATGGACGCAAACCTGCTCAACAACGGATGGACACGCGCCATCGACAAGGCGCCGTCGCGCCGAAAGGCGATGCGCCTTTGGATCTGGATCGAGTCGGTCCTCGGCTACTTCGGAGCGATCGCATGAATGCTGCCACGGACAAGCCGGTGCTGACCTCGGGCTTCATCGCGATCAGCCGCGTCCTGCAGACCTGGCGTATCTGGTTCTCGGTCTCGCTCTTCTTCGTGGTCGTCGGGACGGCGATCGTGTTGCCGGCCTACGGTGACTTGCGCGCGGCCCTCGATCGCTTGCCGACGGCGCGTGGTGAGTTCGGGACGATGTTGCTTGGCGAAGTCGAGCGCTTGCGGCCCGGCACACGGCCGTCGATCGACGCTTGGGGCCTGCTCGCGACGCTGTGCTGGATCTTTGCGGCCGGTGGCGCGGCGACCATCGGGGGCGTCGTCGATCGACGCGAGCGGGTCCGGCCGCGGGCGATTTCGGTTGCGGCCTTCCTCGGCCAGGGGGGGCGCTATTTCTTTCGATCGCTCAGGACCTGGTTGATCTTCATCCTCCTGGTCTTGCTCTGGGCTTGGGCTTGGCGCGATGTCGCCGTGCCCTTCCTCGAAGAGCGCTACGTCCTCGGCGGTGACGAGCGCATGCAGTTCCGCTACGACGTCATTCGGGACGTCGTGTTTGCGATCGGCGTCTTCAAGCTCTGGATGCTGCGGCGCCTCGCCATGGGCTTCTTGGTCGTCCATGAGCGCCGGTCGGCTTTGCGGGCGTGGCTTTCGGCGCTGGGCTTCTTGTTCTTCCACCCGATCCGCAGCTTCTTCGGCTTCGGTGTCGTCGCGGCCTTCGGCGCGGCCGCTCTCGTCGCGCTTTCGTTCGCGCTGCGCTTCGCTGGCGAGCGCCTGTGGGCCGAGGTCCTCGTCGCGCTTGCGATCGTCTTCGTCTACCAGCTGACCTTGCTCGCGGCCTATGCGGTCGCTCGTCTCTTGATCGAGAGCGATCAGCCAGTCGAGTTCGTGCGAACCAAGGATCCGCTGCTGCTCGACGTGCCTGCCTGATCGGCGTCGGGGAGTCGGCGTCACAGAACAGTGGAGAAATCTTCGACGCTGGTAAAGCGGAGCTCGTCCGCGCCGAAGATCCTCGTGCACCCGTCGGTTCGAGGGAGCAAATGGAGGGGGCCCGTCAGTTCGAGGGCGTCCATGTTCGCGGCGCGCGCGGGTCGAGCAGTGAGACCCACACGCGCCGCGGCATCATTTTCGTCGCAGGCCAACGGCGCCCTATCGCTTGCCTCGCGTGGCCAGAGGTCCTAGCGTGCGCGTGAAACAACCGCGAAGCTCGCGTGTCACGCACGCCTTGCTCTCGCGATCGCTAGGCTTTCACGCACAGGACCGCTTCCATGTCGCTTGCTGACTTTCAGGACCGTTTCGCAATGGCTTCGCGTCGCCTCTCCCAGTTGAAGGAGAGTCTTTGACTTCGCTACACAAGTGAAGGAACTCGCCCTGGCCGAGGAGAAAATGTCCTCGGCAGGGTTCTGGGATGATCAGGAAGCGGCCGGCAAGGTCGTTCAGGTCGCGAAGCGCGCCAAGGGCGTCGTTGATCCCGTCCAGTCCGCCGAGGCCGTCGCATCCGACGTCGAAGTCCTCTTCGAAATGGGCGAGGAAGACGAGGATGCCGTAGCCGCTGACATCGAGGTCAATCTCGACCAGCTCGAGGCGGAGCTCGACAAGCTCGAGTTCCGCGTGATGCTCGGTGGCGAGCACGACCATCGCAACGCGGTTCTCAACATACAGGCTGGTGCGGGCGGCGTGGACGCTTGCGACTGGGCCGAGATGTTGCTGCGCATGTTCCTGCGTTGGATCGAGCGCATGGACTTCGAGTACGAAGAACTCGACTACCAGCCGGCCGAAGAGGCTGGCATCAAGTCGGTTTCGATCGTCGTCAAGGGACCCTTCGCCTACGGCTACCTCAAAGCCGAGCAGGGCGTCCACCGCCTCGTGCGCATCTCGCCCTTCGACGCACAGAACCGTCGACAGACGAGCTTTGCGTCGATCGAAGTCGTGCCCGAGTTCGACGAAGACATCGAAGTCGAGATCGTCGACAAGGACCTTCGCGTCGACACCTTCCGCGCGAGCGGCGCCGGCGGCCAGCACGTCAACAAGACCGACTCGGCGATCCGTATCACGCACATTCCGACGGGCATCGTCGTGAGTTGCCAGAACGAGCGCAGCCAACACAAGAACCGCGCGACCGCGATGAAGGTGCTCAAGGGCAAGCTCTACCAAGTCGAACTCGCCAAGCGCGAAGAGACGCTCAAGGGCTTCTACGGCGATCGCGGCTCGATCTCGTGGGGTAATCAAATCCGCAGCTACGTCCTCCAGCCCTACCAGATGGTCAAGGACCTCCGCACGGGCCATGAGAACGGCAACACGCAAGCTGTCCTCGACGGTGACCTCATGCCCTTCATGGAAGCGTGGCTCCGCGGGCAGCGACGCAAGAAATAGCAAGGTAGGCGAGCATGGACATGGGTGAGGCTGCGAGGCCACACGCGCTCTTTTCGGTGTCGGACAAGACTGGGCTCGTCGACTTTGCGCGCGTGGTCGCCGAATGCGGATTCACGATCCTCTCGACCGGCGGGACCGCGAAGGCCTTGCGTGACGCTGGCCTCGAGGTCGTCGAGGTGGCGGCGGACACCGGCGTTCCCCCGTTGAGGGGCGGGCGCGCCCAGACCCCGCCCCCCGAGGGGCACCGGGGGGGG
>CALLZN010000121.1 GCA_937858895.1 uncultured bacterium | reverse complement strand
CAACATCGCAGCAGAGGGCGCACCGACGACTTCGGCAGTCGTCAACCCCGACGGCAGCGTGGCCGCATGGCAGCCCTACGGCAAAGCCGGCGTCCTCATCGTCGACATCGATCTCTCACTCGCGACGCTCGCGCTCGCGCGTCGCTACCGCCCGCTCGCCGACGCGTGAGCTCGGGAGCATGGCTGGCTGCAGGATCGGTGTGTCGCCGCATCCGCTGAGGAGAGCAGGACCTAAGAGCAAGACTCGTCAGTCCTGCTACGATGCGCGAGCTCACAGCCAAGGAGGCCCAAGGAGGCTATGATGAACTGCACGTCCTTCGTTCCGTACCCGCTCGTCCTCGGCCTTGCCGCGCTGCTCCCTCGCGGAGCTGCGGCCCAAGAAGGAGGAGCGCTCTCGAAGTCACGAGAGACCGCGAAGCCGATCGCGTTCCAAGCTGTCGACCGCACGATCGGCAAGCTTCCAAAACTGACGGCCGACGACGCGCTCTACGGGCTGCTGCTCTTCGGCCTGAACGGCGAGCATCGCGTCTGGTGTGTCCTCGATCGATCCGCTGCCAAGGGGGCAGAGGGCGACGCTGGTCACGACGCAGCCGACAGCGCGTACGACGTCTTGTACATCGACCGCAACGCCGATGGCGATCTGACCGGCGAGGGCGAACGCATCGCCGCGAGCAAGACGACCCGAAGCGGCGCAAAGAAGGAGAACATCAGCGTCACCTTCGATATCGGCGACTTCCAAGACCCAGGCAGTCAAGCGATCCACAAAGACTTCCAAATCACGTGGACCAAGGCATCCGTTCGCATCGCGATGAAGTGGCGTGGCATGAAGAAGACCTTCGGCGTCTATGGACCCGAGCGCGAGACGTATCAGAATTTCGCGAAGTCGCCGAAGGAGGCGCCCATCCTCGTCCCGGGTTACGACCGACCCTTCGAGTTCGAGCATTGGATGTCCGGCGTTTTCACGCGCGGCAAGTCCACCGACTTCAAAGTCTTCGTTGGTAATCGCGGCGATCGACGTGGCACCTTCGTGTGCGTCGATGACAAGTTTCTCGAGCCTGCCGAATATGTCGACGCGACGCTGATCTACGCCGACACGTCGGGCAAAGAGCAACGCTATCACGTCAAGCTCACCGAACGCTGCTGAGGCATGCTCTGCCACGGCCCGGTCCGGGTCCCTGAAGACGCAGCGAAAGGAAAGGCAATCATGCGCGTCGCGATGCCAGCGACGTCAGCCTATCGGTCCTTCCCCACGGACATCCCGGTGGAGATCCAGTAGCGCTCTGCTGTTGGCTCCATCGAGCTGCGCCATCGAGCGCAGTACCGACCAGCTCATCGAACGCGCGACGCCAGCGGTGTCAACCATCTGCTGAACGCGCGCGACCTTGCCCTCACGCCGCCACCAAGTGTGATCGTCGCACTGTTGCGCTACGATTTTCGCCATGGTGACCTTCCCCGCGCACAGCCCCGGCCGTGCACCGTGCCAGATCGCGCTGTTGCTCCTCACCAGCGCCTTCGTCGCGTGCGCCCTCGTTACGAGCGGCCGTGCCCAGCGGCCGACCTACATCGCGGTCGTCGGTGATGGCGCGGCAGCGGCCCGGGCCGGCTTGAAGGCACCGTGGCCACAGCGCATTCATTCGTCCCAAGTCGACCTTCCGATCGTCAGCAACCTCGCTGCCGTGGGCAAGAGCATCGCGGACGCGCAAGCCCTCCTCAGGGAGCATGATGCACAGGAAACCGTGGATGCCGTCGTGATCCAGTTTGGGGTCGACGACGCTCGCGAGAAGATCGAAGGGGACAGCAAAGCAGCGCCCCTCGCGATCACGGACTTCGATGCGCAGCTTCGCCGCCTGGTCGCTTCGATCCACGAGCGAAATGCACACACGAGCGTCATTCTCGTCACGCCCACGCCGCTCGGAGACGGTCGCGCAAACGAGCCACACGCAGCAGCGATACGGACGCTCGCGCGTGAAGCGGCTCTGCCACTCATCGACCTGCACCGCATCTTCACGCGTAGAAACCGCTTCAAAGGTCACGCAGCCGCCGACTGGCTCGCAGATGGCCTCTATCCGAACGACGCGGGACACACGGCCATCCAGCACCTCGTTGCACGTGCGGTCTCGTGCCCAGAGCCCTTCGTTCCTGGCGCGAATCACAGCGCGCTGCCCGAAGGCGTCGCGTGGCAGCGTTGGCAGGGACGGCCCGACTACCGGGTTCCGGTGCTCGACCTCTCGGACCAAGCCGAGCGTCGCGTCGTCGTCGACCGTGAGCCGGGGCAGTACCTAGGCCACCCCACGACGGTTCTGCTCGAGGACGGCCGCACGATGATCGCCGTCTACCCCAAGGGTCATGGCAAGGGCGCGATCGTCATGAAGCGCTCGTCGGATGCAGGCCTTACGTGGAGTGAGCGGCTCCCGACGCCCGCGACTTGGTCCACATCGCGAGAAGTGCCGACGATCCACCGGGTCGTAGACGCGACGGGCAAGCGTCGCCTCGTGCTCTTCTCGGGCCTCTATCCGATTCGGATGGCGGTCTCCGAAGATGATGGGACTTCTTGGTCGGAGCTTGCGCCAATCGGCGACTTCGGGGGCATCGTCGCGATGGGCACCGTCATCGAAACGACGACGCCTGGCCGTTACCTCGCGCTCTTCCACGACGACGGCAGGTTCATCGCCAAGCAGCCGAAGCAAACCGAGTCGACGCGTTGGACTCAGTTCCATGTCTACCAGTGCGAAAGCCGCGACGGCGGCCTCACTTGGAGCGCGCCGCGCATCATCGTGAACGCCGGATGGCACCACTGTGAGCCGGGCTCGATCCGCTCGCCAGACGGCAAGACCCTGGCCGTCCTCTTGCGTGAGAACAGCCGTGTCGGCAACAGCCATGTGATCTTCTCCGCCGACGAGGGCGCGACCTGGAGCGATCCTCGCCCCCTGCCAGCGTCGCTGACGGGCGATCGCCACATCGCGCGCTATGCCCCCGATGGGCGCCTCTTCGTGACGTTCCGCGACACTGCCCTCGTCAGCCCGACGTGGGGCGACTTTGTCGCGTGGGTCGGAACCTGGGAGGATCTCGTGAGCGGCGCCGAGGGCCAGTACCGCGTCCGCTTGATGGACAACACGAAGAGCGCCGACTGCGCCTACCCCGGCCTCGAGGTGCTCGCGGACGGGACCTTCGTGACGACGACCTATGGTCATTGGACGGCTGGGGAAGCGCCCTATGTCGTGAGCGTGCGGCTGCGACTCGACGAGCTCGACGCCCTCGCCGCGGACCCGCAAGAGCTGCGCTGAAGCGCGAGGGGTGAAGACGCGCTCACGACGACGCCACGCGCATCGTATGGTGCAGCCATGAGTTACTTCTGTCACAGCAGCGCGAGTGCTTCCGCAGACGACACGACCGCAATCGAGCAGGTCGAGTGCCAGATCGAAGTCGCGGACGGCGTCGTGGTCGAGCGGCGCAGCCTGTTGTGGCTTTCTGCCGGGGCGGTCACGGCGCTCCTCGCGGGTAGGGCCCCGCTGCGCGGGCAGAACCCGACCCATCGAGGAGCTGCACGCCAGGACCAAGTTCCCCAAGGCCGTGCCGCACCGGGCCTGACCTTCGTCCAGTTCCTCGAGGAAGTCCTGCCGCTGTCTCGGCGCTTGGTGGACAGCAAGGGCGCCGACGAAGAGTCCTACTTGATGATCGTCGCCGCCGCGCTCAGCCGGCTGCGCGAACCCGGCGTGCCACTGCGCCAGGCGATGCAGGACTTCCGACAGGCGAACGGCAAGAGTGGTGAACGCTTCCCCCTTTCGGCAGTGTCGATGCGCCTCGAGCCTGGCGGCGGCTTTTCGCACCACGACCACCTCAACTACAACGGTGTCATCCTGGGCCTCGAAGGAGAGGTCCGCATCCGCAACTACGACTTCCAAGGTGCAGTGCCGGCCATCGACTCGACCGAGACGTTCCAGATCCGCCAGACTCGCGACGACCTGATCCTGCCCGGCCGCTTCTCGACGCTCGGCTCCAAGCGCGAGAACATCCACGATCTCGTCGCAGGCAAGGACGGCGCCCGCGTGCTCGACGTGTTCACGTTCTTGGCGCGAGACGCGACATCGCGCTACCTCAGCGTCGAAGACAAGCCGCGCGACGCCGAAGCTCGAATCTACGACGCAGCGTGGAAGCCGCGTCGCAGCCGCTAGCGGCGATGCGGCTGCTCTGCTTTCAGGCTCGCCGCTTCGGTTGGCAGAGCTTCAGCAAGACCCTCGACGCCGTCGACGGCATGCCCCTCGACGACGTGCACGTCCGCGACGAACTCGTGGATTGCGTCGTCGTGTTTGCCCACGCGGAGAGCCAAGATGAAATCGGCGACGCAAAGAGCCGCGTCCTCCGCCACACGCTCAAGCACGTCAAGTGGCTCGCCAACAAACGCGAGTTGCGCAATATCGTACTGCACTCGTTCGCGCACCTCGGCGGCACGAACGCGACACCCGAGTTCGCGCAGGCCTTCTTCTCCGACCTTGCGCGCCGCCTTGTAGACACCGGCTACAGCGTGAAGAGCACTCCGTTCGGCTACTTTTGTGAGTGGCAATTGGACGTGTTCGGCGAGAGCTTGGCTAAGGTGTACAAGCAGATCTGAAGCAGGAACATCCGCGCATGAAATCCACTCCACATAAATTCGTTCGTCTCACCTCACTCGCAATGACTGCCCTCCTGATCACAGCGTGCCAGTCGCTCGAGAACGATCGCAATGCAGCGCTCCGCGCGCATCGCAGCATCATCGAGAGCAAGGAGGCCGGGTCTTATGTTTACCTCCGAGGCGCCGTCGACGGTCGCATCGCGTGGACGGAAGAGTCCACCGTGCTCGATGTGATTCCGCAGGCCAAGATCGGTGATGACGCTGCGATCGATCGAGTCTTGTTGGTTCGTTCGACAACACCCGAGCCGGTCGTCGAAGCGATCGACGTGCGCGCGATGGTTCGTAACGGCGATATGACCAAGAACGCGCGGCTCGAGCCGCGCGACCTGCTGTACTTTCCACGGCGCTGAAATCGGTCGCGACGCTGATGTCGACCGCCGTGCGGAGCTCCGGACCGCGCGCTGCCTAGCGAATCGTGAACGAGTCCATCACGGTGAACGTCGCCGTCGTCGCGAACGTCGCGTCGTGCAGAATCTGACAGTAGAGCGTGAGTCCACGCAGCATCGGGTCGTTCGGAATCGGCGCGCTCAGCGTCCAGGCCCCGGTTGCGCTCGCGCGGAACGTGATGCCGAGCCCGAGGACGGTCGCCGGGTCGACGCGCAGGAAGCCGTTGAATCCAGGCACCTGAGCATCGACCGTGCCGAGACTCAAGAAGAGGGCCCCGAAGTCGTTCGGACAGACCTCGACGTCGAAGCGAAAGTTGCCGCCAGGCGTCAAGCTGCCGCTGGTCTCGAAGTTGTCGCCACCAATGAGCTTGACGTTCGTTCCGTACTGGTAGCCCCAGTAGTAGCCAGGCTCGTTGGCCCCTGGCGCAACCGTAGGATCGACATCAGTGTGGTAGGCACCCCAAGAGGCGTTCACCTTCGTCAAGTCACAGCCGCTCGTTCCGCGCGGAGAACCCGACTGGTGGAACCAAATCGTGTAGCGCTGCTTGGCGCGACAGAAGTACGGGGGCGTGAGGATGGCCTCGGCCGTCGTGTTTGTCTTGATGATGATCTTGGTCGCGACGAGCGTCTTCGCTCGAGGCGTCGCAGTCATGAGCCGGATCTCGTCGACGTTCACGCTCGCCGAGCCAGTCGAGAATTGAATCCTCGTGACCCACGTGTCTTCGTCGAGTTCCACGTCCTGTCCACGCCAGGTCGTGCCAAAGCCGTTCGAACCGATGCCAGTCTGCGCGATCGCGAAGACGTCTTTGCTGGTGATGCAGCCCTGAGCGACACCGGGCTTCCAAAGGGCGACGAAGAAGAGAGCGAAGCTAGCGGCTCGCACGAGCCAAAGTCGACTCGTGCTGGCAGTCGTCGTGATTGCATTCATAGGACAGGTCTCCATCGAGGGATGGCGCATCCTAGCCCGGACTTCTCTCGAGCGCCGCAGCGTGCCCCGGATCGGGCCAGCGCTGCGGGACGCGCCGCAGCTTCGACGCGTCGTAGCCTTGGCGCGCGACCTCGAGGACCATCGCAGCGTAGCGCTCGTCGCTCATCGCCGGGCTGCGCGACATGACCCAGACATAGTCACGAGCCGAGCGGCCGATGATCGTGGTCTCGTACGCGTCATCCAGGTAGGTGACCAAGTACTCGAGGCGGAAGGGCCACCACCACGCGAAGCGCATGCCCCACTCGGCGTTGCTCGCCGTGTCGCGCACCCGACCATGCGGCTCGAGGACCACGACTTCTCCATCGAAGCCGCCGTCGCGGAAGACGTAGCGCGTTTCGATGCTCCCGTCGTCGGCGAGCGCGTAGGACTCGACCGCGTTGTGGGCGCTGCGCTCCACCGAAGCGGGGATGTGCGCGATCACATACCAGTCGCCAACGAAGCGATCCAGGTCGACGAAGGGGACGGTCGCGAGCGGCGGGTAGCTGGAGCAACTCAGGAACGACGAAGTGAGCATGACAAGGACGACTGAGATCACGTGGCGCAGCATGGTCCTCCTTGGGGGCAGCCACTGACTCGATCAAGGCGGGCTTCGTGCCACTAGCCCTGAAATAAGCGCTGCTTGCGAAGGACTCCATATGACGGGGAAAAGTCCAGCCTGCGCTCGAATTTCTAACTTGCCCAAATGCGCCGGCCTGTCTAAGCCCTCTCGTTCTTCCATTTACTGGCAACTCCATCCTAGCAACGAGGACACCGGTGGTACACAGACTCTGAAAGCACTGAGCCGATTCGGGCACGGGTGCGGTCTGTATCCCGGTTCTCAACGACTCAGGTCATCCAGCGTAGGCCATGGCGTCGCCGTGTCCTCGCGTCATGGACACAGCGAATCGACTCACGAGCCAAGTTGCGTCACGAGTCCGCATGGAGCGGCGCGTGCCGTAGCTTCGGCCAGCGTCCCCAGTACCGCGGGGCACGCAGACCGCATGACGACCTACCACTTCTCGGTGCGCTTCGCACCCTCTGCCACCTTGCTCACGCTACTGCTGAGCGCCGGCGCTAGTGCTCAGCAGTGCTATCGCGTCGGCAATCAGTGCTTCAGCTTCGCGCCGCCACCATCCGCCATCCCCGATGACAAGCGCATCGAGACCGGCCTCGAGCTGCGCTCGGAGAAAATGCGTCTGACCGGCGACGTGCGCTTGCGCATGCGCGCCGCCGAAACCGATCGCCGCCACCCCTACAACAACGCCAACGACCAGCAGGCGACGCGATCACGCGCCCAGCTCGCCTTCCAAGCGAATGAAAATGTCCGCGCCTTCTTGGAGTTCAATTACTCCGAGACCTGGGCTGGCTCGGGCAGCTACTCCGACGCCCTCGGCGGCGCGGCGAACAATCCGAACTTCGACGGCGTCTCGCAGGCCTATTTCGAAGCCAAGGACATGCTCGGCCTCGGCGAGACCTGGCGCATCGGCCGCAGTGAGTTCATCCTCGGCAACGGACTCATCCTCGGCTCTTGTGACTTCTTGCAGCGACCAGGGACATTCACGGGCGCGTGGCTGTCACGTAATTTCGAAGGCCATGACTTCGAGGTCTTCATGATCGACGACTACGGGCCGCTGCAGAGCACGAACGCCGGCACGCGCTACTTCGGCGCCTCGGCCCGGATCGCGATCTCGGGGGCCGAAGCCAAGGCTCACACCCACGACGAAACGAAGAAGCGCGGGACAGGCGAGGAGGCCCCGGCCTTCGAGATCGAGTCGATCCGCCCCTACTTTCTCAAGGGCACCCACGACGGCTACGTCGAGAGCAAGGACACCTGGGCGGGCGTCAATACGAACGGCTTCCTGCCATGGGACATCGCTTGGATGGCGGAGTTCGGCCACCGCTTCAGGAAGGGCGCAAAGGACGTCTCGGCGTTTCGCCTGCAAGTCGCGAAGGAACTCACGCTCTTCGATGGCCTGATCGACCGGGTCGCCTTGACCTACACCGACAGCGAAGGCGCCTTGCACATCAATCCAGCCGACTTCAACACGGCGGGGCTCTTGCACCAGTATGGTGGCGCATGGCGGAGTGACATCGCGACTTCGCAACTCGCGGTCAGCTTCCGTCCAGGCTGGGACCTCGATGTCGACGCCACCTTGGTCCACATGGACCGCCGTGGCTCAGCGACTCAGCTCGGTGACTACGAAGCAGACGTCCTCGTCAACAAGGCGCTGGACAGCGGCGTCCATGCGTCGGTCGGCTTTGGCATCGACAACGATGCTCGCCAAGTGGCTTACCTCCAACTGACGCTCTACTTCTAGACAGGATGACCGCGGCCGTGGACGACGAAGTCGAAACAAGCTCAGCGCTCGAACGCGCGCTCGCCCTGCTCCAGGGCAGTGACTGCAAGCGCTGCGGCAAGCACCTCTGCGGGCACGAGTACGTGCTCGCGGTCCTGCTTGGCACCCGTCACACGCCGCGCTGCCGCGACTGCACGGCCAGCGAAATGAACGAAGCGGCGCCGGCTCTGAGTGAACGAGCCTTGCAATGGATCCTGCGCCGTGACTGCTACAAAGAAGCTTGGCGAGCGGCAAGCGCCGAGGAGGGCTTCGGCCGCGTCGACCGCCCGCAATGTCTCTTTTCAAGCAGTCCAAGCGAGGACCCTGCAGCGAGCGACTTGATGACGGAACACTGCACGGAAGGAGCGGCAAAGGAGCCGCCCCACGACACGAGCCTCGACGCCGGCAATCTCGGCTGCGGCGACCTCGTCCTGCGCTTGCGCAACGAGATGAAGCAGCTCGCCCCCGGCACCGTGGTCCTCGTCACCGCCCTCGATCCGGCGGCGCCGATCGACCTACCAGCTTGGTGCGGCCTCGTCGGCCACACCCTCCTCCACCAATCCCATCCGCGGTACTGGATCCAAAGGAAGAAACCATGAACAAGTTCTGTATCAGCCTCACCTACGCCAAGAACGACGCCGACAAGGCGACCGTGGCCTTCGTGGTCGCCAACGCCGCTGTTGCCTCTGAGAAGGAGACCGTCGTCTTCCTCAGCACCGAAGCGGTGCGGCTCTGTCAGAAGGGCTACGCTGACGACGTGCACGAGCCGGGCTTCGCGCCGCTCGCCCAGCTCATGAAGAGCTTCGTCGAAGCCGGTGGCATCCTCTGGGTCTGCTCGCCCTGCTTCAAACGACGCGAACTCGACGAGGGCAACATGATCGGCGGCGCGACCATCGTCGGCGGCGCCAAGCTCGTCGAGTTCTTGCAGGACGGCGCGCCCTGCGTGAGCTACTGAGGCGCGTCGGCAACGACGCCCACGAACGACCGTGACCGACTTCGACCTGCAACCCGACGCCACTTGTGACGGCGGCGACCTCGACTGCGGGAGCGGCCTGCTCCTGATCATCCGCAGCGCGATGGCCCCCCTGCCGCCAAGCGGCGTCCTGCTCGTCAAGAGCAGAGAGGTCTCCGTCAAAGAAGACCTACCTGCCTGGTGCCGCATGGTCGGCCACAGCCTGCTGAGCCAAGTCACGGCGGAGGGCGGCTACACGCACTACTTCCTCCGCAAGAAGGACGACGACCAGCAGCTCGCGAAGGACCTCGAGCGCGCACGCGCCCACGTGTGGCAAGTCCGAGTTCGATGGAACGAGGGCATGGCGGGCAAGGTCACGGTCCGCAACCATGGCTTCCAGGTCGGACAGCCTGCGAGCTTCGACACCGAGGACGCGGCTCCTTCGGCGCTCGAGTTCTTGCTCGCAGCGATCGCTGGCGCGATCACCGTCGCCTTTCAGTGGCGCCTCTCGCGACAGGGCGCGACAGTCTTCGCCCTCGAGGTCGTCGCCAAAGCCAAGTCACAGAACATCCTCTATTTCTTGGGTGTCGAAGACGAGGGCAGTCCCGCCCTCGACAGCGTCGAAGTCTCGGTCTACGTCGACGCCGACGCCGATGCCGACTTGCTGCAACGAAGCCTCGACGAAACGTTGCAACGTTGCCCCGTGACTCGAACCCTCCTACAGAACTGCGCCGTGCAGACGCGACTGAGCATCATTGGATCATGACCAAACTGCGCCCCATTCCTGACTTCCCCGTTTCCGTCGTTGGCAGCTGGCCGCGACCACGCGCGCTCCTCGAGGCCACGAGGCGCAAGAGCGCCGACCTCGGTCAACTGCGCGACGAAGCCACACGCGCGGCGATCGACAGTCAAGTGCGCGCCGGCGTCGACGTCTTGACCGATGGTGAGCAGCGGCGTGACAATTTTTATTCGTTCCTCGCTGAGAAATTAGAGGGTGTGGAACTCATGACCATGGCTGACCTGCTCGACTACGTCGAGGACAAGGCAGCCTTCGAAGCCTTGCTCCAGACGCTCGACGTCCCGGCCTTTGCCATCAAGAACCCAACGATCACGGGCAAGCTCGAACGCAGCACACCGCTCGCCGTGCACGAGTTGCAGTTCTTACGTCAGCACAGCGACAAGGCGTGCAAGGTGACGCTGCCAGGCCCCTACTTGCTGTCACGCTCCATGTGGGTCAAGCAGCTGTCCGCGACCGCCTATCCGACCCGCGAAGAGCTCTGCGACGACATCGTGCGCATCTTGCGTGAAGAACTCTTGGAGCTCATCGATGTCGGCGTCGAGATCGTGCAGTTCGATGAGCCAGTCCTGACCGAGATCGTCTTCGCAGGCAAGGCCGCGACCCGGACCTTCATGTGCGCAGCCTTGGCCGCGGCAGCCGACCCAGCCGAAGAGCTCGAGCTGGCCGTCGACCTGATCAATCGCGTCGTCGCTGGCGTGACAGGTACCATGACGGCGATCCACGTCTGTCGCGGTAACTGGAGTCGCAACGAAGACGTGCTCCTGTCCGGCGATTACGAGGAGCTGCTGCCGACGCTCGCGAAGATGAAGGTCGACCAATACGTGCTCGAATACGCGACGCCAAGGGCCGGTCCCGAGGCCTTGCTCGCCCAGCTGCCACAGCACACGTCGATCGGCTTCGGAGCCGTCAACCCACGGACGGCGCCCGATGAGAATCCCCGCGACGTCGCCGCGAGGGTGCGCGCGCTCGCGGAGCTGCTCGGACCAGATCGCATCTGGCTCAACCCCGACTGCGGCTTCGGCACCTTCGCCGACCGCCCCGTCGCGAGCGCGGAGGACGCCGCGCGCAAGATCGAGATCTTGGCCGAAGCGGCGAGAATCCTGCGAGCTTGTCCCTGAGCAAGGCTCGTCGGCGACCGACTTGCGCTTATCCTCTCGCGTCGTGATTTCTGAATCACACCACTAGCGAGGAACAGCAAGCATGGCGGAAGAGGCCTTCATGCGGGTTACGAACCCCGGTCAGCAGCGCAAGACGATCTACACCGAGGCGATGGAGATCTTCCATCGCGCGGCCGACGCGATGAAGCTCGACCATCGTGTGCGCCTAGAGCTCGAAGAGCCTGACTACGAGCATATCTTCTACGTGACGGCCGACCTCTCGGACCGCCTCGTGCCCGTCGATGACCTCGCGGCGGCGCGCTTCTACGAGCTCCCCGTCTCGCGCTTCGGTGATGACCGCGGCTACGAACGCCTCGCCAACGGCAAGATCGTCCTCAACGGCAAGGTCCTGAACGGCAGCGACATCGTCGTGCGCGACGGGCACGTGCGCCTCGAAGACGGACGAGTCTATGAGTTCGTGCCCGGTGGCGTGCAGCGCTTCAAGGCCTACCGCGTCCAGCACAACCAAGCACGCGGCCCCTACAAGGGAGGGATCCGCTACCACCACGCGGTCTCGCTCGATCTCTTCAAGGCGCTCGCGGCCGAGATGACCTGGAAGACTGCGATCGCAGACATTCCCTTCGGGGGCGCCAAGGGCGGGCTGCAGATCGACCCGCGAGACTTCGGCCACGCCGAGCTCGAGGCCATCTCGCTGCGCTTCATGTACAAACTCAAGTCGATGATCGGCCCCGACATCGACATCCCCGCTCCTGACGTCGGCACGAACGGAGCGATCATGGCCCTCTTCCTGCGGCAGTACTCCGATGGCGAGCGCGAGCGCCACACGCAGCGCGGCGTCATCACGGGCAAGGACGTGCGCATCGGCGGGTCCGCGGGCCGCACGCAGGCGACGGGCCAGGGCGTCGCCTTCACGATCGAGGACTACTTCGAGGATCGCGGCGAAGGCTTGGTCAACAAGCGCTTCATCGTGCAGGGCTTCGGCAACGTGGGCTCGTGGGCTGCGATCATCCTCCAAAAGATGGGCGCGAAACTCGTCGCCGTGAACGACGCCGACGGGACGATCTTCGATCCGCGAGGCATCGATGCCGAAGCGCTCTCGGACTACGTCCACAAGAACCCCGACAACCTTCGTCGCTCGGTCCAGGGCTTCCCCGAGGCCCAGGTCATCAGCAAGAGCGAGTTCTGGAGCACCGAGGCCGACATTGCGATCCCCGCGGCGCTCGGCGGGGAGATCAGCGCCGAGGTCGCGCAGAACTTGCGCGTCTCCCTCGTGGCCGAAGGCGCCAACGGCCCGACGACCCCCGAAGCCGACCGAATCCTCGCCGAGCGCGGCATTGCGCTCATCCCCGACATCATTTGCAACGCGGGCGGCGTGACGGTGAGCTACTACGAGTGGATCCAGAACAAGCGCATGGAGGCCTGGACCGAAGACTTCGTCAACACGCGCCTCGCGACCGCGCTCAAGAAGAACTACCGCATCATCCGCGATATCGCCGCGAACAACCCGCGCCGCTCCGACATGCACGACAGCCGTGAATTCTGCATCGGCCAACCCGTCGACACGCGCTGCGCAGCGATGATCCTCGCTCTCAGGCGCATCGAAGCGCACTACATGCTCGAAGGCTTCAGTCAGTGAGTGGAGCGCGGGCCCGATGAACGACAACGAGGCGGACGGAAGCGAGGGCTCGCGGCACCTCGGCGACATCACTGACCTCGAGCGCATCCGGGCCATCCTCGAGAGCATCGCCTTCAACGCCTGGGTCACCGACGCCCAAGGGGAGAGCACGCGCACGATCGTCGGTCGCGATGCGATCTTCGGCTCGGGGACGATCTCGATCGAAGAGCGACTCAGCGCGATCCATCCCGACGACTTGGCGACGCTCGGTCGAGCGATGACCGAAGCGCGCGCGCACGAGGCCCCCTTCGAGGTCACGGTCCGCGGCAAGCAGACTGTCGGCGGGCCGTGGAGACACCTGCTGTTACAAGGCCAGCCCTTGCGCGACAGCGATGGGCGTCTGCGTGAGTGGATCGGAGCGACGACCGACGTGACGCGCAGGGTCGAGGCCGAAGCCATGGCCGAACAGCGTTGCGAGGCCCTCATCGCGAGCCAAGAGCGCCTCGAGCTCGCCTTCCGGGCAGCAGCCATGGGCGTCTGGGACTACGACATGGCGAGCGATGTGATCACGTGGACGCCCGAAGCGGCGGATATCCTCGGCCTGGATCGCACGTGGATCGAACGCGCTGAGCTCCTGCGACGCATCAACGAGGACGACCTCGCAGCGCATCGCGAGAACATTCGACGCGCAATCGCGGAGCGCACCTCGTTTCGCGCCGAACTCCGCATGCTCCGCGCCGACGGCAGCGAACGTTGCTTCGCGACCTTGGGCCAGGCGCACTACGACGCCAACGGCAACCCGACGAGCATCGTGGGTACGGTTCAAGACATCAGCTCTGCCAAGCTCGAGAGCGCCTACTTGCAGGCCCAGAGCCACATCTTGCAGCAGATCGCGATAGGGGCGCCCATCGACAGCATCACGGCGGACTTGCTCGCCCTCATCGAAAGTCAGCTTCCTAACTGCGCCGCCGCCTTGACGATCTTCGGGCCCAGCGGCGGCACGATCCGAACCGTGGCACCGCGCCTGGCTCCCGAAGTGCTTGCGCAGGTCGAGGCGCGCATCTCTGCAGTGCATGGCCCCGCGCTTCCGCTCGACGAAGGTGACCCGACCGAGCTCTACGTCGGATCGCTCGCATCTCCGTCGCAATCAGAGCGCGCCGAGCCGCTGGATGCGCGCCGGACGCATTGGAGCATCAAGATCGCGTCGGCGCCGCAGCGGGGGCTCCGTGCGAGCGTCGCGCCGCTCGGTGTGATCTCTGTCGTACGCGGCCACGAGAGCGCACCGACCACTGACGAGCGCAGCAAGCTCCTCGGCATCGTCCAACTGGCAGCCATCGCCCTCGAGGGTCATCGCAGCGAGTGGACCTTGCGTGACAGCGAGCGACGCTTTCGCAACCTCGCCAACGTCGTGCCGCAGCTCGTCTGGACCATGGATCCTTCTGGCCGCTTCACTTACGCCAACGAGCGCCTGGAGAAGACGATCGGCGAAGTGGGCATGCGGCACTGGCCTGACATCGTGCATCGTGCCGATCGCAAAGCGACGCTCGATGCCTTCGAGCTGGCGCTGAACACGGGCGAGCCTTACGTCAACGAGCAGCGCCTGAAGGTGCAGCCGACGAACGAGTACCGCTGGTTCCTTTCGCGAGCCGTCGCGTCGCGTGACGAGGACGGAAGGGTCGATGGCTGGTATGGGGCCGCGACGGACATCCACGCCTTGAAGGAGACGGAGGCAGCGCTCCGCGATGAGCGTGACCGGCTGTCTGCCATCGCCGCGGCGGCGCCGAGCGTCTTGTTCACCTTCGTGCGCGGCGGGGCTGCGCGGGCGCGCTTCCCCTACGCGGCGCCGACCTTCTCGTCGACCTTCGGCATCGATCCGGATGACGTGGCGGGCACTGCAAAGGCATTTTTCGAGAAGGGTGTGGCGGCTGCCACCCCCCGCGGCCTCT
>CALLZN010000120.1 GCA_937858895.1 uncultured bacterium | reverse complement strand
CACATTTTGTGACGAGCGCGCGCAGGCGACCCCTTGGGTCGTCGAGCACGATTCGTCGCGAAAGATGGCCTCCAGAGGCCGCCAGACGGGTGGAGGTTATGCAACATTGAGGGTTAGTTTCATGGTCACGAATGCGAGGGGCGAGCGGCGAGGAGCTTAGCTCCAAGCCGGACGAAATCGCACGACTTCGAAAGCGCTCATGGAGCACGGTCGTCGAAGTCGCTCGAAGGATCGTCGCCGAAGGGGTCATTGTCGTCGAACTCGACTCCGGGCAGGTCATCCGCTTCGCCCGGGATGGAGTTCTCGCCATACCCATACACGGCAGCGCGCTCGGCCTCGATTCGCGCACGTTCGCGGCGCAGCCAGGCCTCACGCCGGCGCTCTTCTTCGGCCTCGAAGCGATCGAGGCGTGCGCCCGCGCGCGCTTCGCGCCGAAAGCGCTTGAAGAGCACGATCCCGAGGAGCGGCACCGCCAACAAGATCAGGATGTTGAAGCACGAAGAGCCGAGCACAGCGAGCAAGCCGTAGTCGCGGAGGTCTTCGGCCCAAAAGCCTTCGGCGCGCGTGAAGGACCACTGCCGATCGCGGTCGGCCAACGCCACATCGAGGTTCTCGGCCTCACCGGCGAGCCACGACCTCAGCGCGGCAAGAACCGTTTGGCGCCCCACGTGAACGTCGAGCCAAGCTAGGAACGACGATGCCTGCGCATAGGCGACACGCAGTGTCTCATCGTCGTCGGGAAAGCTGCTCGTCAGCTTGCTGAACGATAGGAGCTGCTTGGTTCGGGCGCGGTACCAGAGCAACTCGTCGTCCCCGTTCAGGTAGCGCGCGCCAGCGATGACCTGCGCGAGGCCTTCGTGGAGCCAACGCGGTATGTGGCGGTGCAGACCCCCGCTCGAGGATGCGTTCAACTGCAGCTCGATGTCGCCGAGCACGACGTGAACCATCTCGTGAACGAGCACGCTCTCGAGGTTGTCGGGCGCGTCGCTCTTCAGCCGCTCCATCGCGAGCACGAGTTCGGCGCGCTCCGGGCGCGCGTAGGCAACGGTCCACGAGCGAAAGGCCAAGCGTTCGCTGTCGGGATACTCGGCGACAGTCTTGCGAACGCGGATCAGCGCCGGGCGCCGCATTTCGTGATCGAGGGCTTCTTCCGCTGCGTGCAAGGCCTGGGTCGCTGCCTGGAGCAACGAGGCGCTGAGCTCGGCGTCAAAGCCCGGCGCGTCGAGCCGCAGCTTGGCCGCCTGCTCGCCACGATTGGCATCGCTCGGGTGCGAAGCTGCGCCGCGTAAGGCCACAAAGACCGCGATGGCAGCCAAGATCGGCAGCAGCCAGAGCAGGGCATGGCCTCTCGATCGCGAGACGGAACTTTGTGGGGTCGGCACGGAAGATGCGATGATACTTGCCAGTCTCGTGGCGTCTGGCAAGCCAAACGCCTCCTCGCGACCCAGGAGAAGACCCAGGAGAAAATGATGCCGACGCTCTTACGACGCCCCACGCCCCTGCTTCAAGCAAGCAGGAGCCGTTCTCTGCTTCCGCTCTGCATCGCCGTGCTGATGCTCGCGACCATCACGGTCTTCGCCGTGAGTCGCGGTGCGAGCCAGGACAACAAAGACCAGGACGCAGCAAATGTCGAGCGCAACGCGATCGTTCAGTTCGCGAGCCTGCTCTATCGCGAGGTCGGCTCAGCCGCGGTCGTCACCGTGCAAGCCTCCGACCTCGACAAGGTCAACCTGATTCGCCCCCAGCAAGGCGGCGATCGCTACTGGATCGAGCTCTTCTACCGCGGTGGCGACTACGTACTACAAAACGTCGACCGCCTCGTCTTTCTGAGACGAGACGCAGGCGTGCAGCAAGTGAAGGTTCCGGTCAACCTCGTGCGCGGCGATCGCCTCGGCTTTCCTTTCGTGAACTGACCCTCTCGACCTGTGACGCTCGAAGGTCACAGGTGTCACGCCAAGAAGGCAAGGGGCTCGTGCACGGCACCGAGCACGGCCGCAGCGTCGCTGCGCATCCACTTGTCCAGCAAGGTCGCGTAGACACGCCGGAAGTCGGTCGTGTGCACGAGGTCGCCCTTCTCGAGGTCGACCAAGCTCGGATGTCGTCCGTAGAGCCCCCCTTGGATCGCCGAGCCGAGGACGAACATCGGTCCGGCGACGCCGTGATCGCTTCCGCCGCTCGCGTTCGCCGCCACGCGACGACCGAACTCGCTGAAGGCAACGACACAAACTCGATCGGCGAGGCCGAGACGCTCGAGGTCGCGCTGGAAGGCGACGAGGCCTGAATCGAGCTGACCCAACAAGGTCGCGTGGCGCGGCAACTGGTTGGCGTGGGTGTCGAAGCTACCCAGATACGTGTAGTAGACGCGCGCGCCGAGCCCACCGGCGATGAGGCCAGCGATGCTCTGCAACGACGAGCCGAAGGGCTGGCGCGGATACTTCTCGGGCGTCTTGTAGGCGAGCGCGAGGCCACGCACCTTGCGCGAGGTCTCGAGGGCTTCGTCGGCGGTGCGACGCACGGCGTCGAGCACCGGGTTCGCGACGGCTTGGCGACCATCGGCGACACGCTCGAAGGCTTCACTCACGTGCTTGGTCGCGCTGTAGCGATAGGCTCCCGGATCACGGAAGGAGATCGGTCGGTAGCGTTCGCCATGCAAGGCGAGAGGCGCGCGTGGCGCGACGTTGACCGCGAGCTCGGGGGCCGCGCTCTCGACGCGGTCGAGGGCCCGGCCGAGCCAGCCGTGACGGAAGTCGCTCGCCTCGGGATCACCCGCATGCCAGATGTCCATCGACTTGAAGTGCGAGCGGTTCGGAGACGGATAGCCACAGCCTTGGATGACGGCGAGGCGCTTGGCGGCGTAGAGCTCGGCGAGCCCCTTCATGGAAGGGTGCAGGGCCAGCCCATCGCCGATCGCGATGCAGTCGTTGCGGGCCAACGCCAGCTGGCCGCGCACCTTTCGGTAGGCAGGATCATCGATCGGCACGACGGTATTGAGGCCGTCATTGCCCCCCGAGAGCTGCACGACGACGAGGATGCGATCCTCACGCGAGGGGAGCGAGGTCGGGTCGAAGGCCGAAGCGAAGACCCGCGGCGTCAACAACAAGCCTGCACCAGCGACGCCATGGGCGAGGAAGGCGCGGCGACTTGGCGCCGCTCGGTACGAAAATCGATCGTTGTGCTCTTTCATCGCTCAGGCCCTCAGCAAACTTGGAACTCGGGAGTACTCATCAACAGGTGCAGGACTTCGCGCAGCTTGCGCTCCATGTCCGCGCCTTCGAGGTGGTCGACGCGCAGCGGCAAGCTGCCGTCTTCGCCGAGCGCGAAGCCGAGGATCTCGGCTCGCGTCGGCGCGGCTAGCGGCACGACGAGGATGGTGGCGGCGAGACCATCGACGAGGTCTTCGACGGTCTTGGCGCCGAGGCGGCGGGCGAAGGCGCAAGCTTCGAAGCCGCGGGTTTGCGTAGCGGCCGCACCGCGACGCGCGCGCGCAACTCGCTTCAAGCGGTCGAGGATGGGCCGTTCTTGGGCGCGTGCTTCTGCTCCCGGGCGGCCCATGAGGTCGCGCGCGTTCGTCGCGCCGACCAGGGCGCCGCAGACGTTGTCGCGCTCGAGCAAGCTCGAGGTCGTGATCCAGGACAAGCCGCCTTCCCAGCCGCGCACGTTCGGTGGCGCAAAGAGCTCTTGGCCCAGCGCCGCCGCTGCCTGGACGAGGCCAGCCGCAGTCGAAGTGCCCATGCCGAGCATGCGCGTGGTCGAGACGAGAAGCACCACTGGACTCTTGACCTGCGTGCCGCGCGCCCGCGCCGAGTAGAAGGCGCGACTCGTGAAGATGCGGCGCAAGAGCGGCTTGAGCTCGTAGCGATGCGAACGAAGGAGCGCGCCGAGTTCGGCGACCAGCTCGGGCTCCGGATTCTCGTACGCGAGGTAGGCGAAGATCTTGCCCGCGATGTAGGGGGCGCAAGCCTCGTGTGCGAGCAAGAGATCACAGACGTCGGCGCCGTCGTAGCGCCCCTCCTGCCCGAAGATCGTCTTGATGCCCGTGTCGTGGTTGCGGCGTGAGTCGACGAAGCGCGCGGTTCGACGGTCGAAGGTCCAACCGGTGAAGGCCCGCGCGACCTCCTTGATGTCCTTCTCTTCGTAGTTGCCGATGCCGAGCGAGAAGAGCTCCATGACCTCGCGGGCGTAGTTCTCGTTGGGCTTGCCCTTGCGATTTTGATTGTTGTTCAGGTAGGCGAGCATGGCCGGGTCACGCGAGACCTCGTGCAGGAGCTCACCGAAGTTGCCGGTCGCGTTCTCGCGCAGGAGTTCGTGCTGGAGCCAGAGCAGCTTGGTGTCGCGCACATCACGGAACGACGTCGTGAAGTGGCCATGCCAAAAGAGCGTCATGCGCTCTTCGAGCGGGCGCTTCGTTTCGATCATGCGCCGCATCCACGTGGACCGGAGCTCGACGAGCTGCGTGCGCTCGTCGCGCACGACGCGCTGGCGCAGCTCGCGGCGCTGCTTCTCGTCGAGCCTCGCGATATCGAGGGGGCGGGGCAGCTGGGCGGCGCGCTTCCACGCAAAGCTGCTCGGCGGCTCGGGCTGGGCTTCGTAATCCACGAGGTAGTCGACGAGCCCCGCCAACCCGAGGCCGTGGAGCGCCTCGACTTCGCTCGCTTGGGCGCCGAAGCCGGCGCGCATCAAGAGGTGGCGGGCGGCGGCGAGGTCGAAGTCGGCTTCGGGGAGGGTCTCGAGCGCGGCGCCGGCCGTCGATGTGGCCAAGTCGTGGGCGCGCGGCGCGCTCGCAAGGACGCTTGCAGCGATGGTGACGGTGATCGCTGCGAAGGGACGAACTCGATTCATGGACGCTCTCCTGCTGCTTCGTTGCGCAATATCGACATCGTCCAGTTCTACGGCGTGCAGCCGCTAGAAACAGAAAAGCCATGTCGCGCCTTTGTAAGAAGACCGAGCCCCCCGACTTGCTCTGACACGAAGCCGCGGTGCCGCCGCAGCCTCGCCGCCAAGTCGCAGCGCGCCACGAAACAACGTCAATCGCAGCGCTTCACGCTCCGATCAATCAAGGCAGTATCTCGGGCCGCCGTGGCCTTGGAACCTTGGTCAGTCTTCGAGCCAGTCAGTATCCAGATGGCCGTCGCCGAACTCGCCGCAGCTTGGAAGCAGGTCGTACCGTCCCTGCTCACGGTTCGCGAACTCCGCGACCTGCTCGGCTGTTCGCGCTCGACTGTCTACCGCTGGATCGATCGCGGCCTCGTCGAACGCGTTGGTGCGATTCATGCCCCCGAGGACTACGCCTTCCAAAAGGTCGTCCTCCTCGCGATCACGCACGAAGAGCTGCGAACGCGCGTGCACGAAGCGGTGCTCGAGCAAGAAGCGCGCGGCAAGCGCACGCTCTTCTTGTCACAGCGTCTCGCGGTGGCGGTCCTCGCCAACCTGCCCGACGTCGCCCAGCACGACGACAGCGACCCGGCGAGCCCGCGTGCGGTCTTGCTCGACGAGTTCAGCAAGCTCTTGACGAAGCTCTGCGAAGAGAGCGCTGCCCGCAACCAAATGATCGCTGACTTCGAGGCTGCTGCTAGCAGGGCCTTCCAGCAGCGTGGTGATCCGGATCGAGAACAACGCGTCGCCGAGGTCCTCGATTCGCTTGCCGAACTCCAGGTCGAGGAGGCAGCGCTCGGCGAGCTGGCTTCGGGCTCAGGCGTCAGCGTTAGCGACAGCGACAGCGACAGCGAAGCAGCACCGGATACGACAACAGCCATCGCGGTTCGCGCCCGCGCGATCGAGTCCGAGTTCGGCGACTACATCGATCTCGACCGCGACGACGAGGTCGCTGCGACGGATCTGTCGAGCGATGAAGACGCGGCAGACGCCGCCTTGTTGGCCACGGTGCCCTTCGATGCCCAAGAGGACGAAGAACTGAACAGCGAAGTACGCTTCGCGGACCTCGAAGCCGACTTCGCCGCCGAGCTCGAAACGCACGCAGAGCTCGACACCAGTGAACTCGGCAGCTTCCCCGAAGACGAGGCCGTACTCGAACTCCTCAGCCCTCGGGCGCACGAAACAGCCTCGGTGCCCACGCCCGCACCCAAGCCCGCGCTACGCCCCGTCGTGGACTTGCTCGACCTCGAAGATGACGAGGCCGAGATCGATGTCGACTCGGCGCTCGATGTCATCTGGCAGTACGAGGATGAACAGGACATTCGCAACGCTGCGGCGGCGAGCCTCGACGAGAGCGACGACGGCGACGAGAGCGAAGAGAGCGAAGAGAGCGACGAGAGCAACCAGAGTACCCAAAGTCCAGACATCCTCGCGATCGCAGAGATCAGCGATGAGCCGGAAGCACACACAGTTGCCGAAGTCGAGCAGAGCACGGATGAAGTCGACGTCATCGCGACGGTGCTCGAGACGGTAGAAGCCAGTTCTCCACAGGATGCTTCGCCGCTCGAAGTGGTCGCGCGCGAAGATGAGGACAACGAAGTCACCGAGCTCGAAGCCCTAGCAACGGTTGCCAACGGCATCGAAGCCGACGACACCGAAGCCGACGACACCGAAGTCGAGAGCATCGAGTTGGCGCCTGTCGCTGACGCCGAACCCGCGACGGAAAGCGCCGAAGCTGCTGAAGACGAGCTGGTCGAAGTCGAACTCGAGGAACTCGAACTCATCGAAGGGGCAGCGCCCCGAGCCGATACAGAAGAGGTCGTCGAGCCAGCAGTCGCACTTCCCGACGACGAGCCCGTAGGTACCCCGCTGACCGACGAGGCGACTTTGTCGCCCCTGAGCGACGAGGCGACCAAAGACTCCACGCCGACGATCCTCGACGAAGTTCTGCACGAGGCCGACGCGGACGAAACCGAGCCTGCGGTCGCTGCAGTCGAAGCGGACAGCAGCCTGAGTCAAGAGATCGAGGTCGAAGCCGAGGTCGTATCAGAACCCGAGGTCGAAGCAGAACCCGAGGTCGAAGCAGAACCCGAGGTCGAAGCCGAACCCGAGGTCGAAGCCGAACCCGAAGCCGACGACCAAGTCGCGGAGACCTCGAAAGACCACGTTGCAAATACCGCGAGCGTCGACTTCGCTTCGATCGCCGACCGCTCGGTCGAGCGCATCGTCGAGGGGATGCAGGCTATCGCCGCGCCAGCACTTCGCCTTGCCGAACAGGCCGAGGTCGTCGCTACGCGCCTCGGCGCGATCGAGGGCGAAGGGCACATGACGCGCGAAGCCGTCGTCGAGATCGGTCGCCACCTGGGTCGCATCGCCGACAAGAACGACGAGCACAGCAGCGCCCCGCAGCTCGCGACGACGAGCCCGGCCCAACCACTGCTCTACTCGGTCGGCCTCTTCCTCCTCGCGCTGTCGTGGTCCATGGCACTGCTCTTCCGCGGCAAGATGACGACGACGATCATGGGCTTGCTGATCGCTTCCAACGTCTGCGCCTGCCTGGCCCTCTGGTTCGGCTGGCGCGCGGCAAGTCCGGTTGCACCACCAAAGAAGACCGGAGAGGCCGCGCCTTCGAAGAAGCCAAAGTCGAAGCCCAAGGCCACGAAGAGCGACGACGAGGCATCCGCCAAAGCTAGCGAAGGCGCTCCCAGCCCGGCGGAGTGACGATGTTGACGAGCAGGCGCGCGGCACCCGGATGCAGATTCCGCAGCTGTCGGTGCAGGACGAGCGCACAGTAGACGTAGGAGCCAGCGCCGTGCTCGGCGAAGAGCAAGGACGATCGCTGCGCAGCGTGCATGGCGCCGGACATCGACAGCTCGCGGATCGACAAGAGCTCTTGGTAGCGCTCGTCGTAATCAGCCGGAAAGTAGAGCCCGCGTTCCTGCACCCAGCCATCCCAGTCTGCGTCGACGATGCGATTCGGCCAAGTGAGCAGGGCGTGCTGCGGCAACAACATCGTGACTGGTGCGTCTTCGCGCGTGATCCGTTCGTTGCCAAGAACGAGGGGGTAGGGAGCCAAGAGAGCCCCCACCTCATCACGCGCGAACTCGACGGGCTTGTGATAGAACACGACGAGGTGGCGGCCGCTGCGGCAGTAGTCGAGAAAATGCGGAATGGTCGGCACCAAGTCCTCACGTCGCCGCAAGAGCGCGCGACTATCCACGACGATCGTGTCGAACTCGGTGAGGTCGGCGCGCGCGAGGTCACGCGGATCGAGCGCCCGCACGTTGACCCCGAGGCTCGCGAGCGACTCCTCGACAGTCGTGTCGGGTCCACGGACGATCCCGACCCGCAGACCATCCGGCAAGCGCAGGTCGACCGGCACGAGCTCGACGCGACAAGAAGCATCGTCGACCTGCGAGCCGCGGAGTTCGAAGCGCAGCTCGCGCGGCCTAGCCGGCGCGCTCGTCCACGGTGGAACGACGACCACGAGGGGGAGGCGAAGCCGCCGCATCGTCGCGTCCATCACGATGCGAAGCGGCACTTGCTCAGAACCGAGGGCTGGCAAGAAGCGCATCCCCGGCGGACCCGCCATGGCGAGTGTCGCGTCCACAGGTCGGTCATCGGGCTTCTCGACCTCGAGCGAAACACGCACGCGGCCACCATCACGAGGCACCAGGTAGCGCGCTTCGGGAACAACCGACAAACGTAGCGACGGCCGCGGAGCGACGCGCTGCGCCAAGGTCGCACGTACGACCACCGCACGCCGTACCTCGGCACCGCGCAACTCGAGTTCGACCACGATGGGAACATCGACCCCGTCCACAGGCAGGGCCACGTCGTCGGACATCGCGAGGTCGAACGAAAAGCGCGCCCGCTGACCAGCAGCAGCGAAGCACGGCTCGAAGGCCTCGATGCGCAGCCGCAACTCGTGGAGGCCGGCGATGGACACGGCGCGTACCGACGCCTCGAAGGGTCCGCCGTTACGGAGCTCGAACGAAAAACGCGCCGGTGCATCGCTAGCAAGAACCCGCGCCGGCTCCGTGCTCGCCTCGACTGGATCGACCGCGACGAGAGCGCCGATTCGCGTCGCACGCTCGAGTGCTTCGATGCGTCGATCGAGACGAGCCTGCAAGCGCTTCGGCAAGTCTGGACTCTGGCGCAACGAGCGCAAGGGTTCGATGCAAGCGAGCGCTTGCAGGACCGGGTCCTTGAGTGGAATCGCCCGCACGAGGTCCGGGTGGCGCGGCAGAGCTTCGAGCTCGTCACGCAGCTTCCTAGCATCGTAGTGAGACTGGGCGGCCTTCAGGAGCGCATCGAGCACCCTGTCGTCGTCCCAAAGCGTCTGGAGTTCGCCGAAGAGGCTCGCGCTTTGGTCCTTGTCGATGTCCTTACTGATGTCCTTGAGCGCCAGACGCCGCGGGACGGTCTCCTCGATCAGCGCGTGCGGCGCTTGCGTGCGGTGCCACTCGAGGATGCGAAAGGACTCCGCTCGATAACCATCGATCGCTGTGACATCGGCGAACTCGTAGTCGACGACGACGCTCGGCGCCTCACGTGCCTCATCGACGCCACGAAAGATGCGAAAGCCGCGCGCGGCTTCGAGCTCCGGGTCGTCGGCCAGCCGCGCGAGCAGGTCGACGAGCGCTGCCTTCTGCCCATGCGTCTCCAAAGGGCCATGGATCGTCAGAACCAAGTCGGGGGCCAACTCAACGATCCGGTCGCGCAAGGCCTCGTATGCGCGGTCGCCACCCCAGACATCGAGGGCCTCGGTCGCGCTGCGCGAAAAGCCAAAGTCAGCGAAGTCCAGGAAGCCGAGCCGCACGTCGAGTTCGTCGGCAGCCTGCACGGCTTCTAGCGTTCGGATACGGGCGAGGTCTTCGCCTTGCTCTGCGCCGATCGCGTTTTGACCACCTTCGCCGCGCGTCGCGAGTAAGACCGTGACATCGCAGCCCCAGCGCCGCCGCAGCATGAGCGAGAGCGCGCGGTAGGGGTCGTCGGGATGGGTCGCGACGACGACGACGCGAAAGTCACTCGTCGCATCGAGCAAGGCTTGCCGCAGCGCGAGCATGCCCTTGGACAAGCGCTCGGCGCGCGGCGCAGCACCTTGTGGCAAGACGCTGCCGAGCGTGGCCAGCAAGGACATCGCCGCAAGTACTGCAATGCTGACGAAGTTCCTCATGCGTCCGAGGGAGCATAGCCGCTGGTGGCGGTTTCCGCCGCCAGCGGACGTCGGGCTTCAGCGACGACGTACTCCGGCGACGCGCTGGCTCATGACCGCCCCGGCGATCCCGCCTCCGACGCCGAGGGCTACGACGCCGACATAGAGCTCGGGTCCCATGGGCCCGATGCTCTCGCCCTCCCAGCCAGGCGCGGTCGTGCGACTCCACGCGACACTACCGAAGAGGTGCTTGGTCAGCGCTTCGGTGCTCGGCAAGAGACCGACGTCGATCGGCACTTCGGGCGGAATCGGGACCATGCCGACCATGCCCGATAGCGAGCCGTAGAGGCCTCCGATCGAAGTCGCGTTGTCCGCAAAGCTCAGCGAGTCGGCATTCTGTGGAATGAAGGGGAGGTAAGGCTTGAAAGCGGCATTGTCGCGCACGTTCGGAGTGTCGGCAGCTTCGAAGCGCGCAAAGGCGTTCTTGACGTCGCCGCGGCTGAAGGCGAGGACCATGTAGCCGTTCTTGAAGCCAATCGTCGGATCGATCATGCCCGTCGGATCCATGCCGCCGCCGAACTCATCGAGCGTCAAATCGATGCTGAATAGCCCCTCTTCGCCCGAGATCTCAGACAAGGCGAGGACGCCCTCGCTCAAGGCGAAGAGCTTCTTCATGACCTCGAGTGTTTTCTGCGAGTCCTTGCAGCCGGCCATGACCACGAACTCCGGCGTCGCCATGATCCCGGACACAGGCATGCTGTAGGTCAGGAGCTCATCGCTGAAGGCGCCGAAGACGTCCTTTTGCAAGTTGAAGCCCATGCCCTCTTCCATCTGGGCGATCTGCCCCTTGGCCATCTCTCCGACGCCCTCGTCGTAAGCCGTGACCGCGTCCATGATCGTCGTGTAGATCTTCTCGAAGTTGCCGAGACGCATCATCGAGAAGCTCGCGACCCCCTGCGGAATCCAAGCGAGGTGGCCCATGTCGATGGGCGAACCGTCGTTGAGGGCAAAGAGCCCCTTGCGCTCGCCCTCGGGCAAGTCCGTGAAGCTCCTCGAGACGCCGCGGCCGTTCTCGTCGTAGCCGCTGCTGATGCCGACCGCCTTGAGACCATTGAGACCGAGGACATCAACCGCCCGCTCGATGCCGTCGACATCGACCTCCTCCATGTCCCGGCTCTGGGTCTTGGCGAAGCGCAGCGCCGACATCCCGAAGTCGAGGAAGGCCTTGGGGCGCATGAAGATCTCGAGCTCCCCCTTTGCTGCGTGGATGCGCTTGGCGCATTGAGCGTACTGCTCGTCGGTGGTCAGGTTCTTCTCGAGCGCCTTGCCCTTGAGACCAGCAACGATCTGCTTCGAGACCTCGATGTCGGTGCCGATCACGAGCTTGCTGTCGACGAAGCCGTAGATGAGGCCGCCCGTCGGCATCATCATCGATACCATCGGATTCGTCAGCATCTTCATCGTGACGCCTTCGACTTCCTCGGTGGCCGTGACGACAGCGCCCTCGGGAGCGTTCGACAGCGCCATCGGCACCATCTTGTCGAGCATCTCGGCGACAATGTTCGCGGTGTCGCCAAAGTCGATGGCCATGGCCATGGACGCCTTGCCCGGTCCTGCTTGACCCGGCATCGCAAGCTCCGTGACAGCCATCGAGAAGCTCTTGACCCGGATCTGGGCAACCTTCTCGGGATCGAACGGCAGGGCCCCCTGCTCGTGCATCTCCTTCGCCTGGGCCATCATCTCGTCGTACTTGGACGAGACCATGCTGATGAGGTCGGCGAGGAACTCTTGGACCTCTTCTTCGCGCCAAATCTTGTAAATCGCTGACTTCTGATAACCAGTCCACCAGCGCTCGAAGTCCGGGGCGCTCACGTAGAGCATCGTGTTCTCAGGAAGCGACTGCTTGAAGGCCTCCTGGGCAGACAGGGTCGGCGCGAGCGCAGTCAGCACAGCGGCGATGGCCGCGCCGCGCAGGCGTGAAGTCGAGAGGGTTCTCATCGAAGGGATTCCTCGAGGTGACGGGCGGCTGCCCGGGGATCGCGGGCTCGACTGGTCCGAAGGAAAGTGTCGGATCCCCGTCGCATCGCCCGCCGTTGCTGGAAAAATTGCGCGCCGGATACGGCAGCGCCCCATCCTTATTTCGCGCATCGGGAGAAAAAGGTACAGGCGCTTCGGAAACGATCCACGGACACTTCGTCGCGCTCAGCGCGCTTCGAAGTCGTTCGAGAGCTTCTCGATGCGCTTGGCGAGGTCGGCGTCGGTCGGCAAGATCTTCTCGATCTTGCGGACCGAGTGCAGAACCGTCGAGTGATCCCGCCCGCCGAAGAAGCCCCCGATCTCGTCGAGAGACATGCGGGTGTGCTTCCGCGCGAGGAACATTCCGACCTGACGCGGTAGCACGACCGAGTGCAGGCGACGCTTCGACTGCAGGTCCTTCGGCTGCACCTGAAAGTCGTGGGCAACAACCTCGATGATGCGCTGCACCGTGACCGGCGCGCGGAGCGGCATGTAGTCCCGCATCACCTCACTGGCCGTCTGGTAGTCGAGCTTCCGGCCCACGAGTTCGGCGTGGGCGATGACCTTGACGACCGCGCCTTCGAGTTCGCGGATGTTCGTGTCGACGCATTCGGCCAGGAACTGCGCGACTTCGTTGTCGAGTTCGACGTTCCAGAGTCGCGCCTTGCGACGCAAGATCGCGATCCGCGTCTCGAGCGCCGGCTTCTCGACCGGCGTCACCATTCCCCAGCGGAAGCGAGATACGAGGCGGTCCTGCAAGGTTTCGATCGCGCTCGGCGGGCGATCCGAGGACAGAACGATCTGCTTTTGCGCGCTGTAGAGCGTGTTGAAGGTGTGGAAGAACTCCTCTTGCGTGCGGCTCTTGTTCTCGAGGAACTGGATGTCGTCGATCAGCAGCAAGTCGACCTTGCGGTACTTGTAGCGAAAGGGCTCGAGCTCCCCGTTCGTGACCGCTTGGATGAACTGGTTGACGAAGTTCTCGCACGAAAGGTAGAGCACGCGCCGCGGTCGCTCGCTCCGCAGCACGGCGTGGCAGATGGCCTGCAAGAGGTGGGTCTTGCCGAGCCCGGACGCCCCGTGAACGAAGAGCGGGTTGTAGCGACCGCCGGGAAACTCGGCGACGGCACGGGCGGCGGCCGCAGCGAGCTCGTTGCAGCTCCCTGTCACGAAGTTCTCGAACGTGTATTCATCGTTGAGCTGGAAGTCGGAGTGCTTCGAGAAAAAGTCGAAGCTCACGGCATTGACGCCGCCCTGCTGCGAGCGCAGCCGCTTGGCGAAGGGCGGCAGCGCTGGGCGCGCGCCGAAGCCCACGCCATCTTCGTCGACATCCGCAGCGGTCAGGTCGCTGCCGTGTGACGCCGCGATTCTATGACCGACGTCTTGACCGACCTCTTGACCGACCTCTTGGCCGATGCCGAGAGGGTCAGTCGTAGGCGTGAAGTCCGCACCGCGGTTCAACTCGAGCTCGTTGAAATCAGGCTGCTTGGCGTCGAGCGCGCGGTAGTCCCCACGCCGAAGGTCCCCGATGCAGGGAAGACTGTGCAGTTCGTCGTCGTTTGCAGCGACCTCGAAGCGCACGCTTCGGAGCTGGCCATCGACGCGCTGGCTCGCCTCCTCGATCTGCGTCACGTAGTGGTCGGCGACCCAGTCACAGATGAAACGGTTCGGCGCGACGAGGGTCACACTCGTCGCATCGAAGCCACGGCAAACGAGCCGGTCGAGCCACGACTCGAACTGTGCGCGCGCGACCTTTCCGTTGAGGGCCGCGACGAAGCGCTCCCACGTGAATGCCCCGATCGCAGCCGACCGAAGGTGGACGCGGGGAAGCGCGTTGCCAGACGACTGGTCATCACGAAAATGACCTTCGGGTATCGGAGATGAAGTCAAAGAGGAACCCTCCCGTGGTTCGTCGAGCAGCGTGCGAGACTGACGAGATCGAAGGAGGAGGACTCGGCCGACCAAGACTGGCAGACCCGTAGCGCGGCCACGCAGGCCAAGGCTCGGCAAAGCGCCAAAGCCCCGACAAGAGCGACCGCGATCGAAAAGGTGTCGTTGCGCTATGCCACGCTTCTCTCTGCAATGCGCTTCAGGGCAGGCGAAGACTGGCAAACTTCGCTGCTCTGACCACGCGCATGCTTCGTCAGCACGTTGGTTCGAACGACTGCATTGGTTCGAACGACTGCGGCAGCAGGCCCGCTCGAGACACGCAGCCTCCTCCCCATCACGTGCAACAGAGCACGAGCTGAAGGAAGTGGGCCGCAGGCCAAGAACAGCCGGCGCTGCTCGAAGTCAGACTCACCAGTCGCACCAACCGAGCTTCGCCCCCACGCCCCGGCCCCTCACGCTCCAGGCCCGTCACGCCCTGGCCCACGGTCGGGCTCCCCTCGCGACAGTGCCTCGCGACAGTGCCTCGCGACAGTGCCTCGCGACAGTGCCT
>CALLZN010000119.1 GCA_937858895.1 uncultured bacterium | reverse complement strand
GGAGCGGACTTGTGCGATCGGCTATTGCATGGGTGGTGGCATCGTCCTGCGCATGGCGCGGACGACCGAGCTCCTCGATGTTGCCGCGAGCTTCCACGGCTCCCTCGGCGCCGCGCTTGACCTCGAGGACGCGAATGGCCACAGCAAGCGTATCTTCATCGCCAACGGCGGCGACGACCCCTTTGTCCCGAGCGAGGTCGCGCAAAAACTCGCCGAGCAAATCCGAACCAATACAGACGGCCTCGTCGTCGCGACTTACGCCGGCGCCAAGCACGGCTTCACGAACCCCGCCGCAACGGCCAAGGGCAAAGAGTTCGGCCTACCGCTCGCCTACGACGCAAAGGCCGACGCGGCCAGCTGGGCCGAACTGCTGCAAGTCATGCGGGATGCCTTCTCCGCTGACTGAGATGCACCAAGGGTCCGATCGTCACCGAGCTCACGAGCCGAGGTACCAAGCGAGTCCGTTGGTCGACTGGAGGGGCAGGACGGTCGGAGTTGTGACGAACCAACCTTGCAAGTCCACTCGGATGCCGCTCAGTGCCAGGTCGTTCGGAATCGCAACATTCACGCGATACGAGGCGCCAACCATCGGAGCGAGGAAGATCGCGCTGAGGACATCGACGTAGTCGTTGCAGCCGAGCAGAGCCTTGGGGGTAGTCGGGGCATTGAGGAAGAGAATGCCAGGATTGCTTCCATAGCCATGACCCGTGACAACCGCAGTCGCGCCAAGGACCGGCGCTGTGGATGCGATGGTCGAGAAGCTCGGCCCGCAGCCTTCAGCGTATGCTTGCGCTGTCGCAAGGCCTGGAGACCAGACGAAGGGCTCTTGGTCGCCCGTCGACAGCTTCGCGTCGAAGACCACGCGACCGTTGACCACCGCTGCAAAGCGTGGGTCGGATCCCACGCTACCTGGGTTGACATCAGCAACGAGCATCGTGCCTGCCGAAGTGCCATCACTGATCCACAGCTCACGCCCCGACACCCCGTCATCGGCGCCGAAGACCACGTGCTTACCGACTTGGACGAAGCCACCCTCGAGCTGCGGCGATGACGATGCTGTGCCGGCCCGAATGTCTTTGACGAGGAAGGTGCCGCTTGCTGTGCCATCACTCTTCCAAAGCTCGACACCGGTCTGGGGGTCCGTTGCAGCGAAGAAGAGGAAGTCATCGGCTGCCGTGAGCCCAGTAGGCTGGCTACTCGACACTCCAGGTTGGATGTCCTTGACGAGCACGGTGCCCGCGCCTGTGCCGTCCGAACACCAGAGCTCATGCCCCAGATCCTGCGTAAAAGCGGAGAAGAAGCACTTGTTGCGATGAGCGACCAAGCCCGTCGGAACGAAGGGGCCAGGTTGACTGCGCGTGACGACGACGGTTCCCTGCTGTGTGCCATCGGTGACACACAGTTTACGTGAACCGAGGTTGTCTACATAAGCGGTGAAGAAGAGTCTCCCCCCGGCGACACAGAGGTTCTCTGGAAAACTGGAGACGATGCCGGCCATGATCTCAGCAAAGAAGACGGTACCACTTGCGGTCCCATCCGACACCCACAACTCGAAGCCGCGCGTCGCGTCCAACGCTGTGAAGTAGAGTTTGCCTTGATAGACCGTAAGCTCTGAAATGGGATTCGGCAGCGGTCCCGGAAACACGTCAAGGACCAGCGACGTGCCCGCCGCGGTACCATCGCTCATCCAAAGCTCGCGACCATGGATCCCGTCGTCAGCCGTAAAATAGAGCTTGTTTTTGAAGGAGACGAAGTCCTTCGGATCACTCCCCACTGCCAAGCCCTGGTTGATATTGCGAATCATCGTGGTCGACGCGGCCGAACCGTCCGTGCGCCAAAGCTCCTTGCCGTGGACACCGTCGTCAGCGGCAAAATACATCCACCGTCCGACCGTCGTGAAGGCTGTCGGCGACGAGGCTCTCGGTGTCCCACCGGGGTTGATGTCCTTCACCACCTTCGTGCCGGATGCCGTGCCATCGGTCACGAAGAGCTCATTCCCGTTGATCCCACCGTCGTCGGCGGCGAAGACGACCTTGGATCCGAGCTTGGTCATGTAAGCGATGTTGCTACTTTCAGGGCCAGCCCTCAAGTCGAGGACCATGCTCGTGCCGGCGGCGGTACCGTCTGACACATAGAGTTCCTGACCGGCAGAGGATCGCGCGGTCAGCAGAAGCTTCCCTCCGAACTCGATCGAGTTGTTCGGATTCCCGCCATCCTGCCCAGGACTGATGTCGACAGCGAGGACTGTCCCTGCGGTGGTACCATCGGTCCTCCACAGCTCGTACCCAGAAACGCCATCATTCGCGACGAAGTAAAGCAACGAGCCGACCACCGTGAACCAGGTCGGCTCCGAACCCGCCGCGGGGTGTGACTGGTTGATCTCTTTGACGAGCGTCGTACCGGCGACTGTGCCGTCCGTCTTCCATAGCTCCATACCACTGCCAGCATTGGCCGAGAAGTAGGCGCTGCCTCCGAAGACAACGGAATGCTGAAAGAAGGGAGAGCTGTTGGCGAGACCTGGGTTGATATCCTTGAGGAGGAAGGTGCCTGCAGCCGTGCCATCTGTAACCCAGGGCTCGACTCCCGACTGACCGTCAATGGCAGTAAACAGCACGCGGGAACCGATATTGATCAGGCCACGTGGCGAGGACGACGACGGGCCGGGATTGATATCCTTGAGCAAACGCGTGCCAACCAGAGTGCCATCTGAGATCCACAATTCGAAGCCGTGGGCAGCGTCTCCGACAGTGAAGACTACGGTCGAAGCTCCAACGCGTGCTAGCCAGCTGGGGCGGCTACTGGACAGACCAGGGACGATGTCGGCAACCATGGCCGTTCCTGCTGCCGTACCATCCGAGAACCACAGCTCGTTGCCATGCGTTCCATCGTTGGCGACGAAGAACACCCCGCCAGCGACCGGCACGATTTCGGATGGAGCGCTAGATGCGACGCCAGGCCGAATGTCCTTGACCAACACGGTCCCGGCCGTGCTGCCATCAGACTTCCATAACTCGCTGCCATGTGTGAAATCGGTCGTAGAGAAGAACATCGTCGTGCCACTGAGAACTAGATTCCCTAGGCCCTGATTCTTGACCAACGTCGTGCCGGCCTCCGTGCCATCGGACCTCCAGAGTGCGTAGCCGCGCGCCGGGTCGAACGCACTGAAGTAGCAGAACGAGCCGATCGTCACGAAGTCACGAACGAGCTTGCCCTGAGAAGACCGCACAGGCTCGGGCCGACTGTCCCAGGCATCGAGTGACGCGTTGATGTCCTTGAGCAGGGTCGGCGCCTGCGCGAGGGCAGGCAGGTTGGCAAAACCGGCCAGCACGATGGCTACGAAGGGGAGGGATTTGCTACGAGTCATGTTGTTCGCGGTTGAACTGCGACAGCGACGATGCGCCGAGTCGAATGAGGGAAGTTTGGATTGCTCGAAAGAGCACGGCAGACACGCGCCCACTGGGCACGCTCGCGCGCCGCATGTAGAACAATGCAATCGTGGGCAGACGATGCTCGTGGCGACGTTGCGCTCGCTTCGTCACGCAACACGCAGAATATTTTTCCTAACGAGGCGCCGCTGCTGCTGCTCAGCAGCCGAGCGCTAGCCCGGAATACTCATGAACGCCGTTCCGGCTAGACGTATCGCCCCGAAGTCCTCATGGCACCGCCGTATGAAGATCAAGCTCGCGCTCAGCGCGCAGTCTCGTCGGGCGGGCGCAGCTTCGAGCCTTCGAGCAAGTACTGCCACAGCGCCTCGAACTGCGCGCGCGCGTCACCTTCGAAGAAGTCCAGCGCCGTGCGCCCCTTCTCATCGGCGAACTTCGTCATCTTGGTGCGCTTGTCGAAGCGCTGGGGATCGAGCATCCAACGCAGATAAAAATCTTGGCGCAGACGCTCGGAGGCCAGCGCCAAGTTGATGCCCGGCGACTCGAAAACCATCGTCGCCTTGGACTTGCCAACCGCGTGGCAGGTCGTGCACGCATGGCCCTTGCTGCCGACGATGCGCGCGCCGACCCTCGCAAGGTCCTCGCGCGGCGCTTCGATCTCGCTCTTCTTGCTCACATCGAGCCCGTGCAT
>CALLZN010000118.1 GCA_937858895.1 uncultured bacterium | reverse complement strand
TCCGCGACGAGGGCCGCGGTGCGGCTCGGCGATGTCATCGCGCGTCGTTCAGCCGAAGATATCGCGCGGATCGCCCTCGCTTATCCAGCGAGCAAGCCAGCGCTCGACGCCCGCCTCTTGGCTGGCGATCTCTTCTTGGAGGAAGGCCGCGGCCTGCGGGCGTTGCGCGAGTTCGACCTCGTGGCGCGCGCGCGCGTGAGCCCCGAAGTCCAGCTCCGCCGCTACCTAGGCCGGGTCCATGAGGGCCTCCCCACAGACCCGCGCGACCTGCCCGAGGAAGGGGTGCAAGTCGGTGGCCGCCCCTTCGATCGCGACGCCTTCGTCGCTGCCTTGCGAAGTGGCGCAAAGCTGAACGAAGCCAGACCCTGGAGCAGCTACGGCGGTGGCCTCTCCGGCTTGCGCCGCCCGAGTGATCCGATCGACGTGCGTGAGACGGGATGGGCTGCGTCCCTCGAGCACCTCGATACCGAGCGCTACACGCTGAACCTCTTCCCGGTCTCGGATGGCCGTCGCGTCTTCGTCAACACGGGCACGCGCCTCTATGCCCTCGACCTCCTGCGCGGATCTCAGGGCGAGGCTTGGGAGTCGATGGACTACATCCGCGACGTCCGGGACCGTAACGAACAAGCCAACTTCTTGACCAGCCTGAGCATCGACTTCGTCCATTCGAGCGCGGTCGAGCACGGCATCGTCGTCGCCCCATTGCAGGTGCCGATCGTCCCTGAGATCGCCAAGGAGAACCACAGCTTCCAGCAGATCCCGATCATGCGTCGCCTACCCGTGCGTCGCTTGCACGCCTTCGAAGCGAACTCGGGTCGTCTGCTCTGGACGCACTTCGAGGAAGATCGGGTGCGCGAGGACCTCGCGGGCTTGCCCCTCGACGTCAGCGGGCCGCCCCTCATCGTCGACGACTGCGTCTACGTCTTGACCCACAACCAGATCGGGACCATCGCGCTCTACTTGTCGGCCTTCGACCTCGCGACCGGACGGCTTCGCTGGAAGACCTTGGTCTGCAGCTCGCAGACCGAAGTCAACATGTTCGGCAATCGCAACAGCGAGTTCGCCTCGGCGCCCCTTTGCTACGAAGGCGGTTGTCTCTTCGGAGCGACGAACTTGGGCCTCAACTTCAGCGCGCGGGCCGACGATGGCTCCCTACGCTGGATTCGCTCCTATCCGATCATCCAGATCCCACAGTCACGCATGCGTGCACGGCAGCGCAACCTGCCTTGGGCCAACAATCCGCCAGTCGTCGTGGACGGCAAGGTCATCCTGACGCCGAACGACTCGCCTTCAGCCCTTTGCCTCGATGCCGAGACGGGACGCCTCGTATGGAGCCTGTCGCACGAATACCGGGATCCTACCCGCAGCAGTACCTATCCCTTTGACCTGCGCTGGTTCCTCGGCGTCGTCGACGGCCAGGCTTGGTTCTCGGGTCAGGCCGTCGTGCGCGTCGCGATCGAGACGGGCCAGTCACAGCTCGTCGCCTCGCCGCCCGTGCTCGGGATGCCGAATCCCGACGACGTGCGCAACCTCCCGCAGCCCTTGCTGACGCGGGACCTCATCTGCTTCTCGTCGGTGTCGGGCGGCTTCGTCGTCCTCGACCTCGACGGCCGCCTCGTCGACGCGCCCCAGTTGCGCAGTCCGCACATCGAGCTCGGCAACCTCATCGCTGAAGGCGGCATCCTCGTCAGCGCTGGCCCCCAGTCGGTGAGCGCCTACTACGACATCGACGCCTTGCTCACGCGAGCGCGCGTCACGATGGAAGCAGCGCCCGATGACCTCGGCGCGGCCCTCGTCTACGCAGAGCTCTTGGCCGCACGCCCGCATCCGAGCGTCACCCAGCTCGAGGCCGCGGTGAGCCGCTTCGATGAACTCCTCGAGCGCTGCGAGGCCGCCGACCAGGGCGCAGTCTCTGCAGTCGCCTTGCGAGCCCGTGCCGGTCTCTACCACAAGCTGCGCCAGCTCGCGCTCGTCGTGCGTTCGCTCGGCCGAAGCGACGAGGCGCTGCGCCACCAAAGTCGGGCCTTGGAACTCGCCCACGACCTCTGGCGTGCCAACGTCCTCGAAGAGAGCGATGTGATCCGCCTCACGATCGCCTTGCACGACGACGCGGCGAGCGACGACGCGACGCGTCGCACGATGCTCGAGCGCCTCGAACGCTTGCATGGCGCGAGCGACTTCGCCTTCGGCGGCGGACTGCCTGCCAAGGTCGGTCTCTTCGTGTTGATGCAGCGCTACGCCGGGCTCGAGGCGAGCGACGCGAGCGGTGAGGGGCGCGTCGCGATTCTGCGACGTATGCTCGTCGAGCACGGGTCGGCGCGTCTACCGGCGAGTAGCGGCGACGATGCCACAGGTCGTAACTTTGCGATTCGTGAGCTGACGCAGCTAAAGGCCCGACTCGGTAAGGCGGTCTACGCGCCGTACGAGGCCGAGGCCAGCAAGCTGCTCGCGGACGCCGCGAAGGACGCTGGCAAGTTGCAGGTCGTCCTCGAACAGTATCCGACGAGCGAAGCGGCGGGCTCGGCCCTCGTGGAGATCGCCACGATCGCGGCCGAGCGTGGTGACCTCGCGGCGGCGATCGACGCCTTCGCCTTTGGACAAACGCGCCTCGCCGTCGTGCCTGCGCGCTTGACCGCGGCCCTTGCCAAGGCGGCGCTCCAGCACGGCAATCCGGTCCTCGCCGCGACCTTCGCCGCCGTCGGCACTGAGCGACTGCCCGAGGCGACAGCCCGCCCGTACAGAGAGACGCTGCGAGGTGGCGCCGAGGTCACTTTGCAGCACTCGACCACCCTCGGCACGGGCACATGGGGCAGCTTCCTGGACTTCGCGCGCATCGCCGCCTTCGAGCCCGCGAGCCCGCGCGAGCTGCCGCTCTTGACCTACACCAATCGGTCCCTCGTCGCGTTCGCGCCGGTGCGCGGCGCACGACGCACCGGGAGCGAGGAGCCACGCATCGCGGACGACAAGCCGAGCTGGTCGATCGACTACGAACACCCGCTGCGTGACCTACGTGCTGCCCTCTGTGGCGACGTCCTCATCCTCCCAGAGGAAGCGCGCGTCCGCGCGATCTCGCTGACCTCGGGTCGCGTGCTCTGGACACAAGCCCGGAGCGCTTTCGGCGTGCGCAGCGATGCCGTCTTGCTGAGCGGCCGCTTTCTGGCATCCGGCGTCTATGGACTCATGGTCCTCGATTCGGGTCGAGGTTACAGCTTCATCGGGCTCGAACCGATGACCGGCGCCGTTACCTTCGTGCGCAAACTCACCGAAGAGCACATCGCCCTGCTTGGCGACGGCCACGCGATGCGCCTCGTGGCCGAACGAGGCGAGACGTGGCGCCTCATCGTCGAGACGCCGCTGCTCGCGTTCGACGAAGTCATTGTCTTCGATGGTCGCGACGCACCGCGCGTCCACCAACCCCCGAGCCTCCGCCACCTACGCGTGACCGACGACGCGATCTACGTCCTCGTGTCCTTCCAGGCTGCGACCCTCGAAGAGGACGCAGGCCTGCATTGCTGGAAACGCAGTGGCCGTGGCCTGCAACGAGCTTGGTTCGTGCCGGCTAGCGACGCGCAGGACGCCGATACCATTGTCCTGCGTGGCAACGAAGTCTTGCTCACTTCTGCCTTCCGCACGCAGATGCCATCGCAGGTGCTGCGCATCGACCGCAGTTCGGGAAAAGTCCTGAGTCGCGTCGCGTGCGGGCGCGCCGCGCTGCTCGTCGGCCACGAGTTCGGCGAGGACTCGGGCGACGTCGGCTCCGGTGCCGTCCTCGTGCTCGGAGAGGATGACCAGAGCCGCGTGCGTATGACCTACATCGACACGCGAAGCGACGCGACATCTTGGGCCATCGACCTTCCGGCCCGCGTGCTCTCGCTTCCACTTCCGCAGTTGCCGGCTCCGGCATTCGGTGAGACGGAGTTCGTTCTCACGGTGCCGGAGTCGCGTGGCCGCCGCATACGCAGCGGTCAAGTCCTGCGCTTCGCGACCAAGGACGCCAAGCAGCTCGAGTCGCCGATTCGCTCCTTCGATTGGCGCGAGACGGTCGAAGTCGAGCTGTGGAACGGCGCTCTCCTCGTGCGTGCCCGCGACAACGCGTGGCTGTTCGGGGCTAAGATCGGTGACGGACTCCAACCTGGCGCGTCTGACAAGGCCCCAGAGGCTGCTCACAAAAAAGAGGACCGCTGATGCACAGATTCACGAACCTGCAAAAAAGCACGGCCTCGAAGCGCAGTCTCGCTGCTGCCACGAGCGCCGTCATCGCGCTCTGTGCGATGACGACCCCGTTGGCCCTCGCGCAAGACGAGGGCAGCGACCGCGACACGGGCTTCCGAACGACGACGCCCGAAGTCGATGCACGCGTCGAGGCCGCGACACGGCGCGGCCTCGCTTGGCTCGCTGACCACCAGTCGAAGGCGGGCTTCTGGGCCGGTGACGTTGGTTACAAAGTCAACGCCTCCTACCGCGTGACCGCACCCGACGCCGAACACGTCGGCATCACCGCCCTTGCCCTCATGGCCTTCCTCGCCTGCGGCGAGGTCCCTGGGCGGGGCAAGTATGGGGATAACGTCGAGCGCGCCACACGCTACCTGATCGCGTCGAGCCAAGAGAACGGCTACATGACGGCGCAGGGCTCACGCATGTACAGCCACGCCTTCGCGACGCTCGCGCTCGCCGAGGTCTACGGCATGACCAAGACCAAGGAGCTACGCGACGCCTTGCAGCGCAGCGTCCAGCTAATCGCCGACAGTCAGAACCGCGAGGGCGGGTGGCGCTACAAGCCCTTCGCCCAAGAGTCCGACATGTCGATCACGGTCTGCCAAGTCATGGCGTTACGTGCGTCCCGCAACGCTGGCATCTTTGTCTCGAAGAACGTCATTGGCGACGCCGTCAAGTACGTGCGCGAGAGCGCGCGTAACGAACGCGAGAGCGAGTACTGGCGCAGCTTCCGGAACCGCGAGCTCGGTCACTTCAACAGCGGGGTCTTCAAATACCAAAAGCGCGCCGACGCGCGCGCGAGCTTCGCTTTGACCGCGGCCGGCGTGACGACTCTTTATGGAGCAGGGATCTACGAAGACCCGCTCATCGATCGTGGCCTCGAGTTCATGCTCGAGAACCAGGATGAGTACAACCGCATCTTCGATAGCCACTACTTCTTCTTCTACGGCAACTACTACGCGGTTCAGGCCTTCTACATCGCCGGTGGGCGGCGCTGGAAGGACTACTACTTCGGTTCGAATCGCACGACTGGGATCGCCGACTATCTGACCGACCGCCAGGCGAGCGATGGTTCGTGGTCCTGCGAAGTCGGCCCCGGGACGTCGTTCGCGACGGCGGTCTCGACCTTGATCTTGGCCATCCCCTTCCAATACCTCCCCATCTTCCAACGCTGAGCACGCAACGATGCCGCCCTCTTCGGCGACGACTCCACCGCAGATCGCGGCTGCCCTCGACGAGCTTCGGGCTCGCGTTCGTCAGCGCTTCCTGATCCACGGTCTCGGCTGGGTCGTAGCTGCCCTCGCAGCCCTCTGCCTCGCCCACTATCTCTTGGACCGGGGCCTCGACTTGCCGCGCGTGCCGCGGCTCGTGCTGCTCTTCGGCATCGCTGTGGTCCTCTACCGCGGCGTGCGCCGGCGTCTGACTTACCCGTTGACGCGGCCCTTGTCGCAGACCGACATCGCGCTCTTGCTCGAGCGCAACCACCCCGACCTGCACCAAGAGCTCGTCTCGGCCGTGCAGCTCGACCCGGAGCGTGCTCGCGGCGACTCGCGCGTCCTCATCGAAGAGGTCCGCAGCGCGTCGGCGGCCCGCGTGCGGGCGCTCGACCTAGGTTCGGTCCTGCGTGGGGAACGAACCCGGCGGGTCTGGACGGTCGCGGCTTCGATCCTCGGCGTCTTCGCCGTGGTCGCAGCCGTCTCGCCGCAGAGCTTCGGAACCTGGTGCGTCCGCCTCTTCGGCATCGACCGCGACTATCCGCGCTCGACCTTCTTGACGCTCGAGATCCCCAAGGACCAAGGCAACTACCGCATCCTCGAATCGAGCGGCAGCGATGGGCCCCTGGTCGTTCAGCTCGCGCGAGGCGCCGAACTGCCGGTCCACGTCCTCGTCGAAGGCGTCGTCCCTCCCATCGTCGAGCTCGTGACGATCGCGCCCGATGGCAGCGAATTCGCAGTCCCGATGTCGCGGCGCGGTGATCGACGCTTCCGCACGATCGTGCGTCGCACGCTCGAGCCCTTTGAACTCTACGCACGTGGTGGCGACGACCCTGGCACGCGGATCGCGCGCATCGAGATTCTCGTGCCACCGGCAGCGACCGAGCTCACGACAACGATCGAGGCTCCGGGCTACACACGAAGGGCGATCAGCCAGATCGAAGGTGGCCTCGTCGAGGCCTTGCCCGGCAGCACGATCACGCTGCGCTTCAGGGCCACGACTCAGCTCGCCTCGGCGGTCCTCGAGTTCCAAGAGTCTCAAGTCGTGGTCGAGGCCAAGGCCGAGCCGGCCACCGATCCGAGCACCGTCGACAGTGGCGGCACTTCGGACGTCGAGGCCCGCATCCACGTAGCGCGCTTCACGATGCCCGAGAAGGCCGATCGCTATCGCCTGCGCCTCGTCGCCGAGAACGGCCTCACCGAACTCAGCCCGAGCCCCTACAGCGTCGTTCCGCTTCCCGACGAAAAGCCTCGTGTGCGCATCTTCACGCCAGCCGCGGGACAAGCCGCGACCACGCTGGTCGCCAAACTGCCGCTTCGCTGGCACGCAAAGGACGACTTTGGCCTAGCGCGCGCGACCTTGTCGTTCTCGAGCGGGGCCGTGACCACCACGGCGCCCCCCGTGGAGACAGTCCTCTTCGAGGCGACGGGCGACGATGCGACCACGGCGCTCGAGCATCGGGACTTTCGTTTCGTGACCTTGGCTGACTTGGAGGTGGACGGGCGCAAGGCCCAGGTCGGCGACCGTATCGCGCTGAGCCTTGTCGTGACCGACAACCGAGCTCCCGATCCGCAGTCGAGTCGGCCGCAGACCTTTCGCCTCGATGTCCTCGATGTCGAGGAGCTGCAACGCCGGCTTCAATCGCGACTGCGCGCAACGCGTGCGACGGTCGAGCGCGCGCTGCGCGTCCAAGAGGAGCAGCGTTCGCGCAGCACGACCTTCTTGGCTGCGGTCGATGCTGTCAACCTCGAGCGACGTCGGGTCATGATCGCGGCGACCGAGGCGGGGCAGCAGCGCGTGCGCGGCTTCCTGCTCCAACTCAGGAATGAGTTTGGCGAGAGCCTCGACGCCCACCTCTTCAATGGCCTCGACGGCTCCCCGGACGCGACGTTGCTGCTCGAGCGCTACGCTCGCTTCCAGCAAGACCACCTCGAACTCGAAGCGAGTGATCCGGCCTTTTGGGTCGAGGTCGCAGCTGCTCGCAAGAAGGGCGAAGTGGGTCGCCTCGAGCTGATCGGCCGCATGAACGACATGCTTTCGCTGAGCCATGAGCTGCTCGAACAGAACAACGACCGGGCCTTGCGCGCGCTTGCCGTCGCGTCGACGGCCAGCGCCGACGTCGCCTTCAGTGAGGCGCTGAACAACGTGGCCAAAGAGCAAGACGCGATCGCCGAGGGGCTCGCGCGCTTGTTGACCATGCTCGAAGATTGGAACGACTACCAGGACGTCGTGCGGATCACCCGCCGCTTGCGCGACGCGCAGCGCGACCTACAAGACCGGCTCAAGACCAAGCGTTGAGGTGAGATGATGACGCGATTCACGAATCCTGCGCAGCACGGCATCGCTGCATCTCTCTTCGCATCTCTTTTCGGGGCGGCTCTCGTCTCGATGTTCGGGCTGCGCAGCGCGGCGAGTCAAGATCTCGACCCGGCCCTCGTGCAAGAGCAACGCATTCTGCTCGACCGAGCTGACCGCTTGCGCACGATGATGCAGCGCCTGCGTGAGCGCTACGTCGAACAGAAGCACAGCAATCACGTCGAGCTCCTCAACGAGGGACTCGAGTGGCTCGAGAAGAGCGGCCTGACCACGGCCATGAACGAGGCCGGAGCTGCGCTCGAGCGCAAGCTCACGAGCAAGGCGCTCGAAGCACAAGAGCGCGTCGTCGCGGATCTCGAGAAGCTGCTCGCGATCCTCATGGATCGCCGCTCGGTCGAGGACCTCGACAAGGACATGGATCGCGTCGAGCAGCAACTGCGCGACCTCGACCGCATGCGTTCTCAAGAAGCACGCATCCGAGAACGCATCGCCGAGCTGCGGGAACAAGCGCGCACCGATGTCGAGCGCAAGCTGACCTCAGAGCTCAAGACGCTTGCGAGTCGTCAAGAGCGCCTCGCGAGCGACAACGCCGGCAAGTCGAGCCCGCTGCAAGACCAGCTCGAACAGACCCTGCGCGACGTAGCCGCCCTCCGCGCGCTCGAAAGCCGACTCGACGCGGCGCTAAAGACGGCCGACGCCGATGACGCGGGCCAGGGCCAGCGCATCGAGAAGCTTCGGGACCTCACCAACAGCGTCGAAGCGCACGTCGCCGAGCTCGCCAAGCAACGTCGTATCGAAGAAGCAGGGCGGGAACTCGACAAGGCTCTCGAGCGCCTCGAACGTGGCGACGCTTCGTCCCAGGACGCAGCCGCCGCCGCCGAGCGCGTGAACAAGGCTGCCGATCGCATCGCCCCTCGTGGCGCGGCGCGCGAAGAGGGCGCGAAGGCCGAAAGCCAGATCCGCGCATACCAAGCCATGCAAGCTGCCGCCGAAGCCCTCGAGGAGGCGGCACGACGCGAAGCTGACGCCGGTGACGAAGCCCTCTCGGCCGAGGCCAAGGCCAAGGCCGCGAAGGCCTTGAGCCGCAGCAAGGAGGCCTTCGACAGCGCACGGCGCGAGGCCGGCCGCAACTCGAGCGAGCGTGCTGCTGCGGAGGCGCGCGCAGCACGTGACTTGGCTGCCGAAGTCGCGGCCGCGGCCACGCCGCCGCAAACCGAAGCCAAGGCTTCGCCCAACGCCGATGCCGAGGCGTCGAAGCGGGATCTGGAGCGAGCTGGCGCCAATCTCGAAGCCGTCGCCGCAGAGGGCGCAAAGGCTGCGCAGGGCGACGCGGACGCGGCGCGCAAGGCCGAAGCCAAGGCGCAGGCTGCACTGCGCAACCTCATGCAGGCCCTCACGCGGGAGAACGCTGCCTTGGAGCGGCCGTCGAACTTGGCGCAGCGCGCGGCCAGCACTGCCCGCCGCAACGCCGAAGAACTCGCGGCTGCGGCTGGCACGCATGAGGAAGGTCGACGTGCGGCCGAGGAGATCGCGAGCGCAGCCGAGGCCTTGGAGAGCGCCGCCAACAAACTGCGCGCCGCCGAGCAAGGCGGACAGCAGCAGGGCGGACAGCAGCAGGGCGGACAGCAGCAGGGCGGACAACAACAGAACGGCCAGCAGCAAGGCGGCCAGCAGCAAGGCGGCCAGCAGCAGGGCGGCCAGCAGCAGGGCGGCCAGCAGCAGAACGGGAAGCAGCAGGGCGGACAGCAGCAGGGCGGACAGCAGCAGAACGGCC
>CALLZN010000117.1 GCA_937858895.1 uncultured bacterium | reverse complement strand
CCTGGCGCGGCTCTTCTCGCGAGCGGTCGACGATCCCTTTCTCGACGATCACTTGCATCGCTCGAGCCGCGAGGGACGACGCTTTTTTTACCTCGACTTGCTGACCGAGGGCGCCGCTGCAGCGACGCGCATCGCCATGACGCACGGACCAACGGGTCCAGGGTCGAGCGGCTTGCGCGTTGGCGCACTGCCCTACGACTGCTGATTTCTAGCCCGGACCATTCATGATCGACGTACTCGCAAACCGCTTCCTTTGGACTTGCGCGCTCTTGGCGACGCTCGTTCCTCCATCAGCTGCCCAAGAGAGCGGCGCCGACGCCGAGACCTTGCTCCTGCAGCAAGCCTCGCTCGGGCCGACAAAGATCGTGTTCACGTATGCGCGCGATCTTTGGGTCGTCGGGCGCGAAGGCGGCGAAGCACGACGCTTGACGACGAGCCAAGGCGGCGAGTCGATGCCGCAGTTGAGCCCCGACGAGCGCTGGGTCGCGTTCAGCGCCCAGTACGAGGGCAACCTCGATGTCTACCTCTTGCCGATCGAAGGCGGGGTGCCACGGCGCTTGACCTGGCATCCGGGTTCGGACATCGCGCGCGACTGGCATCCCGACGGCAAGCGCGTTCTCATCGCGAGTGACCGCGATGTCGGTGTGCGGGCCCATCGCTTTTTTCTGGTCCACATCGAAGGGGGCACGCCTGAACCCTTGCCCTTGCCGCGCGGCTTCCACGCGCGCTACGACCACGCGGGCGCGCGGCTGGCCTACACGCCGTACTACGATGCCTTCGGGACCTGGAAGCGCTACCGCGGCGGTCGTGTGACCCCGATCTGGATCTACGATCCGACGACCCACGAGGTCGACGAGGTCCCGCACGTGAACGCTTCGGACAGCTTCCCGGCCTTCACATCTCGTTGGCTCTACTTCGCGTCCGACCGCAACGAGCAGATGCAGCTCTGGCGCTATGACCCGTCCAAGCGCGCGCTCGAACAAGTCACGCAGCAGAGCGATTTCGACGTGCGCGATATCGACGCTTGCGGTGACAGCGTGGTCTTCTCGCTCGGCGGCGCGCTGCACCTGCACGACGCCCAAAGCGGCACGACGACGCGCCTGCGCATTACCTGCCGCGACGACGGACTCCAAGCCGTGCCGCGTTGGGAGAGCATCAGCGACTCGGTGCGGACGGCGCGCATTGCGCCGAATGGAGCACGCGCCGTCCTCGAGGCGCGTGGTGAGATCCTCAGCGTCCCGCGTGAACACGGCGACGTGCGCAACCTCTCGTCGACTCCGGGCGCGCACGATCGCGATCCCGTTTGGTCGCCCGATGGCAAGAGCATCGCTTGGTTCTCGGATGAAGGTGACGAGTACCGTCTCGTCATCGCGGACCACGCGGGGCGCGGGCCCAAGCGCTTCCACGAGTTGCGGCCCGAGGCTTCCGGCGGCGAAAGCGGGGGCTTCTACTACGGACCGCAGTGGAGTCCGTGCTCGAAGTTCGTGCTCTACCGCGACAAGACGAACCGCCTCGCCTACCTCGAAATCGCGACCGGGCAGGTCGTGCAAGTCTCGCGCAACGAGGGTTCGCTGGGCATAGCCTGGGCCGACGCCGCCTGGTCGCCGGATAGCAAGTGGATCGCCTTCGAACAGCGCAACCCGAAGACGCTGTACGACGACCTCGTGCTCTATTCGCTGGAGTCGCGCAAGACGACGGTCCTGACCGATGGCTTTGCGAACGTCGACGCGCCTTGCTTTTCGGCGGATGGTTGCCACCTCTTCTTTGCGGCCTCGGTCGATCGTGGGCCGTCGAACTTCGGACTCGACATGAGCGCATCGGCGGCGCGCGACGGCTCGGACTTGCTCTACTACGTAGCCCTCGGCAAGGCCAGCAAGGACCTGCTCGCGCCGAAGAGCGACGAAGGCTACGTCACGAAGGAAGACAAGGCGAAGGAAGACAAGGCGAAGGGCGACAAGGACGCGGAGAGTGACAAAGACGCTGACCAAGACGCCAAGGACAAGCCCGCCGAAGCTCCTGCCGAGCCCGCGGCTAGCCTCGTCGACCTCGACGGCATCGAGCAGCGCATCCTCGCCCTTCCCATCCCGAGCGGCAACTACGGGGCGCTACGCTGCAGCGACAAGGCGCTCTTCTTCCTGGCCTTCGCGGACGGCCCTGACGCGAAGCTTCAGTCCTTCGACTTCGACGAGCGCAAGGTCAAGACCATCGACGAAGGCACGCGTGGTTACGACCTCTCCTTCGACAAGAAGAGCCTCCTGCTCAACAAAGCCAAGGGCCGTGTCATCACGAACCTGAGCGGCAAAGAAGGAAAGGACCTCGGCCTCGGACAGGTCAAGGTCCGCGTCGAGCCGCAGCAAGAGCGGCGGCAGATCCTGCGCGAGGTCTGGCGCATCCAGCGCGACTACTTCTATGACCGCAACCTCCACGGTGTCGACTGGCCGCTCATGTGGGAGCGCTGGAGTCCCTTCGTCGCCCACGTGCGCCACCGCGCCGACCTCAACCTCGTGATCGGCGAAATGATCGGTGAGCTCGCTTGCGGACACGAATACGTGCGCGGCGGCGAGATGCCCAAGGCCCCCGATGGCGTGGCGGTCGGCTTGCTCGGCTGCGACTTCGAGCGGGTGGGTGACCACTATCGCATTCGACGCATCCTGCGCGGGCGCAACTGGGAAGCTGCTCTGCGTTCCCCGCTGACAGTCCCAGGAGTCGACGTGCGCGAAGGCGACTACGTGCTCGCCGTGAATGGCCGGCCGATCGCTGCCAACGACAACATCTATGCGCACTTCGTCGACACGGTCGGCAAGCAAGTCGAACTCAGCGTCGCCGAGGAAGCATCCGCAACCAAGCGCCAGGTGCGCGTCGTGCCGATCGCGAGCGAGGCGGCCTTGCGGCGCTTCTCTTGGATCGAAGACCGGCGCCGGCGCGTCGACGAGTTGTCCGGCGGCCGCCTCGCCTATGTCTACATGCCGAACACGGGAGAGGAAGGCATGCTGGCCTTCGACCGTGATTTCTATAGCCAGCTCGACAAGGAGGGGCTCATCCTCGACGAGCGCTACAACGGCGGCGGCAAGGTCGCTGACTATGTGATCGACGTGCTCTCCCGCGACCTGCGTTGCTACTGGATGAACCGCGAGCAGTGGGTCGGCCAGACGCCCTTCGCGCGCATGGACGGACCGAAGGTCATGATCGTCAACGAGATGGCCGGCTCCGGTGGTGACGCGATGCCGGGGATGTTCCAGAAGGCAGGCCTCGGCCCCAGCGGCGGCAACCGCAGGTGGGGCGGCCTCGTGGGGATCAGCGGCTACCCGCCGCTCATGGACGGCGGGTCCGTCACGGCCGCGAGCTTCGGCATCATGGACGAGAATGGCGAGTGGGTCGTAGAGAACGTCGGCGTGACGCCCGATCACACGGTCATCGAGTATCCGAAGCCGATCATCGAGGGCGGCGATCCGCAACTCGAGAAGGCTGTCGAGCTGGCACTCGAGGCCTGCAAGACTTGGCCGAAGCGCAAGGTCCCGCAGTACCATCCGCCAGCGCGCCGCTGAGCGCTATAGTCCGCGACCCATGGCTTCTTTCTACAGACTCTCGTCGTCACGTCTCTTGCGGCACTCCGCCTTCGTGGTCTGCACGCTGCTGCTCCTTATGGCGTGCGCGTAGCGAAGCTCGGGTCCGCGATTCGCCTTCGTCACCAACGGCGCGGATCCGTTCTGGGACATCGCGCGCAGCGGTGCCCTTGCGGCCGGGCGTGAGCTCGGCGTCCGCGTCGACGTCCTCGTGCCGACGAGCGGCATCACCGAGCAGACGCAGATGCTCGAGGACCTCATGACCCAAGGCGTGACTGGCGTTGCCGTGAGTCCGATCGCGCCCGATGACCAGAGTGGCTTGTTGGACCGCATCGCGGCCGGCGCCCACTTGGTCACGCACGACAGCGATGCGCCCAAGTCCAAGCGCCTCTGCTACATCGGCACCGACAACTACCAGGCAGGCCGCGACTGCGGCAAGCTCGTCAAGCGTGCGGTGCCTCAGGGGGGCAAGGTCATGCTCTTCGTCGGTCGGCTCGAGCAGGCCAACGCGCGCCTGCGTCGACAGGGCGTCATCGACGAGCTGCTCGGCCTCGAAGCCGACCCCGCGCGCACGAGCCCGGTCGATGAGGTCGTGAGCGCGAACGGGTGGACCATCCTCGGCACCTTGACCGACCAGTTCGATCGCGCGCGTGCGAAGGCCGGTTGCGAAGACACGCTGACCAAGCACGAGGACATTGCTTGCCTCGTCGGGCTCTTCGCCTACAACGCGCCGGCCTGTCTCGAGGCATTGCGCGCTTCGCGCCGCGTTGGCAAGGTTGCGGTGGTGAGCTTCGACGAAGACCGTCGCACGCTGCAAGCCATCGAAGATGGTGAGATCTTCGGCACGATCGCCCAGGATCCGTACGGTTATGGCAGCGAGTCGATCCGCCTGCTCGCAAACCTCGCCAAGGGCGAGCGTAGTGGTGTGCCGAGCGGTGGCGTGCGCTTCCTGCCGTGTCGCAGCGTGACTCGGGACAACGTCGCGGCCTTCCGCGAAGAACTCGACGCGCGCCTCGCGGCCGGCAAAAAGTAGTGCGCGAGGCCGTGCCGGATCGGCGACCGGCCACAGCGGAGGTCGGCAGGCCATCGATGAAGACTCTGGCGGCACGCGGGATCAGCAAGCGCTTCGACGGGGTGCGTGCCCTCGAGGCGGTCGACTTCGAGGTCAGCGCCGGAGAGTTGGTCGCGGTCGTCGGCGAGAATGGTGCCGGAAAGAGCACCTGCATGAAGATCCTCGCCGGCGTCCTACGACCCGACGCTGGCCACCTCGAGGTCGATGGGCGCAGCGTCGTCTTCCGCAACGTTGTCGACGCGGGGAAGGCGGGCATCGCGCTCATTCACCAAGAACTCGAGCTCTGCGACAACCTCACGGTCGCGGACAACGTCCTGCTCGGCGACGAGCCACGGCGCTTCGGCTTCCTCGACGCACGCCTAGCGCTCGAACGCGCGCGGCTGGCCCTGGCGAGCGTCGGCCTCGACATCGACCCGCGCACGCCGCTGCAGGAGCTCTCCATCGGTCATCGCCAGCGCGTCGAGATCGCCAAGGCCCTGGCGCGCAACGCGCGCGTGCTCATCCTTGATGAACCGACATCGAGCCTCTCGCGTGGCGAGACCGAGGTCTTGTTCGCGACGCTCGAGCGCCTGCGCGCGGGCGGAACGGCCCTGGTCTACATTTCGCATCGCTTGAGCGAAGTCGAGCGCCTCGCCGACCGTGTCGTCGTCTTGCGCGATGGCCGTCTCGCGGGCTCGCTCGCTCGCCACGAACTCGAGGGCGACCGCTTGCTCACGATGATGCTCGGCGCCGCGCCCGCAGCGCATGCTCGCGGTCTGCGCCGCCCACCTGGCGCCGAGCCGGCGCTCGAGGTCCGAGACGTCGGGACGAGGCTGCATGCTCGAGCACGCGTCTCACTCCAGGTCGCGAGCGGCGAAGTCGTCGGCCTCGCGGGCCTCGTCGGCGCTGGGCGCACTGAGCTCTTGCGCGCGATCTTCGGCATCGATGAGCGCGAAGGGCAGGTCGTCGTCCACGGCCGCGAGGTGGCTCCCAGGGACCCGCGCGCCATGCAGCGCAGCGGCGTCGCCTACCTGCCCGAAGACCGCAAACACGAAGGCCTCTTGCTCACGGCCTCGTTGCGCGAGAACCTGAGCCTCGCCGCCCTGCCGCGTTGGTCGCGCTTCGGCTTCCTGCGCAGCGGAGCCATCACGCGCTACGCGACGCTCGCCTGCGAGGAGCTCCGCATCAAGAACGACGCGATCTCTCGCCCTGTCGCCGACCTCTCGGGGGGCAACCAACAAAAGGTCGTGCTCGGCAAGTGCTTGGCCCTCGAGCCGAGTGTGCTCTTGCTCGACGAGCCGACGCGCGGCGTCGACGTCGGAGCGAAGCGCGAGATCTGGGAGCGCATCCGTGCGCTCGCCCGCCAAGGCCTCGCGGTCCTCGTCGTGTCGAGCGAGTTCGAAGAGCTCGCGGCGCTCGCCGATCGCGTCGTCGTCCTCAGTCGCGGCGCTGTCGCAGTCGAGCTCCAACACGTGCAACTCGATGAGGCGACGATCCTCGACTACGCGGCGCGCTGAGCGCCAGGACTCCGCATGCAAGCAAGTTCCCGCCTTCCGCTGCCCGCCTGGATCGACAAGAAGGTGCTCGGCATCCTGCTGGTCTTCGTCCTCGTGGGGGCCTTCACGGCGCTCGCGAGCGATCGCTTCTTGACCGAGGGCAACCTCGAGAACTTGCTGCGACGCAGCGCGCTCTTCGGCGTGCTGAGTCTCGGCGCGGCCTGGGTCATCGTCACGGGCGGCATCGACTTGTCGATCGGCTCGCTCGTCTGCCTTAGCGCTTGCTTGCTGCCATGGCTAGTGGTCGAACACGGTTTCGCGCCGCCGCTCGCGGTCGGCATCGTCTTCGCTGTTGCCCTCGTGATTGGTCTGCTGCATGGCGTCCTCGTCGCGCGACTCGGCTTGCAGCCCTTCCTCGTGACGCTCTGCGGGCTCTTGCTCTACCGGGGGCTCGCGCGCGTCATCGTGGACGACCGAACCGTGGGCTTCGGCACGGGCAGCTCGGGGCTGCGGTCCTTCGCGACTTCGAGCAGCGACGTGCTCGGCTTCGAAGTGCCGACGCCCTTCTTCATCTTGGTCACACTCGCCGTACTGACGGCCATCGTTTGGCGGCGGACCGTCTTCGGCCGCTGGCTCTTCGCCCTCGGTCGCAACGAGACGGCAGCGCGCTTTTCGGGCGTGCCGACGAAGCGCATCATCGTGGCGAGCTACGTCGTCTGCGCCTTGCTCGCGGCGCTCGGCGGCATGCTCTTCGTCCTCGACGTCAATGCCGCCCAGCCGACGGACTTCGGCAACTTCTATGAGCTCTACGCGATCGCCGGCGCGGTGCTAGGCGGCTGCGCGCTGCGCGGCGGCGAAGGCTCGGTGCTCGGCCTCGTCATCGGCGCCGCCCTCATGCAGGTGCTGCGCAACACGATCCGCCTCGTCGACGCGCTACCCAACCAGGCCGAGTATGCGATCCTCGGTGTCGTGATCCTCGCGGGCGTGCTGCTCGACGAGTCGGTGCGGCGCATGACGAAGGCGCGCAAGCGCGGCTAATCCTCGCGCTCGCGCAAGTGGGCTGTGCCCGAAGTCTCACACGGCAGCGCGGCGCCCATCTTGACGACCGTGTCGCGGGCTTGCTCGGTGATGCGCAGCGGGCCGGGGCCGAGGAGGACGATGATCGTCGAGCCGAAGGCGAAGTAGCCGAGTTCGTCACCTCGCTCGAAGCGGTGGGGGAGGCTGTGCTCAAAGACGATGTCGCCGACGTTGAGCGCGGCGACGAAGACGACTGCCCCGACCTGACCCGAGGCGAGGCGCATCTCGAGGACGAGGCGTTCGTTGCGCGCGAAGAGGTCGGGGATCGCGTCCTGGGCGCCAGGGTTGACGGGGAAGAGCTTGCCTGGGACATGGTGCTTCGCACTGCAGACGGCATCGAAGGGCGCGTGCACTCGGTGGTAGTCCCTCGGCGATAGGTAGAGCGTCGCCTGACTGCCATTGTCGAGAGCCGCAGCGAGCACCGGGTCGACGACGAGGTCGCGTAAGCTGTAGTCGTGGCCCTTCACCTGCAGGATGCGCCCGCCCGCGATCGAGCCGCTGCTCACGATGCGCGAATCGCTGGGCCAAACCAGAGGGCTCGTACTGTCGACCGGACGAGCGCCGTCTGGCAGCTGTCGAATGAAGAAGTCTCTGAAGGACCGGTACTGGTCGAGCGGCAGAGCGACCTCGTGGAGGTCGACGCCGTAACGCCGCGCGAAGCGCTTGTAGAACGGCGCACGCAGGGCGCTTGGCAGCGGCAGCCGTGTCAGAAGCCCGGTCGACCTCGAGAGGGCGAGCTTGGGCAGGAGGGTCAAGAGGGTGCGGCGGAGCTTCATGCGAGGCAACGCGCTTCAGCGTCGCTCGAGGACTTCGATCAGGTGGTAGCCGAAGCAGGTCTGCACAGGCCCGAGGACTTCACCAACCGCAGCGCTGACGACCGCCTCCTCGAACTCCGGGACCATGTCGCCGCGTCCGAACTCGCCGAGCTCGCCGCCGCTCGCCCCAGAGGGGCAACTCGAATAGGCGCGAGCCAGCGCTTCGAAGGCTTCGCCGCGGGCGAGCAGCTCCTTGAGCTCACGACCTTCGGCTTCGCTCGGGACGAGGATGTGACGGGCACGAACACGCAGCATGAAGCGATCTTGACGCGTCGCAGTGCTACAGGAAAGAACGACGTCGCGTCGCTTTCAGGACGCGGCCTGTTTGCGCGCATGGACGCGGAAGGCGTAGGCCACGGCAGCGCAGGTCGGCACGACGGCCAAGACGAAAATCGCAAGCAGCACGAGCAGAGCGCGCTTCGAGTCGGCGTCGCCGGCCACGAAGAGGGCGATGCGGTTCGTGCTCGTGAGCGACGGACCCTCGGCTACGGGCGCGCGCAGCACACTCCGCGAGCGCGCGATACTTCCAGCGACAATCGCGTGGAAGTCATCGATGCGCACGACCGGAGCGAGGACCTGCGGCAGGGTCCCGAGCTCAGGGTGCTGGTCGGGATCCGGTCCGCGATGGACCGTCAGGTCGGGCCATGCACGCCAAGCCTCGCCGTCCTTCGCGAGCGAACGCAGCCTCGGCCCAGGGGCCTGGCCACCTTCGACGCCGTCTGCGTCGCCGCCGACCACGAGGACTTGGTCGTGGACCGAGAGCAGCGGCGTCGGCGCGGCGCAGACCGGTGCATCGAGCATCGGTGCGCTCTGCCAGCGCTGGCCGTCGAAGGCCCAGGCGTCGGCCAGCACTGCGGTGCCACGGCCACCGACGACGTAGAAGGTCGCGTCGATGACGCCAGCCATCGCCATGGCCCGTGCCGGCCCCGGCAAGTCCGGACCGCGTGCCCAGGTGGGGTCCTTGGCGGCCAGGTCGAGCACGAAGAGAGTCTGTGTGGCCTGCTCGGCCGCATTGTTGCCACAGCTGACGAAGACGCGTGAAGCAACGCGCGCGGCGACGGCTGAGGCGCGCGCTTCGGGTAAGGCCGGCCCTGGCGTCAGCTGCACGCCCCCGTCCTTCCACCTGACGAAGAAGGTCTCGCTCGTCGCGACGCTGGCGGCAGCACTCGAGGCTAGCCCGCCGATCCACAAAGCCCCGCCGTTGACCTCGACGCTCGTGCCGAAGGTCAACGCACGCGGCAGCCGCCCCGGCTCGCGCTTCCACGCGCGGCCCTTGCGTCGGTAGTCGAGGGACCAGATCGCGTCCGAAGGCGCGCCCGGCCCCTCGTCTTCACGCCAGACGCCGCCACCCACGATCAGGTGGCCATCGATCGAAGCCGCGAAGACCCCGGTCGCTCCGGCCACCGGCAGGGGCTCGAGCTCGCCGACGTAGTAGCTACGCCCGGGGTCGCAAGCGCCCAGAGTCAAGGCGAGGAGGCCGAAGCAAGCGCGCGTGGTCCGAAGCAATGCCTTAGTTACCGAGCTTGGTCTCGAGGCCGACCGACGTACCGAAGGGCAGCGTGATCGCGAGGGCCGGGTCGAGGGCGAGGATCTGCCAAAGCACGTTCGCGCCAACGAGGCTCTGGTCGCAGGGGATCGGTACCGGCAGACTCGCCTTGCCTTGTCCATCTGCGAGGACGGTGCCGATCAAGAGCGGCGCCGTCAACAAGAAGGCGCCCGATTGACCGCCGACGTTGCCGAGGTCGACATTGACCTTCTGCGCGCCGAGCAGCACGAGGGCCGGCTGCGAGGGCACGAGCTTGTCGCCCGTGATCGCGAAACCTTGGAAGCCGATGACCGGCAGGCCCGAGACCGAGATCTCCGGGGTCGCGACGGTCGTGGCCTTGGCTGTGCCGTAGGTCGAGAGCGCCGTGTTGGGCACACGCAGTTCGACGCGGTCGCAGGTGAAGGGACGGGTCGTCAAGTTGTCGAGGATGAACTCGCGATAGCCGACGTAGACGCCGCCAAAGGTCGGCGCCGCGACCGTGCCCGCGAGGCGCTGGCCATCGCCACAGCCGTAGGTGCCACCGAAGAGCAGCTCCGCGGTACCGCCACTCACCGTGAGGCGCAGGCGCTGCCAGCCGTCGTCGACGCCGGCCTTGACGATGATCTTGCCGAGGACGGTCTCGTTGCTCTTCGCGTTGGCGCCACTGCCGCCGTCGTTGTGGTCGATCAAGTAGAGCGCCGCCTCGACATCGTTGACGATGAAGGTCGCGCTGACGCCGGTGTTGCCATTGGCCGACGCGTTGCCCGGCGAGGGCAGGTTGTAGAAGGTCCCGGTCGATCCCTGCAAACCAACGCTCCACGCTTCTTGGTAGGTCGCACCCTCGAGCTTGGCATCGAAGTAGACGAGAGCTTCGAAGACCAGGTCACGGGTCCAATCGCTCAGGTAGATGTTGGCGTTACCACCGCCTGCGCTATCCCACATGATCGCGGCCTTGCCGCCTTGTGGAGAAGCCGGGATCGCGTTCGGGTT
>CALLZN010000116.1 GCA_937858895.1 uncultured bacterium | reverse complement strand
GCCGCGCAACAACTCTTGCGGCAGTCCTTCGCCGACAATGGCCCGTAAAAAAAGCGCTAGGCGGGTTGGCCCCCGCCGCAGCGCTGAGCGGGCGAGAAAGAACAATTCATGGAGCGGCGATTGACGCCGCTGTCAAACTTGGTCAGCATCCGCGGTCCCATGTGTCCGTGTATGCCAAGTCGAAGGCTGGCGGAGTTCGCGCTGGTCTTCGTCCTCGCGCTCTCGGCGGCTGTCCGCGTCACCGCGAATGCTCTGGCGTTTCCGTTCTTCGGGCACGTCGACGAGTTCCAACACCTCGATGTGTTGTTGAAATACGAGTCTGGAGAAATGCCAAGTGTCGAAGGTGACGCGTACCTTCCGCGCACACTCTGGCTCAAAGACTACTACGGGTCGCCGGAATACGTCCAAGCTGGCAACCTGCCATTTCCACCCGTCATCTGGCCCACCGATGTTCGTGAACGCTTCCTCGCTTCGTTCATGGAGGAAGTCAAGTTGCCGAGTGTACTGAACCACAACTACGAGGCGATGCAGCCGCCGGTCTACTACTGGAGCGCTGTTCTGTGGTCGTCACTTGGGCGCGCCTTTGGTTTCGTGGGCGGCGTCAGCGAGCTGTACTGGCTCCGTTGCTTTGGCTCTGTGCTCGCAGCACTTCTTGTTTTGCTGACGTATCAATGGATGCTTCTAGCGTGGCCGCAGGCGCCTCCGTTGCTGCGCGTAGGGGCCCCGGCTCTCGTCGCCTTGCTGCCGCAGGACTGCTTCTACTTCATCTCGAATGACGCGATGGGGGCGGTGACGGTCGCGGGCGCGCTCGTTTTGCTGCTCTTGCTCCGGCGCAACGATGCTCTTGGTGATGCGCGAAGCCGTGCCGCGCTTCGGAGCGGCATGGGCCTTGGGATGGCGCTTGGTGCGGCGACTTCGGCCAGTCTCCTCGTCAAGGTGACCAACCTGCCGCTGCTCTTCCCACTTGCTTACGTGGTCTTGGTGCGCTGCCGAGATCTCCGTGCGCGCGGCCGTCGCGTCTTCGATGCGGCGCATGCTTCGATGCTCGCCGCTTTCGCCGTGCCGTTCGCAGCCTGGGCGACTTATGCGATCGCCGTCAGCGGCGAGGTCTTTGGAAGCGCGCACAAGACCTCGTTCTGTGGCTTCCAGGACCAGACTTGGGCCGGCGTCCTCGGTCATCCGATCTGGTCGCTCGAGGGTCTCTGGACCTTCTTCTCGACCCTGAGTGCGCGCTTCATTCGTGGCGAGACCCACTGGAATGGCGTCGAGATGGGGATGCCGGCTCTCGATGTCGGTCTCTTTATTGTGAGTATCGTTTGTTTGGTCGCGAGCGGAATAGCGACCTTGCGCCGTCGCAGCGCAGCCCTGCCACTAGCGGTTGCTGCGCCGCTCTGGATCCTCTTGCTCGCCGCCGTGGCGATGATGCTCGGGCTTTCGCTCTACTGGGACTTCGCCAAGTCGGCCAGTCCGTCGCGAGACTTTCCCTACATGGTCAATGGGCGCATGATCGCGTGCTCGCTGCTGCCATTCGCGGTCCTCTTCGTCGACGGACTCTTGCGGTTGACGCGGCGGCTTGGCCGGCTTGGTCCGCAGGTAATTCTGGCCATCATCCTGGCAGCGCTCTTGGTGTCCGAGATCCTACTGATGCTGCCAGTTTTCGAGAGTCCGTACAATTTCTTCAACCTCGAACTCTGACGCGCGCGGTTTGTAGGTCTATGCCTGGAAGCACTTGCGCATGCGCTCGAGGATCTCCTCGAGGCGCGCGCGCTTGCCGCCGCCGACCTCGGCTGTCGCCCAGCCCTTGTAGCCGACTTCGCGAAGGGCGGCACAGACGTCGGGCCATTCCTCGCTGCCCTCACCGATCTTGCACCAGCCGTTCTTGCTGTGGTAACCCTTGACGTCGAGCTTCTTGACGCGCTTGCCGAGGATGCGAATCCAATCGGCTGGGCGGCCATACTTGACGATGTTGCCGATGTCGAAGTAGGAGCCGACGCGCGGGCCGAGCTCGTCGAGATAGCGGCGCATTTCGAGTGGGCTCAACAAGAAGTTGTTCCACACGTTCTCGATGAGGATGTCGATGCCGAGCTCGTCGGCGAGCGGCAGGACCTTGCGGATTTCGACTTGCGAGCGCTCATAACAGTGGTCGTAGCGCTCGACCTTGTTGACGGCGCCGGGCACGAGGAGGACCGAGGTCGCGCCGCTGTCCTTGGCATCACGCAACGCGCCTTCGAGGCCGGCGACGCCCTTGGCTCGCACAGCTTCATCGGGATGCGAAAGGCGCTCTTGCCAGTGGATGGAGTCGACGACGCCGTGCACGGGTAGCCCTGTCGCCTTGGACGCCGCGAGGGCCTCTTTGCCGCTGTAGGGTGCCGGGCTGTCGATCTCGACGCCGTCGAAGCCAATGTCCTTGACGAGGGCGAACTTCTCTGTCAGCGAGTCGCCCTCGCCGACCATGCCGAGCTTGAGGGCGTAGCGGATCTCGAGGGCTTTGCTGCCGCCCTCGGAGCCGTCTTGCCGGGGCTTGCTTGGCATGGGCGCGGCGAGGATCTTGTCGCTGATGGCGAGGCCCGCGGCGGCGCTGCCGCACTTGGCGAGGAACGTTCGTCGTGTCGTCATGCTGTGGCCTTTTTCGTGGCTGCAGTGGTTGGGGCCCGCGAGCTTTGCTCGTCGAGTCCGGATTCGCCGTCTTTGACCGTCGGCGCACTTGCGTATCATGCGGGCATCATGTGCGCCGCGCATGCCTCGTTCTCGAACCTCTGCCCTCCTCCATCAGACGATTCCCAATGACGCAGTCACACGAGCCCAGTCGCCGCACAGTTCTCAAGGCGGGGGCAGCCTCCATCGCCGCCCTCTCGTCTACGGCCTCCCTAGCCGCGCAGGACGGCACCAAGAGCAGTGACGCGCCGCGCGGCGTCCACCAAGGCGGCAACGAGATCCTCAAGGTCGGCCTCATCGGCTGCGGCGGCCGCGGCACGGGCGCAGCGGTCAATGCACTCAAGGCCGACCCCGAGACCAAGCTGGTCGCGATGGCCGACCTCTTCTCGACGCAGATCGAGCGCAGCTACGAGAACCTCATGAAGACCGAGCAGGCGTCGCGCATCGACGTGCCGCCCGAACGGCGCTTCTTGGGCTTCGATGCCTTCGAGCACGTGATCGCGCTCTGCGATGTGGTCCTGCTCACGTCGGCACCCTTCTTCAGGCCCAAGCACCTCGCGCGCGCCATCGAAGCCGGCAAGCACGTCTTCTGCGAGAAGCCGGTCGCGACCGACGCCTTCGGCGTGCGCTCGATCATCGAGACGGTCGAGAAGGCGCGTCAAAAGAAGCTCTCGATCGTGTCGGGCCTCTGCTACCGCTACCACAAGCCGAAGATCGAGACGATGCAACGCATCCGCGATGGCGCCATCGGCGACATTCAGACCTTGCAGGCGACCTACCACGCGAGCGGGCTCTGGCACCGCGGCGACGACCCGAGTTGGACGCCGCTCGAGAAGCAACTCCGCAACTGGACCTACTACACGTGGTTGGCTGGCGACATCATCGCCGAGCAGCACATTCACAGCCTCGACAAGATCGCTTGGGCCATGGGGGACGTCTACCCGCTGGCAGCGACCGCGAGTGGTGGTCGCATCCAGCGCACCGACCCGAAGTACGGCAACGTCTACGACCACTTTTCGACGGTCTATGAGTTCCCCGGCGGCGTCAAGGGCTTCTCGTCCTGTCGTCAGTGGGACGGCTGCACGAACGACGTCAGCGACTTCGCGATCGGCACCAAGGGTATTGCCGCGCTGCAAACGCACCGCATCAAGGGCGAGACCAAGTGGCGCTATGAGGGCGAGGGCGGAAACATGTACGACGACGAGCACGTGGCGCTCTTCGACGCGATCCGCAAGGGCGCGCCGATCAACAACGGCGAATACATGTGGAAGAGCACACTCATGGCCATCCTCGGTCGCATGTCGGCCTACACCGGCAAGCGCATCACGTGGGACGAGGCGCTCGCGAGTCAGGAGCGGCTCGGGCCGAAGAGCATGGATGATGTCGACTTCGAGCCCATGCCGGTCGCCGTGCCCGGCGTGCGCGCGTTCGTCTGAGCTCGCCTGAACGATTGTCGGCACTCATCGCGTGCCCGGTGCATACAAGCGCTCGAGGCGCGCGAAGTGCTCCATCTCTGCGGCCATGTCGTTCTGGACGAGCACGCGAGTTTCCGGCCGCGCAGCGGCACTCTCTGGGCGACGGAAGAGCGAGAAGCAATCCGTGTGATGGTCACAGCCCCACTGCAAAATCTCTTGGCTGATGCAGTGGAGATCGAGTCCATCGCAGGTCGCGCGGACGGCTTCGGCCGACGACGTCGTATCGCGCCAATGCACGTTTTCGAACGGGACTTCACCGGCCGCGTCTTTGAGGGCGGCGACGTTCGAATGGTGGAGGAAGGCGTGAGCACCGGGTCGCAGCACGCGACCGAGTTCGGCGAGGTAGCTCGCGAGGACCTCTAGGTCCGCATGGACGAGCGAGTCCCAGCTCATCGCGAAGTCGACGCTGGCGTCGTCGACGACGGCGAGCGACTTGCCGTCGGTGACCTCGAAGCGAGCATGGGCGGCGGAAGCAAAGCGCGTGCGACACGCGTCGATGCACGTCGCCGCCAGGTCCACGCCGATGTACTGTTCGCAGAGCGGTAAGAGGAAGGCCGTCACGCGTCCGCGACCCGGCGCGATCTCGAGCACGTGCTTGGCCGGCAAGAAGCGACCGACGCGCGTCGCGAGCGTGCCGCGCCAGAGCATCTCGGAGGATCCCCACGCCGACGACCAAGCGTCGCCGTCGTGTCCCCAGTCCTGGTCCCAAGAGCGCAGGTTGTCGTCGATGCTGGGCATTTTGCTTCGTCTCCTCGTCAGGTTGCGCACATGGCTTCGATCGCGCGCCGCGCCGGTGATCTCGCGTTTTGGAGGCCAGGGCTGAGCGCGGTCCGATTCAGTCCTTCATAGCGATGCGTCGAAGAGGGGGGAAGCGATGCAGTTCCACCTCGCGATCTTGACCTACGACGCGCTCGCCGACACGAAGCGCTGCCTCGCGAGCCTCGATGCCCACACGACGCTGCCCTACAGCGTCCACGTGCTCGACAACGCTTCGCGCCTCGACACGCGGCTGTGGCTCGAAGAAAGGCGTTCGCGCTTCGCGAGCTTGCAGTTTTCGGACGTCAACCTCGGCGTGCCAGGCGGGCGCAACGCCCTGCTCGAGCGCGTCTTGGTCACGGCCAAGGACGACGACATCGTCGTCTTCCTCGACAACGACATTGAGGTGCACGCGGGCTGGCACCTGCCCTTCGAACGCCTCTTCGAGCGCGAGCCGCGCGCCGGCCTCGCGAGCAAGGTCGGCTGGGTCATGCGCGTGCGCGAGGACACGCGCGACCCGCTGACCCATCCGTGGGAGACGTCGCGCGTCGACATCGTGGCCGGGGGCTTCGCCTGCTGTGCGCGCGTTCGCGCCATCCGCGAAGTGGGGCCGCTCGACGAGGCCCTCGGCCTCTTCTGGCACGAGGACGACGACTGGGCCGTGCGCTTCACGCGGCTTGGCTGGACGGTCTGGGGTGTCCCCGAGGCCAGCATGACCCACCACGAGCACGCGTCGGGGGTCGCCTATCAGACGCTCGAGAACGGCGATTCGGTGCGCAACCTCGCCTACCTCGCGCGGAAGTGGCGTGAGCTGGGCGCCATCGACGAAGACGGTTGGGTGCGCGACTCCGATCCGCTTTTCGCGCCGCCCAAGCCTGTGCGCGACGCGATCGCGCGCGCCCTAGGGCGTCGTGGTCCTCTGTGTCGCGGTGAGTATGCTCAGGCCTACTGGGACCTCCAGGCGCTGCAGGTCGCCGAGCGCTGTGGCCGCGCCTTTCCGCGGCCGGTCTCGCCCTGCCTCTTGGCTCTGCTGGACGTGCTCTGCGATGGCGCTGCCTTCGAGATGGCTCCCGCGATGCGGGCGCGCATGGCGGAGCTGCGCGCTTGCCTCCGAGCCGAGCAGCGCTGTCGCTCGCTCGGCCCTGTGCCTGTGCCGGCTCTGACGGCTGAAGACGGCGAGCACAGTCGCGGCGCTGCGCTGCTCCGCCTCGGCGCCTGGGACGATCCGCGGTGGTTCGCGCGCTTCGCCTCTCTGCGCGGGCCTGACCGCAGCGACGATTGGTTCGCGCGCCACGGCGTCGACTGGCAAGCGACGACGATCTACGACGCGCTGCTCGAGGCGCATGCCGAGCGCGGGCCGCTCGTGGTCGCTGTCGAGGCGGCAGAGTCCTTGGCGCTCGGTGAAGCGCTCGGGCGTGCGGGCATGAGGATCGTCGACGGCCCGCCTGCGCAGGGTCTCGACGCGCTCGTGCTCTCGTTGCCGCTCGTGACCGATGCGGACGACCCGCTCCTCGTCGAGAACCTCGCCGCCGCTGTCGGGCGGCTCGCGCCGGGCGCGATCGTCGCGGTCGCCTGCAGCGTGCTCGTAGGCGCGCGGGGGACAACGAGCTTCGATCCCATGCTTGGCCGCGAGCTGCCTCGCCTCGGGCTTCGCGTGCGTGGCGCCTTCGATCGTCGTGCCGACGGACAGGTCTTCGACTTGCTGGCGATGTCGACGCTGCGCGGCCGCTCTGCTGTCGTTGGACAGCGGAGTGGGCCTGCATGGACGACGCCGGCCGTGCTCTTCTTCGATCTTGATACGACGCCCACGCACGAAGTGCCTGAGCAGGCGTGTCGTCTCGTCGATCTACGAGGCGTAGACTTCACGCGGCTGCAAGCGAGCGACGCGCTGCGCGCGCTGCGGGCCGAGCTCATGGCCCTCGCCGACGCCGGCGCCTTCGACGTCGTGGTGGGCCGCGGCGCCTGTCCGCCGGAGCTCTGGCCGCTGCTCGCGGGCCGGTCGCTGCGCTACCGCGATGCTGGAGCGAAGTTGCCTCGCGCGCGGGTTGTGCACAGCTTCGTCGTCGATGGCGTGTCGAGCGTTGGCGCCGAAGCGCTTTTGCTCGCTCCTGGCGCTGCTTGCATCGAGCACATCGAGCACATCGAACATGTTGTGCATGTGGGCATGCAGTGCAGATCGACCTTGTCGTGGACGCCCTGTCCACTGCGCGTCGCGCGGGAGCACTTCGGCTTGGACGAGACGTATGCGATCGTCGATGCGAGCGCTGTCGAGTCTCGCGCCGGGGCGGCGGTCGTGGAAGCGATCGGAGCGGCCTTGGCTCTGCTCGGTGAGCAACGGAGCTCCGACTCGCACGACGGGCTCGCTGCACAGCAGCACATCGCGCTGGCTGCGGTCCTCGTCGTGACGTCGGCGCCGATCCGCGTGCCGCCGCGTGTCGTCGTGACCGCGATCCTCGCCGACGACCTGCGCAAGCCGCTCATCGAGGGCGCATGTTTCGTCGTCACCGCAGCAGCCCAGCGCGGCCTCCTCAGCTACGAAGCCCTCGACGTCGGAGTGCGCGTCGTCGAGGCAAGTGAGCTCGTGCATTCGAGCGGCCACTGCGGCCTGCGACGGTTCGCTACTGCGGAGAACCGACATGATTGAGGCGACCAGGCAGAACCGTTCTTTCGCGATCTCGGCGGCAACGTGACTTCGCATTCGAGAGAGACGGGCTTCGCAATGCAGGACAAGTCCAGTGACGCAGACTCCTGACCTAACCCGGCGTTCTCGCGCCTGCGCGGTAGACTTCTGCGATGCCTTCGGACACCGCCGACCAGCGCCGCGTCGAGGCGAGCAACATGCCATCGGCAGTCGTGGCGTGTGCCAGCGGCAATCGGCTCCTCCTCGTGCCGATCCGCGATGGCGTCGGCGACCTCACGCGCGTGGCAGCGCTCAACTCCTCGGCTCAACTGCTCTGGAAGAAAGTCTGCAGCGGTGCGCAGCGCGACGACTTGGTCGGCATGCTGGTCGCCGATGCCGGCCTCGCTCGCGAGCGCGCCGAAGCCGATGTCGAGGCCTTCACCTGCGACCTCGCCGCATGGGACTTAGGGTCGCCCAACGACGTGCCGCTGCGCGGGGTTCGCGACGTCGTCACATTGCCGAAGGGATCGAGCGCGTTGGAAGGTTTGGCACGCGCCGTGTTGGACCAGGGTTTCGCACTGCGCTTCGAGGCACGGGGGCTCAGCATGCGACCGCAGCTCCCGCACGGCTCGACGCTCGAGGTCGCTCCGCGTCGCTTCGATGACATCCGGATCGGTGACATCGCGCTCTACTCGGTTGGCGAACACCGACTGGTGGCGCACCGTGTCGTCGCGCGCCGCGGCGACCTCTTGCAGACATGCGGCGACAGCGCCGCGCGCCGCGATGTCGTAGACCGTGCCGCGCTCATCGGGGTCGTCACCGCGCGCATCCGCGGCGACGGTGTTCGCCTGCGCCTCGATCAGGCCCGCTTGCGCTACCGGGGTCTGGTCTCGGGCTTCTTTCATCGTGGTCGGGTCGTCCTCGTGCGTGCATGCGTTGTCCAGCCCTTGCGCAGGCTTCCACTTCTGCGCCGATGCCTTCGCTCGACCTTCGGGCTGGCTTCGCGCGGCCTTCGTTTCGTCGAGGACAAGAGTGCCAAGCTGCGGCGTCGAGTCGACGTCGGGCGCGCGGCCCTGATGCGCGCAGCCGAGAAGGACGTCGATCGCCGTCGCCTCTACGCACGTAAGTCGATCCAAGACTTCACCGGTCTCGATGAGAACGTCGATGCAGGGCTGACGCTCATCGAAGAGGTCTTGCTGCAGCGGCATCCGATTCCGCCATGCCGCTGCCTCGTCCTCGGCTGCGGACCGGGCCGCGAGAGCTTGGCCATGCTCAAGCGCGGCTTCGACGTGACCGGCATCGACCGCGAAGGAGCCATGCTCGATCGCGCCCGCGCCATCGTGGCGCGCGAAGGCCTCTCGGGACGATTCCTGCTCGGTGAGGCCGAAGACTTCGAAGTGCCCGGCGAGACCTTCGGCTTGGTCGTCGTGTTCTCAGGCCTCTACAACATGCTGCTGCCTCGTCGGCGACGCGTGAGCATGCTCGAGTCCGCCTTCCGCCATCTCGACCCTGGCGGCCGCTGCCTCGTCACGTTTCTGTCGGACTACTGCAAGCAAGGAGCCCCCGCGCCACCGACGGCGCGAGGCTTCTGGAGCACCGTCAATCCGGAACACGAGGACGGGGATCTCTACCTCCTCAACGAGGCGCTTCACATCCTGCCTCACTCCGATGCCTTGCTCGAAGATGCACGTGCAGCCGGTTTCGTCGTCGAAGCGCTCCACCGCGATCAACGCGCCTACGATCGATCGACGCGCCAGGTTCGAGGTTACGCCGTGCTCGTGCGACCGTGAGACTCTGGACGCGCCTTCTCACGACACCGGTGCATTTGGCCTGGAGTCTCGTTTCCGCCCTCATTTGTGCTGTCGGGCGCCGTCGATCGGTACTCGTCTTCACGCACGCACGCGACATTTCGGGCGGGCGCGACGCGCAGATGGGACCCCTCGTCGACGCCTTGGTCGAACGGCGGGAGAAGTTCACCGAGTTGTGCATGATCCCCTTCGGTGCTTCGTTCTTGCACTGTCTCTGGCTCAAGCGACGCTTCTTTGTGTCCTACACCGCGGTCCTTGCCCTCGCCTGGATTCTGAGTCTCGGTCGTCGAGGCGACACTTGGGACCAGCGCCGTCGCGCAGCACGCTGGCTCTTGCGATTGTTGCGCCCACGCCTTGTCTACCTCATCGACGAGTCGGGCTCGGGTCAGCCCATTCTTCGGGCTGCGCACGACCTCGGCATCCCCGTCCTGGCGATCCAGCACGGGGACTTCCTCAACCCGCACTATGCGGCCGCGCGTCGAGGGGGATCGGATGTCGAAGCCGCGGACCTCTTCTGTCTCTGGAGCTCATGGTTCCAAGAGCGCTTGCTCCGGGTCTCTCCGATCTACACCCTCGCCAACACGCGAATCACGGGTCGACTCCGCACCGTTGCACCGAAAGCGAGCGTCGTCTCCGGAGCCGTGCCGCGCGTCCTCGTCCTGGGCGAAGTCGGGGCGTGCTTTCGGCATGAGGTGGAGGCGTTCTTGGTCGCCCTCGATGCTGCGGGCATGAAGGCGAGCTACCGGCCACACCCAGCCGAAGCGATGCCGAAGTCTGGAGTCGCCGCCGTGACGATTTCCAAGGAAACAACCTTGGCACAGGCCCTGCAGCACTGCGACGTCGTTCTCGGGAGCTCGTCCTCCGCCCTGCTCGAGGCTCTTTATCATGGCGTCGCGGTCGTTGTCTTCTGTTCGCCTCGCCTCGATGACCCGGCAGGCTTCGCACGCGAGGGTCTCGCGATGCGATGCGACGTGCCGGGAGACTTGCCGGAACTCTGTCTTCGGCTGGCGCGCAAGCGCCATGCGTCGTGCGCCGCAAGCGCCCGCGCCATCGTCTGGGGCGACGCGGAGACGAATGTGATCGAGGAGATCTTTGGCGCCGCTCGAGAAGTGATCTCCGGACGACCGCTAGCGACTTGTGATAACGTTTTACGTGTCTCTCCACGGAACCTCAGTCCTCGACAGAAACCATGAGCACAGACCACAACAACGATGCCGGCCTTCACGAGGCCGAAGACCACGGCCCCGAAGCGATCGACCCGAATACCGCGAAGGCAGCCAGGGGTCCAATCCCCTACGAGGCGCCGCGAGTCGAGTCGGTCGAGTTGACCAAGGAAGCCGCCGAAGCGCTGACCTGAAACCTGGTCACCCAATCTTGAACGAACCAGTTGGTTCGCTCGAACAGCGCAAGCTCCGCGCGACCCTCGGCTTGCACCGTCGATGAGGTCCGCGACGAAGCCGCGTGCCTTCAGCCTCGAGCTGACGAAGGGCTGCAACCTGCGTTGCGGCTACTGCTACTACGCGGCACGAGACGACGCCTATGACCCACGGACTTCGATGTCGGTCGAAGTCGCGGAGCGTTCGATCGAAGTCCTGATCGAAGAGGGCCCCGCTGACGAAGCCCTGCTCCTTCACCTCTTTGGTGGTGAGCCCCTGCTCAATTTTGCTTTGCTCCAACACGTCGTCGAGTACGGCAAGCGTCGCGCCGCCGAAGCGTCACGGCAAATCGACATCGAGTTGACGACCAACGGCACGCGCTTCACGCCCGCCGTCATCG
>CALLZN010000115.1 GCA_937858895.1 uncultured bacterium | reverse complement strand
GCGACGCGGGCGATCCTGAGCCGCCTGCGCCACGATCGAAGCTGAGCTTTTTATTACGTCGTCGCCCCCCTCAGTCGCGCAACGCATCAATGTCGCGGGGCGGTATCGATGAGGGTTCGCACGATGTCCGGATCGGCCAGCGTGGACGTGTCGCCGAGGTCGTCGATCTGGCCGGCGGCGATCTTGCGCAAGATGCGCCGCATGATCTTGCCTGACCTAGTCTTCGGCAGTCCGGGCGTGAAGTGGATCAGCTTCGGCACGGCAAAGGCACCGATCTCGGTACGCACTTGTTGAAGGAGCTCGTGGCGCGCCTCGTCGGAGGGCAACACGCCTTCGTTCAAGATCACGTAAGCGTAGATCGCCTCACCGGTGATGTCGTCCGGCCGACCGACGACAGCGGCCTCGGCAACGTTGGCGTGCCCAACGAGCGCGCTCTCGACCTCCGCGGTACCGATGCGATGACCCGAAACATTGAGGACATCGTCGACGCGGCCAGTGATCCAGTAGTAGCCATCCTCGTCGCGATGGCAGCCATCGCCCGTGAAGTAGCGCCCAGGGAAGCGCGCGAAGTAGGTCGATCTGAAACGTTCGTGATCCCCGTAAACCGTGCGCATCATGCCCGGCCACGCACTGTCGATGCACAGCATGCCGGAGACGTTGTTGCCGTCGAGCTGAGCGCCGCTTTCATCGACGAGCACCGGTACGATCCCGGGCAGCGGCAAAGTCGCTGAGCCCGGCTTCGTGGGCGTAGACCCAGGCAAGGGCGCAATGAGAATGCCACCGGTCTCGGTCTGCCACCAAGTGTCTACAATGGGACAGCGCGCATCACCGACGACTTCGTGGTACCAGCGCCATGCCTCCGGATTGATTGGCTCACCTACGGTGCCGAGTAGACGCAACGAAGTCCGCCTGCGAGCTTTCACAGGAGCATCGCCGGCGCGCATGAGGGCACGGATCGCGGTCGGAGCCGTGTAGAGGATGGTCACAGCATGCTTGTCCACGACATCCCAGAAGCGGCCTACGTCGGGCCAAGTCGGGATACCCTCGAACATGAGCGTCGTCGCACCGTTGCACAGCGGACCGTAGACAATGTAGCTGTGACCAGTCACCCATCCGATGTCGGCGGTGCACCAATAGATATCTTCGTCGCGAATGTCGAAGACGATCCGATGCGTATAAGCCGCATACGTCAAGTAGCCGCCGCAAGTGTGCAGGACGCCCTTGGGCTTGCCGGTCGAACCGGACGTATAGAGGATGAAGAGCGGGTGCTCCGCCCCGAAGGCGATCGCCTCGCAGGTGGCGTCGACCTTCGCCAACAAGTCGTGCGCCCAGTGATCACGATCGTCGCGCATAGTGACAAGGGCGCCACTGTGCTTGAAGCAGATGCAGGCCTCGACGACATCCAGCGACTCGAGACTCGCATCTACGATGTCCTTGAGACGAATTTCTTTGGTCCCCCGAAAACTGCTATCGGCGGTCACGACGACCTTGCACTGAGCATCGAGAATTCGATCGCGCAACGCGTCAGCTGAAAAGCCACCAAATACGATCGAGTGAACCGCGCCGATGCGAGCGCATGCGAGCATTGCGATGGCGAGCTCAGGAATCATAGGCATGTAGAAGCAGACTCGATCGCCGGCTTCGACCCCCTGCGCCTTCAAGACATTCGCGAAGCGACAGACTTCGTGCAGTAGTTCGGAGTAGGTGAGGCGAGAAGTCTTCGACGGGTCATTGCCTTCCCAAATGATGGCGACCTTATCGCCGCGCCCTGCCTGGACGTGGCGATCGAGACAGCTCTCGGTGACGTTGAGCGTACCGTCCTCGTACCACTTGAACTGCGCTCGCTCGAAGTCTGCCGACATCACTTTGGTGAATGGACGCCGCCAGACCACTGTGTCGCGCGCGACCTCGGCCCAGAAGTTCTCTGGATCGCGAATCGATCGGTCATACACGTCGCGATACGCGCTCATCGAAGCGAAACGCGCGCGCGCTGCGAAGTCCGCGGACGGTCGGTAAACGATGTCGTCGTGGCCGTAGCTCATGGTTGAAGATCATAGTCACCAGAGCCCGTCCCTCGTAGCAGTTCGCCCCGCCGATCACCGAATGAACATGCCGCAGGACAGGTGCACGCACGGCCTCGACCGCGTAGTCTCCGGGCATGGCCAAGACGACCGTGAAACGCAAGGCGAGCACAGCGAAGCTCCTGACTCCGACCACGAAGCTCATCTCCGTAACGTGCGCTCAGCGGCGCAAGCGGCTCCATGCAACGCTCGGAGGAGCACCGCTCTTGTTGCGGTCCGCACCGGAGATTCTGCGCAATGGCGACGTCCACTACACATACCGCCAAGACAGCAACTTCAAGTATCTAACTGGCTTCGACGAGCCGGAAGCGATTCTCGTCTGCGTCCCTCTCGCGAACGACTACGAGACCCACCTCTTTGTTCGGCCTCGTGACAAGGAGCGCGAGATTTGGGATGGTCCGCGCGCGGGAACGGCCGGAGCCCTTCGCGACTTCGGAGCCGACCGTGCCTACCCGGTCAGCGAGTTCTGGACCGAGTTCGGCACCCTGGCAAAGGACTGGGACGAGCTTGCGTATCCGCTCGGCAAGGACCCGAACTTTGACGTCCAAGTGCTGCGGCACTTCGGTGCCCGCTTCACAGGTCGACCGAGACGCAATCAGGGTCTGCCATCCTTCGTCGATCCTCGACCAGCACTCCATGAAATGCGCCTCGTGAAGTCCGCCGAGGAGGTCGAACTCCTACGGCGTGCTGCTGAGATCTCCGCGGCCGGACACCGCGTGGCGATGTCGATAGCGGAGCCGGGTATGTACGAGTACGAGGTCCAGGCCGAGCTCGAAGCCGTCTTCAGGCGCGAAGGATCACCACGCAACGGCTACGACTCCATCGTCGCTTCGGGCAGCAACGCTTGCGTGCTGCACTACGTCGCCAACAACGCCAAGATCAAGAAAGGCGACCTCATGCTCGTCGATGCCGGCGCCGAGTTTGGTCACTACACGGCCGACATTACGCGGACCTTCCCTGTCGCTGGACACTTCAGCGAGGCACAGAAGGCGGTCTACCAAGCCGTCTTGCGTTGCCAGAAAAAGTGTGTCGCGCTCTGCAAGCCAGGGACGACCGTTCAGAAGCTGCTCGAGACTTCTTGGCGCGAGTTGACCAAGGGCCTGGTAGAGCTCGGCATCCTCAAGGGTAGCATCGACAAGCTCGTCGAGAAGAAGGCGTTTCGGCCGTACTACATGCACGGTCTCGGCCATTGGCTCGGCATGGATGTCCACGATGTCGGCGCGTACGAAGATCGAGCTGGCAAACCACTGCAGCTTGCTCCGGGCATGGTCACGACCATCGAGCCAGGCCTCTACTTCGGCCGCAACGACAAGCGAGTGCGCAAGGAGTTTCGCGGTATCGGCGTGCGCATCGAGGACGACGTGCTCGTGACGAAGGACGGGCCTGACGTCTTGACTGACGGCGTGCCCAAAGAGGTCCGTGACATCGAAGAACTCACGACGATCGGCTGAAGCGCACGCTCGACGCGAAACGAAGCCGCAGCGCTTCCAGTTTCTGGCGTGACGGAGGCCGGAGAGTATCGCCAACTCGGTTGGTGGCCTCTCCCGGCCAAGCACGCGATGTTCGAAACGACGCACCAAGCCTTCCTCAGTCGCCTCGCCAGGCATGATGGAGAAGCGTGGAGACACTTCGTCGTCGTGTATGGCCCTTTGATCCGCTCTTACGGACTGAAGAGTGGCCTGCAGGGAGCCGACGTTGATGACGTCGTTCAGTCGGTCTGGCAAAGCTTGTCCGAGAGCTTGCCGCGCTTCCGCTACGACCCAGAACGCGGGCGCTTCCGCGATTACCTGGGTCGCATAGCTGCGAATGCGGTGCGCCGCTTCCACGCAAACCGCGCTGCGCGAAGGTCAACGCGGCTCGACACCGACGTTGCTCGACACCTCGTGGACGACGGTGACTTCGAAGACCTCTTCCTCGAAGAGTGGCGCACGCATCACTGCCAAGCTGCGTTGGCCGCGCTGAGGCGTGAACTCTCCGCCACGAGTCTCGACGTTTTCACCGCGCTGCTCGAAGGCGCCGACATCGCGTCGTGCATGCAACGCTTCGACCTCAGTCGCGACGCGGTCTACAAGATTCGTGATCGGGTCAGACTTCGACTCGAGGCTCGAATTCGGGAACAGATGCATCGCGAGGATGACTACTTCCACTGGGCTTGAGGCTGCATCCGGTGACGAGCATTGATGACGACTTGGATGCGATCTTCGGTGTAGATCCTCGATCGGACGCCTGGCTCCAGCGATTCAGCACGCAGCGACGGTATCCAGACGAGCCAGAGGTCGACTCCTATGCTCTTTACGGTCTACGACTTGTCGGCGAGGTCGCGAGCGGCGGACAGGGAATCGTCTACCGCGCGCAGGACGCTGTCTCCGGAAGCCATCTTGCGTTGAAGCGCTTGCGCGCTCCCGCGCGATTCGCTGCGGTCGTGCGCCTCGAACGCGAGATCCTCGCCCTGACACGACTCCGCCATCCCGGCATCGTCCGCGTTCATGACGTCATCGACCATGGGGAAGTGAAGACCATCGTCATGGACTGGATCGATGGCCGTTCGATCGACGCGTGGACAACGCATCGCGTCCAGCCTACGAAGCTCCACGAACTCCTCCGCGTCTTCGCGGAGGTCTGCGACGCTGTTCACTACGCTCATCAGCGCGGAGTGCTGCACCGCGACCTCAAGCCGTCCAACATCCTCATCGATGACCGTAGCGACACACCGCGGATCATCGACTTCGGCATCGCGAAGTTCATGGATGAGGCGACCGTGATCCAGCTCACCAGCATCACGGAGACACATGAGTATTGCGGGACGGTTCGCTATTCGTGCCCCGAAGTCGTCGCGGAGGGTAGCCGTGCTTACACGATCGCCAGTGAGGTCTATTCTCTCGGCGTCGTTCTCTACGAACTCGTCTCAGGTCGACCACCCTATGACCTCGGAGTCGCACTCAGCGAGGCAATACGCGCTGGTCTGACCCAGGGCTTCAACGCTCGATTCAGGTTGACTCGACGTTGCACGCGCGCGCTTAGAGACATCTTTGAGCGCAGCCTCGCAAGAGCGCCGCGTCGGCGCTACCCAACAGTCGCCGATCTAGCCGATGCAGCTCGCCGTCTCGCCGCCTCAGCTCCAGATTGATGAGCGGTTCTCACATGGAGTTCACCTCAATGTTGCATAACCTCCACCCGTCTGGCGGCCTCTGGAGGCCCCCTTTTGTGCCGAATCGTGCTCGACGACCCAACGGGTCGCCTGCGCGCGCTCGTCACAAAATGTGACCTCCAGCGACTCGCCAGAACAGTCGTGCAGCGTGGGCCCAGAGGCCCACGCCGCACGACTTCGGGCGGATCTTATGCAACAGTGAGGTTCAGTCTTGCGGATCTGATTGCGAGCGCGAGGCTCACGGCAGCGACAACGATCGTGATCAAGACGAAGACGAAGGCGACAGCAGGCAGCGAGACCGAGCAGTGACCAGCGATGCGCAGTAGGTCGTTCTCCATCCCAAAGCTGCCGTTCTCGGAGTAAAGCGCCCGCGCACCAGCGTCCGTCACCAAGCCGATGAAGAGCTTCAAATTGCGGCCGAAGAGCCAGAACCCGAGCAGCGCGTAAGCAACACGCTCGCTGGCCCCATGCGTGAAGCCGCCGGTCGCGGCGCAGTACATCGCGTAGCTCGCAAACGCCAACTCGCCCAAGTGCCCACAGGAGAGGTGCACGACTTCGCCGACCATCGTGAATGCGAGCAACGGATAGACGAGGGCGAGCACTCCAATGGGGATCGCCAAGACGATGCGGCGACGAAGTATGAACGTCGCATAGAAAAGCCCCGCCCAGGTCACGAAGACCATGATGCGACTCTGTGGTCCATGCACGGCCGCCGCGTGGCCATCGAGGCGGATCGCCGGCAACGCGCTGTGTCCGGTGAGGAGGGCCGCGATGCAGTGACCGGATTCGTGGAACAACGACGCCAAGAACCAGCCGATGTACTGAAGGATCGGTGTCGAACTCAGTAGCGGGCTCATGACAAGGCCAAGGCCGAGACTCAGAGCCCACGAGGGCATGCGTCGTGTGATTGCTTCCATCGCTCCGAAGCTCCGATCGACATTGCGGTTGCTGGAACTTTGGTCTCCATGTTGGAATGTCGCGAATGTCGATTTCCGTGCGCCAGTCGCTGATCTTCGTCGCTCGAGTGGTCCTCGCCGGCGCGCTGCTTCTCTCCGCCGCCTGTGGCGTCACGGGCGATGCGCCTCGGGAGAACACGCCTAAGGAAAACACATCGAACAGAAGCACACCAAACGTCATCTACATCCTCGCCGATGACCTCGGCTACCGAGAGCTCGGCAGCTACGGGCAATCGAAGATCAAGACACCGCACTTGGATGCGCTCGCGCAACGTGGCATGCGTTTTACGCAGCATTACACGAGCGCGCCGGTCTGTGCGCCCGCTCGCTGCAGCCTGCTGACTGGCATGCATGGCGGACATGCGTACATACGCGACAACTCTGAGGTCGGAGGCTGGAACAGCCACGGCGGACAGCTTCCACTGCCAGCAGACACGACGACGGTTGCGTCCGTCTTCCGTCGGGCGGGCTATGCAACAGGCGGCTTCGGGAAGTGGGGGCTCGGCAACGCTGAGTCTTCCGGCGATCCGCTGAAGCAGGGCTTTGACCGCTTCTTTGGCTACTACTGCCAACGCCATGCACACAATTACTATCCGAGCTACCTCGTGGATAGCGGCAAGGAACGCCAGCTCGAGGGCAACAACGCCGGTGTGTCAGGCAAGGTCTACGCTCCCCAGTTGATTGCCGATGAGTTGATCGCGTTCGTGCGCAGCCAACACGACGCGAAGAAGCCCTTCTTCGCCTACTACGCGAGCGCGCTGCCGCACCTCGCCCTCCAAGTGCCGGAACAGGAGCTCGCCGCCTACGACTTCGAAGAGACGCCCTACACCGGCAAGTCCTACCAGCCGCATCCGCGACCCCGCGCTGCTTACGCCGCGATGATCAGCTTCCTCGACAAGCAAGTCGGCCGCCTCGTCGCGGCACTCGAGGAGCTCGGTATCGCTGATGAAACCCTCATTTGCTTCTCGTCGGACAACGGCACGACGCACCTGCCACTGCAAGTCGACGCGAAGTTCTTCGCGAGCGTCGGTGACCTGCGAGGCCTGAAGGGCAGTCTCTTCGAAGGCGGGATTCGCGTTCCGTTCTTCGCCGTCTGGCCCGGACACATTCGATCATCGACGACGAGCGACGTCCTCTCCGCGCACTACGACATGCTCGCTACCTTCGCGAACCTCCTCGGCGTTGACGTTCCACCGAGCGATGGGATCAGCCTGCTGCCGACCCTGCTCGGACACGACAAGGAGCAACGTCACCACGATCACTTGATCTGGGACTTCCACGGCTACGGGGGGCAAGTTGCCATCCGACGCGGACGCTACAAACTCGTAGTGCGAGACCTCATCAAGAAGCCGACTGCGCTACCAGCGCTCTTCGACCTCGAATCGGATCCAGGTGAGACTTCGAACCTCGCGAAAGAAAAGCCAGAACTCGTGACCGAACTCATGACGACCTTGATGGCCGAACGACGTCGACCTGAGATCGAGAAGTTCCGCTTCGGCACCTATTCGGACGACTGAGCTCGCGCTGGTTCTCGCGCGATCAGCTCAGGATGTGCACGGCCATTTTGTGCACAGCCTCGGCCGCTTCCATGATCGTCTCGGGCAGGGTCGGGTGTGCGTGAATCGTCATCGCGATGTCCTCGCACGTGGCGCCCATCTCGATCGCGAGCGTTGCCTCCGCGATGAGTTCGGTCACCTCGGGGCCAATCATGTGCACACCGAGGACCTTGTCGGTATCACGGTCGGCAACGACCTTGGTCCAGCCGTCCGTCTCGCCGAGGCTCAGCGCACGCCCCGAAGCCCGGAAGGGGAATTTACCGACGACCGGGTCGAAGCCGGCAGCGCGAGCTTCATCCTCCGTCAATCCGACCGAGGCGATTTCAGGATCGGTGAAGACGACGAGCGGGATCGCGGCGGGATCGAAGGCCGCGCCCGCGTCGCCGGCAATCACGGCCGCGACCACGAGCCCTTCGGCGCTGCCCTTGTGGGCGAGCATCGGTTGTTCGGTGATGTCACCGATGGCGAAGATCGACGGCACCTTCGTGCGACGCTGAGCGTCGACCGGGACGAAGCCTCGGTCCGTGACTTCGACTCCTAGCTCTTCGAGGCCGATGCCCTTGCCGTTGGGCTTGCGCCCGACCGACGACAAGATCACGTCACACTCGATCGTCTCGACCTTGCCGCCCTCGACTTCGACTTGGACGAAACACTTGTCGCCGCGCTTCTCGTAGCCCTTGGCCTTTGCATTTGTGAGGACGTTGATCTTGCGCTTCTTGAGCGACTTGGCCATCTCTTTGCTGAGCTCCGGATCCATGCCGGGCAGCACGCGATCCATGAACTCGACGACTGTGACTTCGCAGCCGAGGTTGCGGTAAACGAAACCGAGTTCCAGCCCGATGTAGCCGCCACCGATCACGAGAAGATGACCGGGCAGCTTCGTAGGCTCGAGCGCCTCGGTCGAAGACCACACACGCTCATCGGAGAAGGGAAAGCCCGGGATCTCGATCGGCTTGCTGCCTGTCGCGACGACGATGTTCTTGGTGTCGATGACACGGACACCGCTCTCGTTCGTAACCTCGACGCGATTGGGGCCGCTGACCCTGCCAACCCCAGGAACGAGGTCGACGCCGTTCTTCTCGAGCAGGGTCTTCACGCCGCTCGTGAGCTGGTTGACGATCTTGCCCTTCCATTCGACGAGCTTCTTGATGTCGACTTCAACGCCCTTGACGGTAATGCCCATGTCCGACGACGTTTGGGCCTTGTGCACCAGCTTGGCGGCAGAGATCAGCGCCTTGCTCGGGATGCAGCCGACGTTGAGGCAGACGCCGCCATAGTGGCGCCCTTCGACGATCGCGACCTTCTGGCCCAATTGACCGAGGCGGATCGCACAGACATAGCCGGCCGGGCCGGCACCGATGACGACGGCGTCGTAGCTCATGGTCTTTTACTGTTCTCCAAAGAGGTAGACAGCATCACTTCGACTCTTGGGTCGCGATGCGGAAGTGCTCGGACAGCCTCGGATCGACGCGTTCGAACACGTCAGTCACGAGCGAATCCGACGAAACGTGCGCTGCGGCTTCGGCCTCGCGGATCTTCTTGGCCACCTCGCCGTCGATGCGATCCACGAACTCGGCTTCGTGCGTGTCGTCCCAAAGCCCCTCGTTCACCAAGAAGCGGCGATAACGCTCGAGCGGATCCTTGGCTGACCAAGCTTCGACCTCGACCTCGTCTCGATAGCGCGTCGGATCGTCGGACGAACTGTGCCCCAGTTGACGGTAGGTGACCGCCTCGACGAGCGTCGGACCCCCGCCTTGCCGCGCGTGCTGAATGGCTTCGCGAACGACTTGGTAGGTCGCGAGCACGTCATTTCCGTCGACGCGCAGACCGGGCATGCCGTAGGCCTTCGCCTTGATGGCGACGTTGTCGACCTTGGTCTGCTTCGAGAACGGCACCGAGATCGACCAGTGGTTGTTCTGACAGATGAAGACCACGGGGGCCTTGTAAACCGCCGCGAAGTTCAAACCACAGTGAAAATCATTGGCCGAAGTCGCGCCATCGCCCAGGTAACCGAGGACGACCTCACCGGTTTTCTTGTACTTGGCGGCCATCGCCATACCTGTGGCGTGGGAGATCTGCGTCCCGATGACCGAAGACATGGCGACGTAGCGGCCCTGCTTGAACGTGTAGTGGCAGGGCATCTGTCGGCCTTGGCACTTGTCGAGCGAGTTGCCGATCAACTGTGCAATCGCGAGCTCTTGCGGCAAGCCGCGCAGCACGGCGATCGAACCCTCGCGCAGCGCAGGCACGATCCAGTCGCGCTCTTCCGCCGCCTTCCAAGAGGCGACGATCGCTGCCTCTTGGCCTTTGACGGGCCCGTAGAAGCCGATGCGCCCCTGCCGTTGCAGCGCCAGCATGCGCCGATCGAAGATGCGAATGCGCAGCATCTCCTCGTAGAGCTCGACCAGCTCGGCGTCATCGAGGGCCGGCCTCAGCTTCTTTGCAACTTTGCTCGTTGCCCCGAGGAGCGTGATCGGCTCAGTCATGCTGCGCTTCCTTGGCGGCGGATCAAGCTTCGAGAACGAGCTTCTTCGGGTCTTCGAGACAGCGCTTGATCAGATTGAGGAAGCGCACACCATCCGCACCGTCGACGATGCGATGGTCGATCGAGACGGAAAGATACATGACCTTGCGCACACGAATCTCGCCGCCGACGACGCGCGGTGCGTCGTGGATCTTGTGAACGCCCAGGATCGCAACCTCGGGGAAGTTGATGATCGGCGTCGCGAAGAGTCCGCCGATGTTGCCAGCGTTCGTGATCGAGAAGGTGCCACCTCGAAGCTCGTCCGGTTGGACCTTGCCGTCCCGAGTGCGGGACGCGAGCTCTTGGAGTTCGCGCGCGATCTGCACGATGCTCTTGCGCTCGACTCCATGGATGACCGGGACGATGAGCCCGTTGTCGGTGTCGGTCGCTATGCCGAGGTTGTAGTAGTTCTTGAGCACGACCTCTTGGGTCGACTCGTCGAGACTCGCGTTGAGCCATGGGAACTGCCGCAGGCCAGCAACCACTGCCTTCATGATGAAGGGCAGGTAGGTGATCTTGACGCCTTCGGATTCGTACTCACTCTTGACGGCGTTGCGCATCGCGACGAGTTCGGTGACGTCCAAGTCCTCGACGACCGTGAAGTGCGTCGCCGTGAACTTCGAGCGCGTCATCGCTTCGGCGATCTTCTTGCGAACACCGCGGAATGGCACGCGCGACTCGAGTTCGGGTGAACTCGCCTTCGCGATCTGGATCGGCGCGAAGCTCGCGGCTGCCGGTGCAGCAGCCTGGGCAGCAGCCTGGGCAGCAGTAGGAGCAGCTGTCGTCGCAGGCTGAGCCGCCACGCTGCGAGCAGCCCCCGACCCGTCCAGGAAGGCCTCGAGGTCTTCGGACGTGATGCGGCCGTTCGGCCCTGAACCAGGAACCGCGGCGAGGTCGACTCCGGCCTCGCGAGCGCGCTTGCGCGTGGCGGGAGCGGCGAGGACCTTGCCGGGACTCGCGGGCGACGCGAGCGCGAGCGCCGGGGCGGCCACCTCGACTCGAGGGCTAGCTGGCTGGGGCGCTGCCGCTGGGGCGGCAGCTTTTGCAGGCGCTGGTTGCGACTGCACTTGGGAGGGAGCTGGCGACGGCGTCGGTGCCGCGGCGGGCTTGTGCGAACTCGCGGCCGGCGCGGCTCCGGCGCCGCCTTCGGTGTCGATCACGGCGATGACGGTTTCGACCGGAACGACGTCGCCCTCCTTGAAGCGGATCTCAGAGATCACACCGTCATAAGGGACGGTGATCGTCACCGTCGCTTTGTCGGTCATGATCTCGACGAAGTCTTGCTCCTCTTTGACGACATCACCGACCGCGACCTTCCAGGACACGATCTCACCCTCGGCTACACCTTCACCGATATCCGGAAGCCTGAATTCTTTGAGGCTCATGGTCCGTTACCTCGCGATCACCAATCGAACGTTCGCTCGACGCCTCGCACCACACGGCGCACGTCGGGCATGTAAATTCCTTCGAGCGTGTAGGGGAAGGGCGTGTCGAAGCCCGCCACCCGCACGATCGGGCCCTCGAGCGACGCGATCGCTTTTTCTGCGACGATCGCGGCAATCTCGCCACCGAAGCCGCCAGTCTTTGGCGCTTCGTATACAGTCACCAAACGACCGGTCTTCTTGACCGAGTCGAGGATGATTTCTTCGTCGAGCGGCACGAGCGTGCGCGGATCGACGATCTCGACCTGCAGGCCGCGCTGCTTCTCGAGTTCGTCTGCAGCCTTCTCGCAGATCTCGACCATGGAGCCGTAAGCGACGATCGTGCAGTCCTTGCCCTCGCGCACGATGCGGCCCTTGCCGAGCGGAACTGTGTGTTCGCCCTCGGGGACTTCGCCCTTCATCGTGCGGTAGATCTTCTTGGGCTCGAGGAAGAGCACGGGATCTTCGTCACGAATCGAGGAGATCAGCAAGCCCTTGGCATCAGCGGGCGTCGATGGGATCACGACCTTGAGACCCGGCGTGTGACAAAAATATGCCTCGCCGGATTGACTGTGGTAATGCCCACCGCGGATGCCGCCGCCGTAGGGCGTGCGAATCACCATCGGACACGTGTATTCGCCGCCAGAGCGATAGCGGATTTTGGCCGCTTCACTCACGATCTGGTCGAAGGCCGGGAAGATGAAATCCTGAAACTGGATTTCGGGCACGGGGCGCAGGCCATACATCGCCATGCCGATCGCGGCCCCGATGATGCCGCATTCGGATAGCGGCGTGTCGAAGCAGCGCTCTTCGCCGAACTCTTTCTGAAGTCCGTCGGTCGTGCGGAAGACGCCACCGTTAAGACCGACATCCTCGCCGAAGCAGAGCACACGGTCGTCATTGCGCATCTCGGTGAAGAGTCCGTCGCGGATCCCTTCGAGCAGGGTCATCGTGGGCATGATGTGCTTCTCGTTGTCAGGCCGGGAGTCAGAGCGGGAAATAGCCTTCGTGTGAGCTCTTCGCTTCACCGAAGGAGAGGAGTTCGTCGCGCTGCTCACGCAGTTGCGGGGTCATGTCGCGGAAGACATCCTCGAAGAGGCTCGCCGTCGCCGGGTTGCCTTTTTGTTCGGCGGCCTTGACCGCAGCGTTGACCTCTTCCTTGGCGGCGGCGAAGAGCTCTTCGTCGAGCTTAGGCGTCAGCAGCCGCCGACCGCGGAGGTACTTCCGAAAGCGCTCGAGCGGGTCCTTGTTCTTCCAGTCAGAGACTTCGGCGTCCGGGCGGTAGCGCGTTGGGTCATCGGACGAGCTGTGTGGACCGACACGGTAAGTCAAGGTCTCGATCAGCGTCGGCCCCTTGCCCTTGCGAGCCCGGTCGACGGCTTCCTTCGTCACTTGGTAGACAGCCAGGATGTCGTTGCCGTCGACGCGGACGCCTGGAATACCGTAGGCGTCTGCCTTGATGGCCATCGTCTCGCTGGCAGTTTGAAACTCGAGCGGCGTCGAGATTGCCCAACCGTTGTTTTCACAGACGACGATGCAAGGCGCGTCGTAGACACCTGCAAAATTGAGTGCACAGTGAAAGTCGCTCTCACTCGTGCCGCCGTCGCCGCAGTACGTCATCATGACCGTGTCCTCGCCGCGATACTTGGCGGCCATGGCCGCGCCGACAGCATGCGTGAGCTGCGTCCCGATCGGCGAACTGATGGTCACGAAGTGCGCAGACCTGAACGAATAGTGCACGGGCATCTGGCGACCCTTGCAGATGTCGCCAGCGTTGCCGTACCACTCGTCGACGATCTGCTCCATCGGCACGCCACGCAGCAGGGGGATGCCTGCCTGACGATAGGCCGGGAAGACCCAGTCGCTGTCCTCGAGCGCCGCCGCCGTTCCGAGGTGAGACGCCTCCTGCCCCGTGCACGGCACGTAGAAGCCGATGCGCCCTTGCCGTTGCAGGACGAGGGCGCGCTCTTCCATGACACGCGTGCGCACCATGGCGGTGTAAAGGCCGAGCAAGCGCTCGTCGGACAAGCCCGGATCGCGCACGTTGCCGCGGTCGAGCACACTGAGGACCTTGGATCCGCGCGACGATGTCGGCGATTTTACTTTGGGGCGCGCAGAGGCCTTGGAGCTCGCTGCCTTCTTGGAGGCACTCTTCGTTTTGCTCGAAGCCGTCTTGTGGCCACCCGAAGTGGCAGCCTTCGCCGAGCGCTGGACCGCCTTGCCTTGCGTCGAGCCGTTCGAACTCGTTTTCTTTTTGCTAGTCATGGATGCCTCGGAGGTCTGTGGGCCTGGCGCTTCAAACTGCGAACCCGGCGCTGCCGGGCTCGGACGGCTCGTCGACTCGTGCTGGCAGCGGGTCACGCCCGCCGGCAAGTCGACTCTCGAGATAGAACTCCGCAGCGCGATAGGAGCTGCGGACCAGCGGGCCCGACGCGACGTAAGCGAACCCCTTACGCAGCGCCCGCTGACGGAGGGCCTCGAAACGCGCAGGGCTCACATACTCTTTGACCGGGAGGTGGAGGAGGGTCGGCCGCAAGTACTGGCCGAGCGTCAGGACATCGACGCCAGCAGCACGCAAGTCATCGAAGGCTTGGTCGAGCTGGCGCTCGGTTTCGCCGAGCCCGAGCATGATCGAACTCTTGGTCACGAGCGAAGCGCGACGCTGCTTGGCTTGGCGCAGCACTTCGAGGCTGAGGTCGTAACCGGCGCGCTTGTCGCGAACGCGCGCCGTGAGACTGCGCACGGTTTCAAGGTTGTGCGCGAAGACATCGAGGCCCGAGTCGACGATCGTCGCGATCGCCTTCGTGTCGCCCTGGAAGTCGGGCGTCAAGCACTCGACGAGGAGCCCCGGCACGCGGGCCTTCGACTTGATGACACAGGCTGCGAAATGCGACGCGCCTCCATCGGGCAGGTCGTCCCGGTCGACCGAAGTCAGCACGACATAACGCAGGTGCATCAACTCGCAAGCTTCGGCGACCTTGGCCGGCTCGTCCGCGTCGACGAGCCCCATCGGGTTGCCGGTCTTGACCGCGCAGAAGCGACAACCGCGCGTGCAAGTGTCGCCAAGGACCATCATCGTCGCGGTGCCGCCGCCCCAGCATTCGCCGAGATTGGGACATCGGGCCTCTTCGCAGACCGTGTGAAGGTTGCGTTCGCGCAGCAGCGCCTGGATGTGCTCGAAGTCATTGCCGCCGGGCAACTGCATCTTCAGCCACGAAGGCTTACGCCCAGGGGCGATGCGTGCGTGGCGTCCAGTCGTGCGCGGATGGACTTCTTTGCCGTTGACGATGGCCATGTCGAAACGTCGCCGCAGGCGACTGTTGAGTTGGGAGGTCCGAAGCAAGCCGGACCCATGCGAGCAAGATGGAGCCACTCGCGTCCGGAGTCAATGCTGTCGACACAAACCACATACCGACTGGTATGCAAACTTGACATACCACGTGGTATCTGAAAGCATGCAGACCTCATGGCCCGCAAGGTACGCCCAGGTTTGCGTGAGCTCCTGCTCGACGCAGCGATTCGAGACTTCGCCGAGCATGGCTACCACCCCGTGTCCCTCGACCTGGTCGCGGCGCGCTGCGATGTGACCAAGGGCGCGGTCTACCTGCACTTCCGCAACAAGCTCGAGCTCTTCCTCGAGGCGCATCAACGACTCGAGTCGAAGCGCGACGCACGCATGCGACGCGGCGAGGACGGCGGCGCGTTGCAGCAACTCGAGGCCTTTCTCTTCGACCACCTGAGTTTCCATCGCGAACACCCACAGCTGCGACGCCTGCAAGCCATCCTCGACACCGAAGTCGCCGGCGAGCCGAGCGCCTCAGGTCGTGACGGACTGCGTGCCACCTATCGCGCCCTGCGAGCTCGGCTGCGCGGCTTGCTCTTGCGCGCGGTGCGGGACAACGAGATCGGTCCGGTCGACGCGGCGGGCCTCGCGTTCTCGTTGGCGGCGCTCGTCGAGGGCGTGCTCGCGCAAGCCGCGTCGAGCGCCGAGGACGTCGCGCTCTTCTTCGATGAGCGAAGCTTGATCGCCGGCTGGATCGAACAGCTTCCCAAGGCAGGCCGGCGCCGACGTTCTTCGGCGCCGGAGAGTGGCGACGACGAGGAGTTCCGGCCGGCCTTCTGAGAGCGTCGGCGCGCGCGCCGGTCATCGCTGACGCGCTGAGAGTTGTGACAGCGCGCACAGAAGGGCCTAGCCCGGACTACCCACGAACGCAGACTGCGGCGCCTTGACACACCCTTGTGGCGTTTCTACCTTGCTCGGTGGGTGATCCATGGCTTTGCGCATCGACCTCGTCCTCTCACTCTCACTCTCACTCCTCGCCGTCGCCGCAAGTGCAGTGCCGGCGACTCGCGCCGTAGTTTCACCGGGCATCGCCGTGCCCGGCGCTATGGCCTCACCCGCTCCATCCACTCTCAACGACTGGAGCGTCGAGCCCGATCCGCCATCGACGAGCCAAGACCTCGAAGTGACCTACGGCGGCGACGATCCCGACGTGACGGTGGGCTACTACCAGACCGACAAAGATGCGCCGGTCCGAGTCGACCTCGATGAGAACGGCAGCTTCGTGATTCCCAAGTCGGCTCTCAAGGGCAAACGCCGCATCAAGCTCGTCGCCGTCGGCGGAGGCGAAGACGGCATCCGCATCATCCCACTTCGCTAACTCATCCACCGCGAGTGATCTCTCATGACACATTCGAGCACGCAAAACAGATTCGTCCCCGGTGCTGCAGTTGTCATCGCCGCGCTTTTGAACCTGCCACTCCGTCTCAGCGGACAGGCCACTTCGATCGTCGTTCCAGCGTCGGCGTCCAAAGTGGATGGTAATCGTTGGATGAATTCACATTTTCGTGAACGTTATCCGCGGCGCATTCAGGTCCTGATCGGTGCCAAACACTTCGAAGGCATCGTCGGTAAGCGTATTACCGAGCTCGCTCTGCGGAAAGACGTCAAGCTCTTGACCCACTACAAGAACTTGCGCGGGGGCGAGGCGACGCGCATGCGCGTCGTGGCGAGTTTCAGCAGCGCAGACCCTGCGCGACCTTCGCTCTACTTTGCCGAGAATCATGCAACGCAGGCGACCGAGGTCTATGTAGGCGATGTCATCCTCCCCAAGGTCGCGAGCAAGGACTCGCGTGTCGTGGCGACCTTCGACAGCAACGAAGCACCTCGGCTGCGCTTCCACACACCGCTGCTGGTCGAGGCAGGCAAGACTCTCGTCATCGACTTCTTCGCATCTGGCGGAAAGGCCAACTACGAGTGGTCTTGGCCCGTAGACGCGGTGACGATCTTCCATCCCGGCGACCTCGAGCCGCTTGGCCGTCCGTCCTGGGCCACCACATGGGGAGACTCTGTCAAGGTCGTGCGTGGCTCGCTAAGGCCTGGCATGCATATCAAGGTCGACAGCGCAGCGCCGCCTTCGCCCATCGCCGGCTTCGTCGTTTTCGGCTTTTCAGACAAGCTTGCCCTGGGAACGTTGCCCCTGCCGCTCCTTCTCGCCGCGCCAAACAGCTTCCTTTATGTGTCACCAGACGTGATCGGGACCGCCGTCTTTTATCAAGGGCAGGACGCTGGGGACGAAGGCTGGGCGGGCGCCACGGTGGCGACTCCACAAGACCAGGCACTGTATGGCGCTTCGCTCTACTTCCAGTTCATTTTCATGCATCAGACCGGGAGCGGTCTGGGTCTAGCGGCTGGGGGTGCAGCCAAGCTGACATTCACCAAAGAAGTGCCGAGCCTCGAAGCATCGCTCGTGGCTGCTCGCGACACGACGACACCGCGCGGCCGCGTCTTCCTCGACTTCACTCCGGTTCTCGAGTTCGTCGCCAAGTAGCAGCGTAGCGACGCGGGCACTCACGCGAGCTATGCTCGGGATGTGATCGACATCGACGACGTTCGAGCGGCTGCGAAGCGCATCCAGGCCCATGTTCATCGAACGCCGATCTTCACATCGCACAGCCTGGATGCGGAGCTTGGGGCTCGTGTCCTCTTCAAGTGCGAGAACTTGCAGAAGGTGGGGGCCTTCAAGGCCAGAGGCGCTTGCAATGCCGTCTTCGCCCTCACGGAGGACGAAGCGCAGCGCGGAGTCGTCACGCACAGCAGCGGTAACCACGCGGCAGCCCTGGCCTACGCGGCTCGTGCTCGCGGCGGCCCGGGGCTG
>CALLZN010000114.1 GCA_937858895.1 uncultured bacterium | reverse complement strand
CTCCTGGTTATCCGAAGGCTACGCCTCGATGCGCCGGGAGGGCTTCCGGATGCTGCTCGCGCAATGGTGCTTGCCGGATGTCACGTCGCGCTTGGGTGACAAGAAGAACTTCGGACGCTGTCAGCAAGCCCCAGAAGGAGTCGAAGTGGCAAGCTCCCTCTCGCCCGCAGGCCACTACGTATGGCGAGCGCCGTGCCTCTTCCTTTGGCGAGAGCAAGTGCAGCCGCTCGTTGGATCGCCGTTCGCGCCTACGCCGGAGGATCGCGATGATTCGCTTGCCCTGCAGCGCGCGATGACCGAGCACATGGTCGGTCCTCCTGAGGAACGCCGAGCTGCTTCCAAGTCGCCGCTCGCTATTGGCATGCCGCACCTTCCTGTCGTGATTCGTGACCGAACCGAAATCCTCTTCGAGTTCGACGAGGTGCGTGCACCATCGTCATGTCAACTCGTTCTCGGGCCGCACTGTCAGCGCGATGAAAGTCATGCCGCGCGTGTGACCCAAGCAGTCATCGAGATCCGAGGGCGGAAACTGGATGGAGATGAAATCTTGTTGTGGTCGTCAAGGCTAATGAAGAACGAAGCGCACGCGAACAACGCTGCAGATAACACCAACGAAGACCCTTTGGCGCCAAGCTTTGCATTCTCGAAGCACCTGGCCTTGACTGGATTGCGACTCATACTGCAAGCTCACGAAACCGACGACCGAGCGCTTGACGACGCGGCAAGACTCGAGCGCGACGCGCCACTGAGAAGCGAGCCCAACAATGGCGTCATGTTCGACCTCGACGCAATTGCGCTCGTCGATGCTCGCGGCGACCGCTATTGGGCCACTGCTGCGCACGTCTACTCTCCGCAATAGCAGCGGAGCGCAGAGCTCGGCTTGATGGTTTGTCGGTACGCCACGAGATTGCCAAGTTGTCACGAGATTCCGGTGCGGACTGTGCTATCGAGGAACCTTGTCGTTAGCCAACCGAGGATCCCAATGACCAGTCGAGTCTTCTTCGCCGAGAACGCGATGATCGCGCACCATATGAAGGCGCTTTTCGAGGCCGCGGGCATTTCGGCCGCGGTCACCGGCGAGACCCTCGCCGCGATGGCTGGAATCGGCCCGGTCGACCTCTCGGTCCCGCCGGCGGTTTTGGTCCCCGATCCTAGAGACTACGAGCGCGCGATCGAGATCATCCGGCGCTACGAGAGCCATGAGCCTGCGGATGGGCATGCGCCGCGACCGGATTGGTCGTGCCCGGGGTGTGATGAGTCGATCGATGGCGCGTTCGGGGTCTGCTGGAACTGTGGAACGAGCCGGTTGCTGCCCGAGCAAGATCAGGCCGAAAGCGAGGTCGTCAACGAGGAAGTGTCCAAGGACGATGGTCCGGGCGATGCATGATGCCGACCGTGCGTTCGTCTACTTGATTCGTGATATCGAGACCGGCTCACACCGCTAGCGCGGCGCTCAGGAAACAGGAAGCCGCCGTGCGTTACCGTCGCCACCGGACGAGAAAACACGGGTCCAAGTGAGCGTTTCACTCGCGCACGCGAGCTGCGACCATGATTGCTTCATGCGAAACTCGCCGCTGCACAATGTCACCTCCATGGCCGTCACCTCCATGGCCGTCGCCTCCGTGGCGCTCGCCGCGCTCACAGCTTGTGTGGCGAAGCCGAGCTTCGACGCGCCCGACCTCGCGCTCGTGCGCGACGACCTCACGCCGTTCGTGCGTCGCCAGATCGCTTCGCACGCCCTGCCTGGCGCCTGGATTGCCGTTCTCGACCAGCGCGCGGTGCATCGACCGCCATCGATCTGGGCGCTCGGCCTCGACGAGAACGGCCGGCTCGTCGACGCGGAGACGCCGCATCGCGTGGCGTCGATCAGCAAGCTCTTCACGGCGACGTGCGCGATGGCGCTCGCCGAACGCGGGCAAGTCGACCTCGATGCCCCGGTGCAGCGCTACTTGCCGTCGTTTGCACCGCAGAACCCTTTCGAACGACCGATCACGCTGCGGCACCTGCTCGGCCATCGCTCGGGCATCGTGCGCGAGTCGCCGGTCGGCCACTACTTCGATGCGACGACGCCGACGCAAGCCGCGACGGTGGCGAGCCTCAACGATACGGAACTCGTCTTCGAGCCGGGCACGCGCTTCAAGTACAGCAACCCTGCCGTCGGCGTCATCGGCGAAGTGATCCGACAGGTGTACGGCAAGCCCTTCGAAGTCGCCGTCCGAGACCTCGTGCTCGAGCCACTCAGCCTCGGCAACAGCGACTTCGCGTTGCGTCCCGACCTCGCCTCGCGTTGTTCACAAGGAGCGATGTGGACCTACGATGGCCGCGCGATTCCGACGCCGACCTTTCGCCTCGGCTACATGGCAGCGGCCGAGCTGCGCAGCAGCGTCGTGGACCTCGTGCGCTTCGCCGCTAGCACCTTTGTCGATGCGCGCCCGCGCGTGCTCGCGCAAGCGACGCTCGAAACCATGTGGCGACTTCCGGAAGAACAAGCTCGAGGCTGTGGCCTCGCCTGGTTCGTCCGCGACTTCGATGGCCATCGACTCGTCTCTCACAATGGTGCCATCTATGGCACAGCTTCGACCCTGCTCGTCTTGCCCGATGCAGGCGTCGCGGTCGCGGTCGTGCTCACGAAGGACCTCGCCAACGACCTTGGCGAGCTCATCGCCGAGCGCGCTTTGCGCGCGACGTTGGCAGCACGCCTTGGTCAACGACTCGAAGCAGCGACCTTCGCGACGAAGATCGGCGCCGAGCGCGCGCGCGAGCTCGCTGGTTTCTGGCGCACGGGGCGTGATTGGGTGAGGCTCTACGAGCGGAACGGCGACCTCTACTACGATCCCAACGCTGGTGTGCGTTCCCGCATGCGTGCCCTCGAGGACGGCACGCTCGTCGGCGACGACATTCTCGCGAACGGCGGCGCGCGCCGGCTCGAACAACGCTCCGCTCATGAACTGACCGATGGACTTGCCAAGTACGTGCGTGACGATCGCCCTCCTGCACCTGCACCCGACCACCTGCTGCCCTACCTCGGTGAGTATGGGAGAACTCGCGGTCCTGATCGAGTGGGTCGTTCGTGACATCCCGGAGCCGCTTGGCGTCGATACGTTTCGCTTCCCCTCGGGGATGTATGCTGGCGATACGCTGCGCTTCGAGCGGGACTCACAGGGCACCGTCACGGCAATGACGGTCGGCGGCACGCGCTTTCCGAGGCGGCGAGAACTCGATGGCGGCGACTTCCGCATCACGCCGCGGCGCGATCTTCGAACCATCCTCGCCGAAGCGCGGATGAGCACGCCGCCGACGCAGCCAGAGGGCCTACGGCCCTTCGACCTCGTCGACCTCGCGAGCCTCGACGCGACGCTGCGCTTCGACATCCGCTATGCGACGGCGAACAACTTCCTCGGCGCGCGGGTCTACGACGAAGCGGTCGCGCGCCTGCAACGCCCGGCGGCGGAAGCGCTCGTGCGCGTGCATCGCGCGCTCGCGGCCCAGAACCTCGGGCTACTCATCTACGACGCGCACCGGCCGTGGACGGTCACGAAGGCGTTCTACGAGGCGACGCCGGATGAGCTTCGCCACTTCGTCGCTGACCCCGCCAAGGGCTCGCGACACAACCGCGGCTGCGCCGTCGATGTCACGCTCTTCGACCGCCGCAGCGGCGAAGCCGTCTTGATGCCGAGCGACTTCGACGAGTTCACAGAGCGCGCCTACCCCGACTACCCCGGCGGCACGTCGCTCGCGCGCCACCACCGCGAAGTGCTGCGCCGCGCGATGGAGGCGGAGGGCTTTGCGGTCTACGAGCACGAGTGGTGGCACTTCGACCATCGCGACTGGCGTGAGTATCCGGTCGGGAACAAGTGAGCACGGCAGAGACGCTCACCTACCAAGCGCCTCGAGCCGCGCTCGGTAGCTCGCTTCCGCGGGTGCGAGCGCAATGGCCTTCTGCAGCTCTTGACGCGCTTCGTCGATGGCTCCTCGAAGGCGCAAGCTCGTGGCCAGGCTCGCGTGGAGCATGGCGCGCTCGCGCACTTGCCGCGGATCTGCTACCGCGAGGCCTTGGCGCAGCAGCTCTTCGGCGCGGCTCGCGTCGCCGCCTTCGCGCACGAGGGCAGCGAGATTGAGCCAGGCCGCGGCGAAGGACGGCTCGATCGCGCACGCGGCTTCGAGCGCTTCGATGGCGGAACCGCGATCGCCTTCGCGGACATAGGCAGCGCTCGCGAGGCGTTGGAGGTTGGCGCTTTCAGGACGTACGAGGACATCGTGCTTGGCGATCGTCGCCGTGGATTCGAACAGAGAGGCTCGATGCAGCGAATAGCCCGACGAGTAGGCGAGCCACAGCACGACGAGCGGCACGAAGACACGCGGCCTGAACCCGCGCTTCTCCAGAACGACGACCAAGGCGCCGAGCGCTAGCGGCAAAGCAAAGCTCGGCGCGAAGAGCAAGCGCTCGCCGAAGATCGTGCCGATCGGAAAGACCAGATTCGCCGTTGGCAAGACAAAGGCTGCGTGCACGAAGAGCGCAGCGACAAAGAACGGCTGCCGCCGTGCCACGGCAACAGCGCCGCCCCACAGCAACGAGAAGGCGAGCAAAGCCAGCACGAAGCCCATCGAAGCAAAGCCTTGACCGATCTCGAAGACCGCAGTGCCGTAGTCGACCGACAGCCGCAGCGGCAACAAGATCTGCAGGACGCCGAAGCCGACGATCTTGACGGCATCCGCGATGCGATCGGGCGCCGCCAACGCGACCAAGGGGTTGGCGAAGGCATTGGCCGGCGGCACGGGCTCTGGCAAGCCCGCGATCATGCGTGCGCGCAGCACGAAGAAGAGCAGCGCCGCGACCAGCAGCGCTAGCACGACACTCATGAGCTGCCTTCGATCCCCACGCCAGAGCGCCGCGGCGATTCCGACCGGCACCCACGCGAGCGCGCTCTCTTTCGAGCAAAAGGCCACAAAGAAGCAGAGCCCGGCAAGCAGCGAGCGCGGGACCGAAACCTGCCGCGCAGAAGCGACCGGTCGAGGAAGCGACAAAGCCAGCAGCCCCTGCAGCCCGAAGCCGAAGGCGAAGAGCTCAGCCCGTCCCGTCAGGGTGCAGACCGCTTCTGCGTGGAGCGCATGCACCGCGAAGGCCAAGCCGCCGATCCAAGCCGCGCGGGGCGAGCGCAGCACGCGCCAGCAGGTGATCGCCACGAGCGCACAAACCCACCCATAAACGACAAGGTTGACCGCGTGCTGCGCCAAGGCCGGCCGCCCCGCCGACCCGAAGAGCGCGTGCACGAGCCCATAGCTCAGCTTCGTCCAAGGCCTGAAGAGCTCCGTCGCCGGGTAGTAGCCGTACCACCAGTGCGTCGAGAAGTACTCGCCGAGCGAGCCGAAGCGCCCGACGAGCGGCCGCGTCACGCCGCTCGCCTCGTCGTAGGCCGCCGCAACGAAGGCATCATCGAGCGGATAGCCGGCGACAAGCGACGGCACGAAGACGATGGCACCGACGATCGCGCAAACCACCGCACAGGCGACTTCACGTCGAAGGAAGGCGTTGCCGCCGCATACCGGGACTGCATCGTCGACCATCGCGGCCGATGATGACGACTCGCGCGAAGGCGTGAAAGCCTGCCATCGAGAGAGCCAGGCGAAGCGGCACCGGCGTGCCCTTCCGCCCGCGTCGGCAGTGGCGCCGAAGGCCGGCCACGCCCCCGAACGGGCAAGCTGCCCGGTGTCATTTTTCAGAAGAAGCTGATTTCCTTTCGATCCTCGACTATGCTCGGCGATGCTTCGCGGCCGAGGAAGCACCGAAATCGTCGGTGGCCTCGGGATCGTAGCAATGCAGTCTGATCGAATTCGCGTGCGTACGCGGCGGCGTCACGGGCCCACGAGGGCCACGGGCGCACTCGGTTTCGTCCCAAAGGGGACTGGTCGAGGAGTCGGGATCATCCCGGCCACCCTGTGCGGAGACCCTCATTGTCGCGTTGACAATGACACCGATCTCGCAGCCCGCAGCAATCGACCCCTGCTCAGCAGAAGATGCCTGACGCAGACTTGACCAGAGGATGAAACCTTGACGACCCGACTTTTCGTTGGAAACCTTTCCTTCAACACCACCCAGGACGACCTCAACGAAGCTTTCAGCCGCGACTCGCGCCGTGTCGAGTCCGTCTCGATCGTGACCGACCGCGAGACCGGCCGCCCGCGCGGCTTTGCCTTCGTCGAAATGGGCTCCGAGGCCGACGCTCGCGCGGCTATCGAAGCTCTCGACGGAATGGAACTCGATGGGCGCGCCCTGCGCGTCAATGAAGCCCAAGAACGCCAGGATCGTGGCGGTGGCGGCGGCGGCGGTGGTCGCGGCGGCTACGGCGGTGGCGGTGGTGGTGGTCGCAG
>CALLZN010000113.1 GCA_937858895.1 uncultured bacterium | reverse complement strand
AGCCCTGCTTGTCCGTCGCTCAATCGTCGCAGCAGCCCGCCCGCCCAGAGCGCAGCAGCGCGAGCGCCTCCCTCGTCGTCGAAGTCGGCGGCAGCGTGGGCGCCGGTGTCGGAGAAGAAGCGCGCCCCCTGGCCGCCGTCAGCGTCGTCCTCGAACGCCTCGAGCCCTCGAGCATCGAAGTCCTCGAACGCCGGCTCAGCAACAACGACGGGCGTACGCGCTTCCACTTCGCGAAGCCGACCGAGAAGGCCGCCTATTTAGTCAGCGTCAATGCCGAGGCCGCTCACGGCCGTGACGCACACACCCAGTTTCTAAGCTGGCCGCAGCCGAACGTACTGCCGGGGAGCGACTTCGTCTTGCGCGTCGCACTCGAGCGCGCGAGTTCTAACCTCGAAGTCAGCGTCGTCGATCCCGAGGGTCTCGCCGTGCCCGGCGCTCGCGTCATAGTGCGCGAAGCGCGCTTCGCCCCAAAAGACCCGCCGAGCGCAGCGCGCGCCTTCGCCGCCGTGCCCGCCTGCTCGAGACAAGACGGTCTGCTCTACCGCATCCGCGACGCTGCGAGCTGCCGCGCCTGCCACAGCGAGCCAGGACGCCCAGCCAAGCGCGATGAGCCACCCGAAGACGAGCTGCTCGAAGCCCAGTACGATCGAAGCAGCGAAGCCCAGCGCCCCATCGACAGCTCGGCGACCGCGACCTGCGACGACTCTGGCTGCGTGCGGATCGAGAACCTCGTTCCGGGAAAGTATCGCGTGCGCGCCATCTTCGAAGACGCAGACCTGCGAGCGGAGCAGGGCCTCGCGCCCGCAGCAGAAGTCCACCTCCGCGCCCACCAAACCACGGCTGTCGAACTCGTCGTCCTGCGGCCCATCGTCTTCAGGGCCACCCTCGACACGAAGGACATTCACAGCACCAAGCTTCGCCTCGACCCGCGCACGGTCGACGCCGAAACGAAGGGCCGCTACCTTGGCTGGTCCGGGCTCGGTGAGGCGGCCGTCGACGAGCTCTTCGCCCTCCAGCGCCCGCTCGTCTTCGAACTGCGCATCGCCGACGCCTGGTCGGACGAGAAGGGCACCGAGGCGGGCATATGGTCTCTCGACTTCGGCGACGTCATCGCGCGACCCGGTCCCTACTGGCTCCATACCGAAGTCCACGCGCTGAGCGACATGACGCCCCTGCCTCCGCAGCGCCTCGACCTCGGTCCCGACGTGCCGCGCACGTGGCACGAGGGCTTGGACTTGTCCCCGCACGTCATGAGCGGGCGCTTCGTCGACGCGAACGGCGCAGGTCTGGGCTCCGTACGCGTCGTCGCGCGAACGCCCACTGGCTTCTTGCTCAAGCACAGCGAAAGCGACGAAGACGGCCGCTACGAGCTACGCGGCATGCCGGCGGGGCCGCTCCTGCTGACTTGGGACTCGAGCTTCGATCCCGCCATGCGGCCAGCGATCCACGTGATGCCAACCACGCTCACGAACGTCGCGCGCTACTCGGGTCCGCGGACCAACGTCGTGCAGCGCATCGCCGCTCGCCCTGCGAACAAGGCGCAGAAGCCCGGCAGCGAGCCCGCAGGCGTCAACGCGCCCGAACGCGCAGCGTCTCGCCGACCTCGTTGAGCATCGTCCGCACGCGGTCGAAGTCAGGGTGGGCCATGCGCACCCAAGCGTTCGCGAGGTAGCCCTTCTCGACCCCCTGGGTCGGCGTGCCTGGTGGCGGCAGGTGGCTGTCGATCACGAAGTCGCGATAGCGCTCGAGGACCTCGCGTCCCTCGTAGCCATCGATACGTCCATCGCGGTCGGGCCGCAGGGCGACCATGCCGGCGCTGAGGCGGCGGCTGCAACGTGCATCCGTGCGGCCCTGCACGATGGCCTTGGCCCACTCGACGTAGCAATCGATGTCGTTGCCCTTGCCGTAGAAGTCCCAGACGCGAACGCCTGGTGGCCGGCAGCCGATCTCCGAGAACTTGAGCCCCTTGGGGCCGAAGAACCACTCCATGTGCGTCGCCGCGGTCGTGATGCCGAGGACCTCGATCACGCGCTTGCCGAGCTCGCGCACCTCCGCGTAGTCGGGCGCCGAGTCGATGCGGTTGGTCATGACGATCTGCGGCGAGATCCAGCGCGTGCGCATGGCCTCGAGCACACCCGGGAAGTAGTGGCAGACGAAGTCGTGCAAGACCTCGCCGTTCGCGCAGATCGTGTCATAGAAGCCTTCGTGCCCCTCGATCCACTCTTCGATCGTGACCTCGGCGCCGCGGCCCACGTTGCTCGCGTCGAGGGCACGCCGCAACTCGGCTTCGTCGTTGCAGCGATGCGTGCCCGATGCGCCGGCCGCGTCGCGCGGCTTGACGACGAGCGGGTAGCCAACGCGTTTCGCGAAGTCGATCGCTTCGTTCTCATCGCCAGTGCCGGTCGACTGCGCGCAAGGCACACCGGCCTCGCGCAAGACTTCCTTCATCGCCGGCTTGTCGCGGCAGAGAAAGGCCGTGCGGGTGGAGATGCCGGGGATCTCACAGGCCTCGCGCACCTTGGCGGTTGGCTCGACGTGGGCCTCGACCGTGCACTCGAGGCGATCGACCCAAGAACGTTCTTGGCAGCGTCGCACGGCGTCGTAGAGCGCCTGCGTGTCGACGACCGAGCGGACTTGCTCGTAGTGCACGAGGCGCCTTCGCGTCTCCTCGGGCAGGGCCGTGAGCGGTGACTCACCGATGCCGGTCACGGCGGCACCGACTTGGTGGAGCGCGCGCACGAAGTCGCGCTGGTTCGCGGGAAAGGCCGGTTCGACGAAGAGGACGTGCACGAGCGAGAGGTTAGCAGTCGCGCGGGCACGCGGTGCACACCCGGCGGGATTTCATCGTCGTCCTCTGATCCGCGCTGCAGGCACCTGTCGCTACGATCTGGCGCCATGGTGCACGAGTCCGCGCGGCACAGCGCTCGCTATCGCCTGCTTCCGTTGCTCGGTGCGAGCGCCTTCCTGTCGATCGCGACACGCACAGCGGCGCAGGCGGCCTTGCCGATCGAAGCGTCGGCTCGCGTCGAAGCCGAGGCGCTTGCTGCGACCGGGCGCGCGACGCTCGTCCTGCGCTTCGTTGCAACCGAGGCGCTCGTCACCGCCAGCGCCGTCCGCGTCGAGCTGCGCATGGATGGCCAGCTCTTGCAGCGGCGCGACCACGCTCCGCCGCGGCCGATGACCGAGTGGAAGGTGGCGGAGCCCTTCGAGTATGAGCTGCCGCTCTTCTTCGCACTGCCGCCCGCGACGCCGGGTGAGGTCGAGGTCCTGGTCGGCTTCTTGGACGCCGCGACCTCGAAGGTCGCGCCGATGCGCGGCCGTGCGGCGCGGCGCGACGGCCTCACGCGCCTCGCGACGTTTCGCTATCCGGTGCCGACCGGAGCTCCGGATGCGGCGAGCGTCGCGGCGACGATCGCCGCCGCCAAGGCGCTCCAGAAGCGCGATGCGCGCGCTGCCTGGGACCAGCTCGAGAACGCCTTCCGGCGCAGTGAGGACTACAAGCAAAAAGCCGCGCTGCGCGACGCACTGCTCCAAGTCGGCCGCAGCGAGGCGGCGCCGCTCTCCTTCGAGGAGCAAGGCATCGTCGCCCGCCGCATCCGTGACGAACGCGCTCGTTACCTGCGCCAGGTTGCGGGTCGGCTCTACGACCGCGGCCAGCTCTTCGGCGCCTTGGTCCTGCTGGACGAGGTCGGCGGCGGTCTCCAAGAAGAGGCGGACCGCGCCGTCCTCGGCTCCCTCGCCGAGGCCCAACGCGTGACCAAGGATCGCGACGAAATCGCGGCCAAGGTCTTCACCGCGACGGCCGAAGAGCTGGCCGAGGCCAAGGTGCTCGCAGCCAAGCACGGCACGCGCGCAGACGGCCTCGCCTTCGCGATCGAGCTCGCGAAGAATCCTCGGCGCCGCACGGTCGCCCGCGCCTTGCTCGTCGAGATCGAAGTCGCGATGGACCTCAAGCTCCAGGCCGCCAAAGCGCGGCGCGAGCTCGAGCGCACCTGGCTCGCCGACGTACCGGCCGACGAGCGCAAAGAAGCCGACGCAGCCCTCCAGCATCCGTGCTGGGCGCGGACGACGCAGCGCACGAGCCATCGCTTCGTGCTCATCGGTCCGACCAAGCTGCTCGCGGGCATCCCGGCCGAGAGCCTGCTGCGCTTCGACCTCGCCTACCTCTACCTGACCGACCTCTTCGGGCGCGTGCCCAACCCCGAGGGCGATCGCGTGACGGTCTACTTCAAGGAGCTCTGGGACTTCGGCGGCGGCATCGGCGGCGGGAAGATCATCGACATCGGCAACGCTGATCCCGACCAGAGGCTGCTGCGCGTCGACGGCGGGCTCTACTACCACGAGCTGACGCACTGCGTCGATGACACGAAGCCCATCTACCCAGGCTTGCGCGAAGGGCTCGCGGACTTCGGCGCGGCCTTCGCTTATCACGAACTGCGCCAGGTCGTTGCGGCGCGCTTTGCCTTCGCTTCGGCCAAGCGCGCCTTCGAGGAGGACTACTTGGCGCGCGACCTCGAGTACTGGCGGCTTCCGAACTATGGCCCGAGCGCTGGTTTCTTGCTGCACTTCGTGAGCACGTATGGCAAGGACGGCGAGGACTACGCTTGGCAGCGCTATCGACGCTTCTTTCGCGCCTACCGCGACGACGCTGTCAAGGACGGGCGCACGCCGACCTTGGTGCGGGGCTTGGCCTTCCACCTCGTCGCGGCCTTCGGCGAGGCGGCCTTCGAGGACTTGCGACGCTTTCGCTTTCCGCTGCTCGCGAGCGACCTCGCAGCGATCCGCCTCGAGCAAGAACTCGCTGGCGCTGCCGTCGACAAGGCCGCCTTTTTTGACGAGGGCGACGAGGGAAAAGGCTCGCCGGTCTCGCGCGATGCCCGCGCGAGCGAGCTCGCGCGCAGCAAGGGGCAAGTCGACGACCACGCGCGCGAGCTCGGGGTCGTGCGCGATTGGTGGGTCATCGGTCCCTTCAAGAAGAACGGCGTCGATCCCGACGCCTATCGCTTCCCGCCGGAGCTCGAGATCGACTTCGCCAAGGAATACGAGAGCATCAACCACAACCCGACCTGGCGGCGTCCCGGCAGCAAGCCCGTGACCGTCGATGCGAGCGGTTGGCTGCGCTTTCATTGGTCGTACATGGACGACACGGCCATCTATGCCGTGACGCACGTGAGCGTCGAGACCGAGACCGAAGCTTGGTTCCATGTGCGCGGCGACGATGACGTCACGATCTTCGTCGGCGACCGCCTCGTCGGCAAGTACAGCAACATCGGCCAGGGCCTCGGGCCGTGGCGCCCGGACTGGCGCGTGCAATTGCCGGACGCTGCCAAGTTTCGCTGCAAGCTGCCGAAGGGCCGCACCAAGGTCCTGCTCAAGATCCGTAACCGTGGCGGCGAGTCGGGCGCGACGCTCGCAATTGCCCGCGAGAATGGCACGCCGCTGCCCGGTTGGCGCAGCGACGCCGAGCCCGCAACGCCGAAGCTCGCGGCCATCGCCGTGCCCGAGAGCAAGCGCTGGCCGAGCTTCTTCAAGGCCGTGGCGATGAGCTCGAGCGCGGCCAGCAAGCTCGACAATAGAGTCGGCAAGTGGCACGTGCGCAACAAGGCCATCGAAGGCACGGCGACCGACCGTCAAGTCGAGTGGCGCAAGCACACGGTGCGACCTGGTTTTCCCAAGGACTCGCCGTCGAACCTAGCCTGGCTACCGGCGCGCGCGACCGAGGGCGTGGACGAGTTCCGCCTCGACATCGACATCGCGCCCAAGTCTCCGGCGCCCAAGCTCTGCGTCATCGTGCAAGGCGATGGCTTGCGCGACGGCCTCGGCGGTTGGACCCTCATCCTCGACCCGCAAGGCGAGACCGTGCAGGCGCGCCTCGAGCGCTACGACCGCCTCGTCTACGAGTCCGACCGCGTCTCGTGGGAAGTGGACGACAAGAAGCCGACGAGGCTGAGTCTCGTTTACTATCACAAGCGCCTCAGCGTGCGACTCGGCGAGGCGCTGCTCTTCGACCAAGCGCCGCTGCGCCCGATCCCTGGCCGCGACCGCATCGGCATCGCGACCTGGGGCCCGACGCTGCGCATCAGCGCGATCGAAGGGCGCACGCCCTCGCGCACGCGCTGACCTCCACCCGTCTGGCGGCCCTGGGAGCTCTTGCCCGGCCGCGCTAGACGTTGCGACGTCGTGATAACGCGATAAAAGGGTACAGTCATGATTGAACTGAGACTTCGACGCGTCGGGAACTCGCTGGGGGTCATCCTCCCGAAGGAGGCTCTCGAGGCGCTCGGCATTGACAATCACGAAGGCGCAAAGCTGACGCTCGAGAAGCTCCCCGACGGGCGCGGCGTTGAGCTCAGATACGTCGACGAGGAGTTCGAGCGAAAGCTCGAGCTGCTTCGTGACACGATGAAGCGCTACGAGAACACACTGCGAACACTCGCGAAGTGAAACGGACGAGCTCCTCTTGAGATCGCCGCTTGCAAGGCCTTGTCGGCGATGACGCTAGAAGTGTTGCTGCGGGTTGGTCTGGACGACCACCGGGCTCGGCGGGCTCAGCGTCCGGGGCTGCACAGCAATCCAGCGATTCATGATCCCGGCATCAGAGACCGATGTGGCACGAAAGGCCGTTCGAGGTCACGAGGCCGAGCGCGTTGGCGCTGAGGTCGATGACGAGCGCTTGTTGATAGAAGCGCTGGCAGAGCAGGCTGGCGTCGTTGGGGATTGCAAGTGAGTAATTGGCGAAGCCGTTCTGCTCCAGGCTCGCAACGTAGTGACTTGGCAGGACGACGACTTGACAGAGCGGGCTTCCAGTGCCTTCAATCACAATACCTCCGGAACCCCTTGGCTGATCAAAGCCAAGCATGAAAATCGCAGCGGATCCAAACGGCACGCCGTTCGTTCGTGTCGCGAACGTCCTCCCAACGCGTGGCGCACTAGGGATCACCTCCTCTAGCCGGGTCGTACCTCGACAAATGAATTTTGCCGCCAGATGGTATGCCTCGACGGTCGCCGGCTGCCCTTGGTAGAGGCGCCAGATGCGGCTTCCGTT
>CALLZN010000112.1 GCA_937858895.1 uncultured bacterium | reverse complement strand
CGCCAAGAAGACCGGCGCCGTGCGCTATGCCGACGCCAACCGCATCCGCATCGGCGACGAGACCTACGCCCTACGTAAGTATCGTCGCCTCAACGAGAAAACCTGCCTCAACCAAACGCCGATCGTCAAGGAAGGCGACAAGGTCGAGAAGGGCCAAGTCATCGCCGACGGTCCGGCGACTCGCGACGGCGTGCTCGCGCTCGGCAAGAACCTCCTCGTCGCCTTCATGACGTGGGATGGTTACAACTTCGAGGACGCGATCCTGCTCAGCGAGCGCCTCGTGCGCGACGACGTCTACACGTCGATCCACATCGACGAGTTCGAGATCGAGATCCGCGAGACCAAGCTCGGGCGTGAGGAGTTCACGCGCGACATCCCGAACGTCTCCGAGAAGGCGCTCGCACATCTCGATGAGAGCGGTATCGTCCAGGTCGGCACGCGCGTGCGGCCCGGCGACATCCTCGTCGGCAAGGTCGCGCCCAAGAGCAAGAGCGAACTCACGCCCGAAGAGAAGCTCTTGCACGCGATCTTCGGCCGGGCGGGCGAGGACGTGAAGAACAGCTCGCTCGAAGTTCCGACCGGCTGCAACGGCATCGTCATCGACGCGCAGAAGTTCTCGCGCAAGGTCAACTTGACCGAGGCCGAACGCGAAGCCAACTTGCAGGAGATCAAGCAGGCCGAGCTCGACTTCATGGTTCAGTTCCGTGAGTCGACGCGTGCGATGGTCGAAGAGGCTCGCGAAGTCCTCGGCGTCGACATCGTCGATCCCGAGACGGGCAAGCCGGTCGAGATCCCCGAGACCGTGATGTATGCCGACCTCAAGAAGACGCGGGACTACATCATGGCCGCCGCCGAGAGCAGCGGTAAGCACTCCGATGTCCAAAAAGCCGAGGCCCTGATCAAGGACTTTGGCGATCGCATCAAGGCGCGCGAGGCCGACCGCAACAAGCGCGTCAACCGCCTCTCGCGTGGCGACGAGCTGCCAACCGGCGTGCTCGAGATGGTCAAGGTCTACGTCGCTGCCAAGCGCAAGATCGCTGTCGGTGACAAGATGGCCGGCCGCCACGGCAACAAGGGAGTGATCTCGCGCATCTTGCCGCTCGAGGACATGCCCTTCCTCGATGACGGCACGCCGGTCGACATCGTCCTCAATCCGCTCGGCGTGCCATCGCGCATGAACGTCGGGCAGATCCTCGAGACCCACCTCGGTTGGGCGGCGAGCAGGCTCGGCTTCCGCGCCGTTACGCCGGTCTTCGACGGCGCGACCGAGGAGGAGATCGAAGACGCCTTGCGCCGCGCTGGGCTGCCCGAGGAAGGCAAGACCGTCCTCTTCGATGGTCGGACGGGTGAACCCTTCGAACAGAAGGTCACCGTCGGCCAGCTCTACATGCTCAAGCTGCACCACCTCGTCGACGACAAGGTGCACGCACGCGCAACCGGTCCATACTCGCTCATCACCCAGCAGCCGCTCGGCGGCAAGGCCCGCTTCGGCGGTCAGCGATTCGGGGAGATGGAGGTTTGGGCGCTCGAGGCCTATGGGGCGGCCAACGTCCTACAGGAACTCCTGACCGTCAAGTCCGACGACGTCGACGGTCGCACGAAGATTTACGAGGCGATGGTCAAGGGCGAGAACATCCTCGAGCCCGGGACGCCGGTGTCCTTCGGAGTGCTCTGTCACGAGCTCCGTGGTCTCGGCCTCGACATCGAACTCCACCGCAAGGACGCGCCACGGGAACTCATGGGAGCATGAGCCCGAGCACGAAACCAGGCGGACGCAAGGCAGAACAAGAGCGACTTCCAAAGAAGGCAGGCTGACGATGGCCGAGACGATCTACGAGAAGATCAACGACTACAGCGCCGTTTCGATCAAGCTGGCTTCGCCCGACGACATTCGGTCGAAGTGGTCGTACGGCGAAGTGAAGAAGCCCGAGACGATCAACTACCGCACCTACCGTTCGGAGAAGGACGGGCTCTTCTGCGAGCGCATCTTCGGTCCTGAGAAGGACTGGGAGTGCGGTTGCGGCAAGTACAAGGGGATCAAGCACAAGGGCATCATCTGTGACAAGTGCGGGGTCATGATCACGCACAGTCGCGTGCGCCGCGAGCGCATGGGGCACATCAACTTGGCTGCCCCGGTCGCGCACATTTGGTTCTTCAAGGCCATGCCCTCGCGCATCGGCAACCTGCTCGCGATGAAGACGGCGAGCCTGGAGAAGGTCATCTACTTCCAGGACTACGTCGTCGTCGATCCGGGCGAAACGCCGCTGCAGCAGAACCAGCTCCTCACCGAAGAGGAGTTCCGCCAGGAGCGCGAAAAGTACGGTCACGGCTTCAAGGCCGGCATGGGCGCCGAAGCGATCAGCGAGATCCTCAAGGGGCTCGACCTGGATTCGCTGCGCGAGCAGCTCCGTGAGGAGCTCAAGCACACGAAGTCGGTGCAGAAGATCAAGGACATCATCAAGCGGCTCAAGACCGTCGAGATGCTGCGTGATTCGCCGAACAAGCCTGAGTGGATGGTGCTCGACGTGATTCCGGTCATCCCGCCGGACTTGCGGCCGCTCGTCCTCCTGGATTCGGGCAACTTCGCGACGTCGGACCTCAACGACCTCTACCGTCGTTTGATCAACCGTAACAACCGCCTCAAGAAGCTCCTCGACCTCAACGCACCTGACGTCATCATCCGCAACGAAAAGCGCATGCTGCAGCAGTCGGTCGATGCGCTCTTCGACAATGGTCGTTGCCGTCGCCCCGTGCTCGGTTCGAGCAATCGCCCGCTCAAGTCGCTGACCGACATGATCAAGGGCAAGCAGGGCCGCTTCCGCGAGAACCTGCTCGGCAAGCGTGTCGACTACTCGGCGCGCTCGGTCATCGTCGTCGGTCCCGAGCTCAAGCTGCACCAGTGCGGCATGCCGAAGGTCATCGCGCTCGAGCTCTTCCAGCCCTTCATCATTCGCCGCCTCAAAGAACTCGGCCTCGCCGACACGATCAAGTCGGCGAAGAAGATGTTGGAGCGCAAGGACGAAGAAGTCTGGGACATCCTCGAGGAGGTCATCCAGGGGCACCCCGTCCTGCTGAACCGCGCGCCGACGCTGCACCGCATGGGGATCCAGGCCTTCGAGCCGGTCCTCATCGAAGGCAACGCGATCCGCATCCATCCGCTGGTCTGCACGGGCTACAACGCTGACTTCGACGGCGACCAGATGGCCGTCCACTTGCCGCTCAGCTACGAGGCGCAGATCGAGGCTTCGACCTTGATGCTGTCGTCGAACAACATCTTCACGCCGGCCAGCGGTAGTCCGATCATCGCGCCGAGCCAGGACATCGTGCTTGGCTGCTTCTATCTGACCTTCCGCTTCCCTGAGGAGCGCATTGGGGACAAGCCGCTGCGTGCGACGCCATCCGAAGCACTCATGGCCTACGCGCTCGGCAAGGTGCGCACGCACGAGCCGATCCGAGTGCTCTTCCCGAAGGACAGCGAGATCCACAACGACAAGGATGGCAACTTCGTCTCGACCGATGGACGTCAACTGATCGAGACCACGCCGGGCCGCCTGATCTTCAACGACATCCTCCAGCCGGGGATGCCTTACTACAACTTCACGCTCGACAAGGGCGCGCTCTCGAAGATCATCGCGGACTGCCACCAACGCCTCGGCCGCTCCGAGACGCTGGTCCTCCTCGACGCCATGAAGTCGCTCGGCTTCAAGGCGAGCACCTTGGCTGGCGTCTCCTTCGGCAAGAGCGACCTCACCGTCCCGCGCAACCGGGACAAGATCATGGAGGAGTCGCAACGCGAGGTCGATGCGATCCAGGCCCAGTACGAAAAGGGCGAGATCACCGACTCGGAACGCTACTCCAAGGTCATCGATACGTGGACCCGAGCCCGCGACAAGGTCGGCGCCGAGCTCCTCGAGACCTTGCGCAACGACTCGGGCGAGGAGGTGCGCGGCAAGACGGGTGCGCCTGGCGGCCGCGAACCGTTCTACGTCAACCCGATTTACTGCATGGTCGCTGGCAAGGCTCGTGGTTCGGTCGAACAGATCCGTCAGCTCGCCGGGATGCGCGGTCTCATGGCTCGCCCCTCGGGCAAGATCATCGAGACGCCGATCCGCGCGAACTTCCGCGAGGGACTCAAGGTTCTCGAGTATTTCTCCTCGACGCACGGTGCGCGCAAGGGATTGGCCGACACGGCGCTCAAGACGGCCGACTCGGGCTACCTCACGCGCAAGCTCGCCGACGTCGCTCAAAACGTCGTCGTCGGAATCGACGACTGCGGGACGGCCGCGGCGTCAAGCGCGGTGTCGTCTACCAAGGTGAGAAGGTCGCCGTCAATCTCGAGACGGCCGTGCGCGGCCGTGTTGCGATCGCTGACATCCACGACCCGGTCACCGACGAGTTCGTCATCCGCAAGAACGACATCGTCACGCCCGAGGCCGCGCGCCGGCTCGAGGCACTCGGCTATGACAACCTGCTCGTCCGTAGTCCTCTGACCTGCGAGGCGGGGCAGGGTGTCTGCGCGATGTGCTACGGCATGGACCTCTCACGGGGTCTGCTCGTCGAACTCGGACAAGCCGTCGGCATCATCGCAGCGCAGTCGATCGGTGAGCCTGGCACCCAGCTCACGATGCGAACCTTCCACATCGGTGGAACGGCTTCGAAGGCGATCGAAGAGTCCGAGATGCACTCGAAGCGTCCGGGCAAGATCACCTACGCGAACCTCCACGTCGTGGAGAACGACCGTGGCGACAAGATCGTCCTCAACCGCAAGGGCGAGCTCGTCATTCTCGACGTGAAGGGGCGCGAACTCGATCGCTTCCTCGTGCCGATCGGTGCTCGCGTCGTCGTCGCCGAAGGTGACCAGGTCAAGGAGAAGCAGCTACTCTGCGACTGGGACCCTCACCACGTTCCCATTCTCGCCGAGACCGGCGGCGTCGTGCGCTTCGAAGACATCGTCGAAGGCAAGACCCTCAAGCTCGAGAAGCAGGCGGGTTCCAAGGTCCATCGCAAGATGATCATGGAGCACAAGGGCGAGATGCACCCGCAGATCCTCATCGTCGACGACGACGAGAACGTGCTCTCCATCCACCCCTTGCCCGAGCGCGCCTACATCGAGGTCGAGAACGGAGCCAAGGTCAAGAGCGGCACCATGCTCGCGAAGACCTCGCGCGACGTCGGCGGCATCCAGGACATCACGGGTGGTCTGCCGCGCATCACCGAACTCTTCGAAGCGCGCCGCCCCAAGGAGCCGGCAGTGCTCGCCGAGCTCGATGGCATCATCGAGCTCGGTGACAAGAAGCGCAGCAAGCGCACGATCATAGTGCGTGGCGAAGGTGGTGTCGAACTCGAACACCTCGTGCCCCACGGCTCGCACTTGCGGGTCCACCGTGGTGACCACGTCATCGCCGGTGAGCCCTTGACCGAAGGCGCTCTCGTCCCGCACGACTTGCTGCGCATCTCGGGTGAGCAGGCCGTGCTCGACTATCTGCTGCGAGAGATCCAGCAGGTTTATCGCGCCCAGGGCGTGACGGTCGACAACAAGCACATCGAGATCATCTTGAGCCAGATGATGCGCAAGGTGCAGATCGAGGATGCGGGGGACAGCGAGTTCTTGCCCGGAGCCGTCATCGACAAGTTCCGCTTCCGTTACGCCAATGAGGATCTGCGCACCGCCAAGAAGAAGCCGGCGACCGCAGCACCCTTGCTGCTCGGAGTCACGAAGGCGAGCTTGCAGTCCGAGTCCTTCATCTCGGCAGCGTCCTTCCAAGAAACGACGAAGGTCCTCACCGAGGCAGCACTCGCCGGGCGTCGCGACGACCTGCTCGGCCTCAAGGAAAACGTCATCCTCGGCCACCTCGTGCCGACGGGGACCGGCTTCCCGACTTACCAGAAGACCTCGGTTCGCAAGAACATCGACCTCCACGCCGCCGCTGCCGAGCTCATGGCGCATACCGCGCCCAAGACCGTCGTCGACGCCGGTGGGCCGGCGCTCTCGCTCGAGATCGATCGCAGCTGATTCCAAAAACCCCGTCCCAACCGCTTGCCGGTTGGGCGCGGGGTCGCTACTCTCGTCGCCCCTGATTCCCGGTCGAGGCATTGAGTCTCTTCGCCACGTCCGGGGACGTCCTTGGCCCGTCATCGAGTCCTACATGCCGACCATCAACCAGCTCGTCCGGAAAGGCCGCAACAAGGTCAAGAAGAAGAGCAACTCGCCTGTTCTCGACCAGTGCCCGCAGAAGCAAGGCGTCTGCACGCAGGTCAAGACCATGACGCCGAAGAAGCCGAACTCGGCCCTTCGCCGTGTCGCGCGTGTGCGCCTGTCGAACGGTAAGGAAGTCACGGTCTACATTCCCGGCGAGGGACACAACCTCCAAGAGCACTCGATCGTGTTGATCCGTGGTGGGCGTGTCCGTGACTTGCCCGGTGTCCGTTACCACGTCATCCGCGGAACTCTCGACTCCTCGGGCGTCGACGATCGCAAGCGGTCGCGCAGCAAGTATGGCGCGAAGCGTCCGAAGGCCTGATCCGCATCGAGAATCACTGGTACATCGAGAATCACGAAGATGCCGCGTAGCTACAAGAGCCCCGAGGTTCACCTCAAGCCGGATCCCAAGTACGGATCGAGGCTCGCCACCAAGATCATCAACAAGATCATGCTCGACGGGAAGAAGGCGAAGGCCCAGTCCATCTTCTACGAGGCCGTGGAGACGGTCTCGAAGAAGGTCGGAGCTGAGCCCGAAGTCGTCTTCACCCAAGTCATCGAGAACATCAAGCCGCGCATCGAAGTGCGCAGCAAGCGCGTCGGCGGTGCGACTTACCAAGTGCCGATGGAAGTGCGTTCCAAGCGTCAGATGAGCTTGGCCGTTCGCTGGCTCGTCGACATGGCGCGCTCAAAGCGCGGCAAGGGCATGGCGCGCCGCCTCGCGGACGAGATGTTCGACGCCTACAACAACCAGGGTGGGGCGGTCACGAAGAAGGACAACGTCCACAAGATGGCCGAGGCCAACAAGGCCTACGCGCACTTCGCCTGGGGTCGCTCGCGCTGAACTGGGTCTCCGGAGACCACTCCGGAGAAAACCGGGCGTTTGCGCCCAGCGCCAGCAAGGGCTGTGCGCGCTCGCAAGAAAATTTGCGAGCCCCGCGGTTACCATCGATCTCCCGCGCTCTACTTCAGCGCGTGAACGGAGGTGAGAGCCCGTTCATGAGTCGCCCCTCGGCGACCTGCTTCTTCCTCGGAGGCGGCAGGCCGCGTGACTGGAGAGCGATTCAGAGAGAAAGAGAGAGATGAGCGGCACGGCCTGCCAGTCTTCGGACTGGCGGGCCGTGTTCTTTTCTCATCCGCTTTTCTCATCCCCTTGGCTCTCGACTGCCTTCGAGGGGCTGACGTTCGCATGGGGCCGACCAGCACCCCTTTCCGTGGAACCGTGCCGCGTTAGCTCCTGCGCAAGATGTCCAGCCAAGTGACCGGGTATGCTGCAGAGCTTCATCGTCGAGACCCTCCATGAACGCGAAGCTGTCCCTCATCTCCCCCGCAGTCTCCTTCTCTGCTCTCTCCCTCACGGCGCTCGGTGCGTGTGCTGTCTTTTTCCTGGTTGCTTCTCATCAGAATGCGCCGGCTGACGAGGCCGTCCATGTCATCCCGGATCATGTCATCCCGGATCATGTCATCCAGGATGGTGAGGGCAAGGAACGTGCTGCTCCGCATCCCAAAGGGATCACGCGTCACCACATGCGCCGGGTCGGCCCTGACGGCGCCGTGCCGCACGATGCAATTGGCGTCATGACCGCCCAGGCTGACGCTGTCGTCGCGGCCCGGCCGCTGTCCGCGACAGACGCTCTCACGAACTGGCAGTCGCT
>CALLZN010000111.1 GCA_937858895.1 uncultured bacterium | reverse complement strand
AGACGTTCGTGAAGTCGCCGCCGAGCGTCGTGACGTTGAGGTGCAGCGACTGCAGTCGAGAACTCGGCACCAGCAAGTGCCTCCAACCAGGACGGCACCACCTCGCTACGTTCTTCATTCGGAGTCCGGGCTACCTAGAGATCGAAGACGAGCCCGCCACCTGTGCTGACGAAAGCACTGAAGTCGCTCTTGAAGACGAGACAATGGGCGTAAACAGTGGCATTGTAGACTTGGGTAAACCCACTCCAGTCGAAGCCTGCGGTCACGTGCCCACTCGTCGGGAAGGGTGCAAACCAACCCGGAAAGATAGGTGAGTTGATCGCTGCCACCGAGATCTGAAACGCGGCGTCGGGCAAAGGTGATGCTTGGTTCAAACTCCAAATCAACATCGACCAATCTCCGACACTCGGACGACTCGTCACACAGATCTTTGCCTTGTTGTGCCGTCCAGGACCGAAGCGCGCCGCAGTCCAAGACACTCGAGTCCCGTCGTCGATCTCGGTGAACTCAAGGACAGGCTTCAAACCTTCATAGCGAAGCATCAGCTTGGCGACCTGACCAAGATTATTGCCCTCGTTGCGCTCAACTACGGCGAGCCCCGAGTCAACCTCGACAAAAAAGGTATAGACGACCTGATCGATACAAGTCGGAACACGGAATGGGACATTCACGACAGTGGAGGCATTGACATTGAGCGGACTTGTCGTCGAGAAATTCAACTTCGTACCAGCCACCAGGGCATCGGACTTAGGACTGTAGATCGCGTCCCGCGAGATCCGCACCGCGTAGTTGACGGGAACCGTCAACGCTTTCGTTCCGATGTTGCGCAAATTGAAACGCAGGGTCGCGTCGGCGCCAGCTTCGAGATTGGCGTCAAGGATAGAGGGCGACTCGACAACGAGGTCGGGAAGCGCCTGCTCCAGAGTGAGACGAGCGCTTGCAACAGTAATATTGTTGGATTCGGACAATTCATCGTTCCTTTGCGATGCATCACAAATTGCGCGCAAAAAATAGACACCGTCCGAAAGAAGTGGAACATTGGCGACGATTGGAAGCGTCACGCTCTGCTGCGGGCCGAGCGCCCCGACTGGCATGGAAGCTATAGGCGTCACACCGGAATTGAAGTTCCCATCCTTGCTGACCTCAACGCGAACCAAGCTTGGGAGCGCTGTTCCATTGCCACTATTGACGACCGCAGCCACGACCTGCGTTGTCCCAGGAGTGAAGACTGTCGTTGGCCCGAAGGACAATGACGATACCCGTAGATCACTCAACTGACGAACAGCAAAGGGACCACGAATCAGAACGTTGTTAATATACGACGACTCGCGGGCACGACGATCGAAGTTAACGTGCGCCCGAACGTAATAACTACCTTCAGGCAACGCTGGTGAAACCACCGCGTATGCATTGACGGTTAAAGTCGCCAAAGGCCCCACGGGAGCGAGAGTTGACACAGAAAAAGTAGTGACACCCGATGCAAACGTCGGACTTTGACTAAGCTCGACACGCACACTCGATGACGAAGACACAGAAAAGGGGAGTTGATTACTCACGGTCACCCGCACTACCCCTGAGCGACCACCTTGCAATGGGATAGGTGAAACAGAGATCGATGTGGGAACGAGATCACCGTAGTTTTGCGCCGTGAGTCTTGAACCGACGAAAAGGTAGGGGGCCGCTAGTATTGCGAGAGAGAGAAGTCTGAGATCAACCATGCGACCCAGAATGCGCGCTCAGTTCTCAGACGCAAGCCAGTATAGCAAGGAAATTTTACTCAGAACGGCCTGAGCGGCGATCGCCCAGCGGGTGATTCTGCCGCCAAGCAAGAGCGCCAGGATGCAGAACCTGTCTCGAGGCGCGATGGCTCCGAGTCCAGGGGGCAACGCAGGCAGCTTCGCGGTTGGCCGTTGCGTGGATCGGCTCGAGGGTCGTCGCGACGTCCTTGCGATCGCTAACGCTGTTGAAGCGCAGCGAACGCGGATGTGCTCGGTGCAGATCTGCGCGTTCAGCAAGCACTTGACCCCATGGCGCGGCTAGACCCCGCCGTGACGGCTTTATGCAGGGGCCTCAGCGCAAGACGTTCGTGAAGTCGCCGCCGAGCGTCGTGACGTTGAGGTGCAGCGACTGCAGGGCCACGCCCAAGTTGGTCGGGAAGACGACGCCGTAGTCGAGTTCGCCGCTTTGCGGGATCAGGACCGGACCGACGACGAAGCCGAGCGTCAAGTCCACTTCGAGGAAGCCGCCGAAGGGACTGATCGGCAGCCCTGGGATCGTGCCTGCCGACGCGATGAGGATCGCGAAGTCGCCGTTCTTGCCGAGCCCGCGCAGGCGCGTCGTCGTGCGTTCGCGGAACATCGGCGTGCGCATGCTCAGGTCATAGGTCCCGGTGTCGCCCGAGTACTCGCGGACGACCGCGTGGTACTTACCCTTGGGCAGCGCGACCGACACTTCGGCGCCGGCGTTGCCGTAGAAGGCATCGTCGTTGAAGCCCCAAGCGAGGCCTGTGGCCGCATCGATGAGGCCGAGCTGCGCGTCGGGCAAGGTCCCTTCGTTGATCTGGACCTCGGCGCCAACCGGCGTGCCGACGTCGAAGACGAAGGTCTGGTAACCGTCGAAGGCCGCGATCGAACCCGGCGTCGTCGAACCGAAGATCGCCGGCACCGCCGCAGGCGCGCTGCACTTGGACGCGATCGTGTAGTCCCCGAGGTCCCAGTAGCCAGTCGATGCGCAGTAGTAAGTCCCAGCCGGCAAGGTCCCGCCGAAGAAGCTCCCGACGAACGCATAATCGTCGTCCGCCAGCATGATGAGGCTGAGTTCGCGGTCGAAGATCGAGAGCGTCGGATCGCCGATCGGGTTGGCCGCACCGCGAGGCATGACCGTGACGTTCGTGTCTTGAGTACTACCGACCGGGAAGCTGTACATGTCGAAGTCTTCTTGCCCGCCCGGAATCGTGCCGTTGAATGAGCCGTTGCAGACGAGGAGCGGCAAGGATCCCGCGGTGAAAGAGGTCGAGAAGCTGACCGGGCCCGTGTTGCCGTACGTCGTTCCGATCAAGTAGTAAGTGCCGGCTGGCAGGCCCGCGTTGAGGCCTGCGTCGAAGTTTGCCGATGTCGAAGCGTCATCGACGTCGAACATGTAGCTCATGCGACTCGAGAGGAGCAGGAGGATGCTGTCGATGTTGGGACCGCCGTTCATCGTGAGAACGAATCGACCACTGCTCGGCAGCGTCACCTTCAGGACCGTGACGCCCGGCGTCAACGTGTAGGTGTTCGTTCCATTGACGGGCAGGGTCGTCATCGCCTTCACCACGAACTGGACATCCATGCGATAGCCCCCAGTCCCGACCCCTTCGGCAACGACCGAGTAGTCTCCAGCCGGCAGATCGAGCGAGAGGGTCGCCGGTGTCGTCGTCGAGCTCTCGCCGAAGTAGACCAAGTAGCCCTTCGCGTTGAACAAGCCGAAGTCGCCACGCTGCAAGGGAGTCGATCCGGTGCCGGTCATCGTGATCGTGACCGTGCCGTCCTGAACAGTCTTGAAGCGGAAGGCATCGACATCGCTCGCCGTCGAGATCGTGCCGGTGAACTGTGTCCCGGCAGGGGTCAGGACGGCTGTATCGTCTGCGAAGCCGACGCTCGCGTTGTATTCGCGCTCGGGCCAGGTCGCCGCGAGCGGCGACACGTCCATGCTCGCGCGCGCCGTGCTCACATAGCGCTGCGCCAAGGGAATGGCGCGCTGACCCAGCACGACCTTGGCCCAGGCACGCTTTGCGTCGCGACGAGCGACCGGGGTCTGGAGCAAGCCGTCTTGCGCGGCGCGAGCCAAGAACTTGCGGGCAGGCAGGTGCGTGTGGTCGGGCCACGTCGTGCGGATGTACTTCGCAAAGTCGACGCTCTGGGCAGCAGCGTCCGTGGTCGTCGCGAAGAAGGAACAGAGCAACGCCGCCGCGAAGGCAACGGTCGAGGGGCAGGTCTTCAAAGGATGAGCCTCGTCAGGGATGGGGCGTTGGAGCTGCCGTGAAAGCCGGCAGCAACAACGAAAACATTCCCGAGTCTAACCCCTGAGCTGGGGCTCGCCACGCCCTCTCGGCAGCGCTTCAGCTTTCGCTGACGCGCTCGATGTCCGCGCCGAGCGCGGCGAGTTTGCGATCGAGGCCCTCGTAGCCACGGTCGAGGTGGTAGACGCGTCGCACCTCGCTCTCCCCCTTCGCGACGAGGCCAGCCAACACCAGGGCAGCGGAAGCGCGCAGGTCAGACGCCATCATCGCGGCGCCATGCAGCCTTTGCTGCCCGTGCACGATGGCTGTCGGTCCTTCGCGATGGATGCGCGCGCCGAGCCGCGCGAGCTCCGCACAATGGATGAAGCGTTCGGGGTAGACCTTCTCGGTCACGACCGACACACCTTCTGCTATGCACATGGTCGCTAAGATTTGCGCCTGCAGGTCCGTCGGGAAGCCCGGATAGGGCAGGGTCGTCACGTCGACGGCCTCGAGGCGGTCCCACGGCAGCGTGCGAATGAAGGGCTCACCGGACTCGCCGCCCGAGTCGGACCGCGCAGTGGTCGCTCCGTCGTCTCCGCCCTCCGAAGAGCCCGACAGCGCGACGCGATCCGCCATCAGCTGTCCTTGACGCTCATCGAGGTCCTTGGCGATCGACGCTGCGCGATTCGGACGTGCCTGCGCCTCCAAGACCGGCACCCGCGGCGCGGCCTTCGGGTCGAGGTCGCGCAGACCCGCGGCGCCACCAGTCGTGACCGGACTGCGCGTTCCAATCTCGAGTTGCACGCCGGCCGCGCGCAAGCGATCGATGAAGGCAGCCAGGTCCTCGGGGCGCGCACCGACGACCTCGACCTCGCCACGCGTCATGACTCCGGCGCAGAGGAGCGTCCCCGCTTCGATGCGATCCGGAATGATGCGATAGCGGCAGCCATGCAGGCGCTCGACCCCGCGCACGACGAGGCGGTGGCTGCCGATGCCGCGGATGTCCGCCCCGCAAGCGATCAGGAAGTGGCAGAGGTCCACGACTTCCGGCTCTTGGGCCGCGGCGTCGATGACCGTCTCGCTGCTACCGAGCACGGCGGCCATGACCACGTTCGCGGTGCCAAGGACCGTGCTCCCGAAGTTACCGCCCAGAAAGACGTGTCCGCCCTGAACGCGGCCCGTCGCGTAGACGTCGCCTTCGCCAAGCTCGAGCTTGGCGCCGATGGCTTGCAGCCCCTTGAGGTGGAGATCGACGGGGCGGGGACCGAAGACGCAGCCACCCGGGTAGCTCACGATGGCCTTGCCGCGCTTGGCCCACAGCGGACCCAGCAGGCAGAAGCTCGCGCGCATGGTCCGAACGAGGTCGTAGGGAGCTTGGAACTCGCGCTCTTCTCGGACCTCGATCGTGAGGCTGTCGTCGGCGTTGCGGGTCCACGCGACCCCGAGCGTCTCGAGCAGCTGCAGCATGCTGTCGACGTCGCGCAAGTAAGGCACGCCATCGAGGACGACCTGACCCTCGACGAGCAAGCACGCGGCGAGGATGGGGAGACAAGCGTTCTTCGACCCGGAAACCGAGACGCTGCCCGAAAGTGTGGCTCCGCCACGGATGCGGATTATGTCCATCGGCCCCTCCCTGGAACGATGCCTCGACGCGCAGCCCGTGAACGACCCGCGCCATGGTTGTGTAGCGCCCCGCCCAGGGCGCCACGACCGCGAGCCTAGCAGCTTCGCCCGTGCGGGCAAGCACGTTGGCACGGCGCCTTCCGGGAACGTTCGGCGCCGGGCAACTCAGCTTTCGGATAATCCGAAGGCCCGTGGCCCAGACCGTGTCGTAGCGTCGTGAAACGTCGCGGAGCAACGCGTCCTGTCGATTCGCGACTTGCCCCTGTCGGTCTTTTTGCTCCCGTCACTCCTCGGCCACTCCACGACCGGAAAGCCCATGATGAAGATCCTCGATATCCCCCGCCATGCAACCTTCACCGCCGCCCTCGTGCTCGCAGCCCTGGCAAGCCAAGCAACGGGCCAAGGCCCGAGCAGCCACGAGCGAGGTAGCTTCGTCGTTGCCAACCGCGGCTCCGGCGACATCACAGTCCTCGCCGCGAAGGACGGCAAGGTCGTCCGGACCGTCGCCCTGCCCAAGAAGAACGACCTCGCCGGCGAGCCGATGTACATCTCGAGCACGGCGCGCGAAGTCCTCGTCGGCGACCGCAAGCACGACCGCGTCGTTCGCTTCGACAAGCGCAGCTATCGCGTCGTCGGCGAATATGCGGTCGGCAAGGGTGTCTTCCACCAGTGGAGCGACGGACAGCAACTCTGGGTGAACAACGACGTCGACAAGACGACGTCGGTCATCGACCTGCGCCGGCACCGCGTGATCAAGACCATCGCCATGCCCGAGGACCTCGTGAAGGACGGCTACAGCAACCATGACGTCTTCGTGGCCCACGGCTTCGCCTGGGTCTCGCTGCTGAAGCCGAACGCCGATGGCTACGTCGTCCTCTACTCGGCGCGGAGCTTCCAGCCCTTGAAGCGCGCAAAGGTCGGTGGCGACCCCCACCTCTGGCTCGACCGCTGGACCCACACGCTCGTCGTGCCCGCGCAGGGCGGCAATCGCACCGACTTCCTCAACCCGCTGACGCTCGAAAAGACCGCCTCGCTCGACCTCCCGGGCTCCCACGGCGTCTACGCCCCGCTCCTCTCGACGGCGCTCTACGTGACCAACTTGCCAGGTGCCGGCAAGGCCGACCTCTACAACCTGCGCCTCATCGGACAGCGCCAACCCAAGCTCGTCTCGACCGCTGACACCGGTACCGCCGTCGCGCACAACATCGCGACCAACCCCTGGGGCACGCGCATCTTCGTGACCCACTCGGGTCCGACCTCGCGCAGCGTGAGCATCCACGCGCCCGAAGGCCCGTTCTGGGCGCCGACGGGCACGAAGCTCCTCACGACGGTCAAGGCCGGCGTCAATCCCTTCGGCATCGCCTACGTGCGCTGATCGAAGCGCGCCGCGCCGCGCGCTGCGACTTCGCGAGCACGGCGTAGCACGCGCTCCCAATCGAAGGCTGGACCCGGATCGGTCTTGTTCTTCTGCACGTGGAAGTGGCCGAGCACGCCCTGGTGGGCTGCGAAGGCTGCGTCGTCGAGCACATGGTCGACGACGCGCGCATCCAGCTCGCGGGGCGCGTCGAGGCGGATCTTCGGAAAGACCTGGTGCAGAGCCGCCATCAAGTGCGCGAGCGCCTCGTACTGCTCGTCCGTGAAGTCGAACTGGTAGAGCTCTTGCCCTTGCACGACTCCTTGGATGGGTTCGGGACGCGCGGGACGTGCGACGAAGTCCGCGCTACGGATGCCGGTCTCCTTCATCCACTTGGGGAAGCGCACCCGCGGCCCCTTACCTTCGGGACGCGCGGCTTCGTTGCGCTCGTACCACTCGACGAGCACACGGTGGTCTTGGCGCGGATAGGCGCCGATGTGGGCGATCTCGACGCCGACCGAGCGGTCGTTGGCCTTCGACCCATGCCAAGCGCGCTCCTTGAGATCGAGGGTCTGGTAGATCGTGCCATCGACGTCGAGCATGAAGTGGACCGAGAGCCCGCGTCGATCGTGCAGGATCTTGAAGCACTGCCGCGATGTGCCGCAAACGTCGTAGTGCACGACGAACTGGTCGACCTGGTCGCGCAGCTCGGCGAGCGACCAGCCGTGTTCGGCGATGACGGCGTGCGCTTCTTCTGGCAGCCCCTTGCGCATGCCGTGGCGCTGCCCCTTGGGCATGGTCTTCGGGTCGCCTGCTTCATCCGGGAAGCGCAGTTCTTCGCGGTAGGCGTCATAGGCCGAGGCTTCGTCCCAGAGCACGACGCGCGTGCCCGTATGCACGAGCTGTCCCGCGACGGCAATCTCGTCCCCGAGCCGCTCCGCCAGCGCTGGCAAGGTCGGCGCGAGCGGCTCTGGACGCCCGGTCCTCGACAGTTCGGGGCGGGCTGCACAACCAACCGAGAGCACGATGGCGCTCGTGAGCAGGACAGCCTTCATCGCGCGACGAGGCTCGCCTGGAGGATCTTCTCGTAGGCCCCGTCCTTCGAGTCACGACTCATGAGTTCGAAGCGGTAGGTCGCCGCTGCGAGACTGCCGAGTTCGAAGCGCAAGGGCGTCGGCTCGATGACGGTCAACGATGCGCCGTCGGGCGGAACCGCGGTCATGCGCGCGACGATGACGCCGTCCTTTGCGGCGTCGACGCCGTCGATCTCGATCTTGTACCCGGGCGACGCCATGTCCCGCGTCATGCGCAGGTCGAACTGCACGGGCGAGGACTCTTTGATGTCAACGCTGAGCGAGTGACAGGGGAAGTCGGGCTCAGCGGCCTCGACGCTCAGGCTCGTAGCCATCGCCTTGCCTTGTTGTTCGGTGTTCTTGGTGTTCTCGGTCTTCGTGTTCTCGGTCTTCTCGTTCTTTTCAGTGGAGCAAGCGACGAGTTGCAAGGACGCGCAGAGCAGCAAGCCCGCGAGCGCACAGCCCGAGGCCTTCGGCAAGAAAGACAGGATGCGGTGATGACTCATGCGCGCAAGATAGCTCACGAAGTCGCTCCGCCGTCACCCGAGCTCGGGTAACCCAAGCGCAGCCGCGACCGCGAGGAAGTCCGCGGGCGGCTCGGCGCGCAGATGCATCTCACGCCCATCGCCTGGGCGGATGAAGTCGATGCGCCCCGCATGCAGCCAGAATCCTGGGCTCGGCGCCGCCGCCAAGGTGCCACCGCCGTAGCGCTGGTCACCCACGAGCGGCGCGTGGATCGACGCCAAGTGCGCACGGATCTGGTGCGTGCGCCCCGTCTCGATTTCGACCGAGAGCAGGGCGTGGCCGCTCTTCGAGGCGAGAACCCGAAACTGCGTCCGCGCAGCGAGCGCCGCGGCGTCACTCGGATCTTCGGCGATCTGCATCTTCGCGCCGCGTGCATCGTCGCGACGAACGAGAGCCTTTTCGATGCTGCCATGGTGTTGGCGCGGGACGCCGCGCACGAGCGCCAGGTAGCGCTTGCGCACCTGCCCTTCACGCAAGGCCTCGTGCAGCGCGCGCAAGGCCTCGGCGGTCTTGCCGACGAGGACGATGCCCGAAGTCTCGAGGTCGAGGCGGTGGGCCGGCGATGGCTTGAACGTGCGCGCTGCGCTCGCGCCAAAGAGCTCGGGCAGGCGTTCGACGAGACTGTCGACCTGGCCACTACCGCCATGCACGGCGAGGCCCCGGGGCTTGATGACTGCGGCGATGTGCTCGTCTTCGTAGAGGACGTCGATCTTGAAGCGCCGCTTGGGCTGTCCCTTCTTGGTCGGGCTGCTCTTCTTGCGCGTCAGCTCGCGCAGCTCGTGGGCCTCCTTCTCGATCTCGACGATGTCGCCGACCTCGAGGCGCGTCGCAGCCTCGACCCGCCCACCATTGATGCGCACCTGCTTGGTGCGGATGAGCTTGAAGATGTGACCGAGCGTCGCCTTGGGTAGGAGCTTGCGCAAGTAGCGATCGAGGCGCTGGCCGGCGTCGTCAGGATGAATCTTGTGCGTGCGCGTCACGCATCGCACTGTAGCGCAAGCTTTGGCATATTCTTGGAAGCATGATCGGCACGAGACGATGCTGCCCGAGCGCCAGGCGTTGGCTCGTGCCCCCCGCGACGACCGTGCTGCTGCCGCAGCTCCTGCTCTGTGCAGCGATCAAGACCCAGGAAGTCGATGCCGCTGAGCTTCACGACCGACTGCGGCGCTACACGCACGAGCCTCATAAGGCCAGGTTGCAGTATGCCGCCGCCGAGGCAGCCTTCAGGATCGCGGAGAGCCGCACGACGACGCACGAACTCGCGTTGCGGCTCGCGCTACGCGCTTGTCCGACCGAAGCCGACGAAGCCGGACGAAACGCGATGATGGCGCGCCACTTCCTCGACGCCCTCGTGAGAACGCAGGCCAAGACCACAGCCAAGGACCTCGCCAACTGGCGCGTTCCGCACGCGAACATCTACATGGTCCTCGCTGCGCGCGATCCGCGCAGTCACACAGCGGGGCTGCTCGCCTTCGTGACCGAGCCGACGACGATCCTGCACCGCCGCATCGCGATTGCCTTGCTGCGCGACATCGAAGCTCCAGCTCTTGCGACGACCTTGTGCGGCGCTGTCGCCAAGGCCGAGGTCGCCCTGCGCCTGAAAGTCACGGATCGAAGCACCGGCTCCGAGCCGGTCGCGGTCGCACGGAAGTGGAACGCTCCCTTGCAGAGGATCAGCCTGCGGAGAGAGCAAGGCATGCCGTTGGTACCTACCTACACGATTCGTGAGGTCGGTTACGACAAGAAGGGCCCGGAAGTGCTCGGCGAACGCTTTTACTACCTGCGCGCGGTGACGGGGCGTCGAGACAGTGGCTACAACGAGGTCATCGCGGCGCCCCTCGGCAACAGCAGGTTCACCAAGGTCGTCGACGCGGACGCTGCCCATCTCACCGCAGAGCTGCGGCGCATCGCGAAGTTCGAGCCGCCGCTGCCGACCGCGTCGACGACCACGATCCTCGTCGAGCCGCGCGAAGACCCGAAGTCGAAGATCGAGCAGGCGCTTGCTGGTTTCCGCCGTCAGGCGAAGGAAGCGCGATGCGCGCTCGCCGACCGCCTCGTCGACCTGGGCCTCGTGACGCCAGAGGCCGCAGCGCCCCTACGCGGCGAAGTGGAAGTCGCGCTCGACTACGATGACGCTCGTGAGAACAAGGCAATCGCGCTGCCGTTTTTGGCCGATGTTCGCTGGCTCGAGCGCGACGAATCCAAGCGGCTCTGGCGATGATCCACCTCATGGACAACGACGATCCGCCGCCGCGCGAGCGACCGAGTCACGCGGTACTCTTCGAGCGCGTGAGCGGCTGCGAGCACCTGGATTCAGAAGCGACCATCCTCTGTGTCGCCTTCGCCGCCCTGTGCAAGCACGATGACGCGGTGCTGACGCAGGCCGTGCTGCAGCTAGCCGCGCGCGCTGGCCCGCAGCGAGTCGCCCAGCTCGTCCGCGAGCTCTGCTTGCAGGGCATCGCCTACTGTGGTTTTCCGCGCTCCTTGCATGCGCTCTTCTTGCTCGCTCCGTACGTCGACGTCGGCTGCGACCTCGAGCCCAACACGGCGCAAGAACGCGCCGCGGCCGGGCCCCAGCGCGAGCGCGGCATCGCCCACTTCGAGTCGATCTACGGCGACAAGAGTCAGGCCTTGCGCGCCAAGATCCGCGCCCTCGACCCGGACTTCGAAGGCCTCGTCCTCGATGTCGCCTACGGCGCCATCCTCGCGCGCGAGGGCATCGCGGCACGGACGCGCGAGCTGCTCGGCGTCGCCGGGCTCGCCGTCTTGGGCCATGGTGCCCAGCTCGCGAGCCACGCCCGTGGAGCACTACGCCACGGGGCTTCTCTCGAGAGCGTGGCCGAGGTCCTGACCTGCGTTGGGACTTTCTGGCCCGAGACGCCGGAGCTCGAGGCGTTCCACGACCTCGTCCACGCGCTGCGGCCCAAGACTTCGTGAGTCACTCAGCGTCGAGGGCGCGGCGCACCTGCGCTTCGCGCCATGTGAGATCGCTGCGAGCGAGCAACTCGGGCCAAACCTCACGAGCATCGACTTCGAGACCGGCACACGTAGCGCCAAGGTTCGACGGCCCAGCGCCGTAGCTTCGCAGGGCGTCTTCGAGGCGGGCGACTTGCAGGACCGGGTCATTGCTAGGGACAGCGGTCACGACTTCGAGCCAGGCGAGGCAGAGCGCGAGGCGCAAGGCGCAGGTCGCACTCGACTGCGGATCTTGGCCTTCGCGAGCGCTCTTCTTCGGGAAGGCCGGGAAGCGCGCCCGCAGCGCAGTCGACGCTTCGACGAGCGCACGGAGCTCGCGCACGCGCGAAGGCTCGGGCTCCGCGAGGCCGAGCCTTCGCGCCTGCTCACAGACCGCACGCTCGAGGGCGAGCACCGGCAACCATGCATCGGCCACGGCGCGGACTGCAAAGCGATGAAAGTCACGTCGCGCGATCGCACCCTGGCCGTCGATGCGGATGGGGTCGCGCATGAAGCGCACGACGCCGTCACTCGAAGGCGGCGCCTCGAGCGCGCGTGCACAACCGGCCAAGGCGAGGAGGAGAGCCCAGCGCTTCATGTGGAGACCGCGATACATGGGGAGAAGGCGTCGTCGAGGGCGCGCAAGACATCGGGTGCGAAACCCATGTCCTCGAGCTTCGCGAGCCGCACATCGCAGGCGATGCCTCGCGACTGCATGGAGAACCACTTGCGCGTCGCGCGCAGGATGGACGTGACGACGGACGGATCGACCTCCGACTTGCCATTGTCGTCCTTGCCACTGTCGTCCTTGCTCTTGTCGTCCCAACCACAGAGGGCCGACAACAAGAGCAGGCCTGACGCGCCGCCGTTCGCGACGAGGTGCAGCCCCTGCTGGCGCTCGAAGGGATCGGTCTGCGCGGCGTCGTCGACGGCGCGCAGCACGCCGGCGAGCAAGGCCGCGACGCCGAATTCGGTCGCGAGATCGGCGCTGAGGCCGTAGCGCAACGCGACCGACACGGCCGGCACGGTGACGCGCAGCACGGACGCCAAAGCGGTGGTCTCGAACTCGCGCACGAGGTCGAGGGCAACGTGGCCGCCGTCGTGCACGAGCAGGCGTTGGGCCATGCTCTTCACGATGCGGTGACGCTCGTCGGCCGCGACCGGACACGTCGCATCGAGGCCCCGCAAGAAGTGCCGCAGCACGAGGATGTGCTTGAAGTAGGTGCGCTCGAGGTCGGCCGCACGCGCCACCGTGTCACTGAGCGTCGTGGACGGAGGCGCTGCTTCTTCGAAGGCACGCTCGAGCACGTGGACTTTCTGCACGGAGGCGGCGCGCAGCTTCGCAACATGGTCCCCACCATCCCCGCCGCGCTTGAAGAGTACGTCGATGCAGAGCGGAATCTCTTCCCGCAGAATGCCGCGCTCGAAGATCAAACCGGCGATGCGATTCTGCACGAACTCGCGCACGAGGAAGCGCTGCATCGCGAAGGCGTCGGCGTCGATGCGCGTTCGGATCGCGTTGACGAAGAGGTGCCCCTCGCGCTCACTCAAGAAGAGCGTGCCTTCGTGGTCGAGGATGTCCGCGAGCCGATCATAGAAGTCGTCGAGCGCACGTCGACGCTCGGCCTCGGCGGTGTCAGGTCCCTGGATGCACTCGAGGACGACGAAGAAGCGCGTCAGCAGTTCGCGATAGAGCTCTTCACGGCGCCTTATGCGCAAGACGCCCGAAGTCGTCGCTCCGGCGAGGCGCCGCATCGTAGGTGCTCAGACTCGAGCGCTCTGACCGATGTGCTTCTCGACCAGCTCGATGAGCTCGTCGGGCTCGAACGGCTTGCGGAAGTAGCCGGCAGCGCCCATGTCGTTGCTCTTTTGGTGCCCGCGAGCATGCTCGCGCGCGGTGAAGATGATGACCGGGATGTTCACGAGCTCGGGATCGCGCTTGAGGCGCGTCAGCGTCTCCCAGCCATCGATGCCTGGCATCATGATGTCGAGGAGGATGAGGTCCGGCTTGACTTCTTTGGCCGTCCTGATGCCTTCCTCACCGTTCATCGCTGACTCGACACGGTAGCCCACCGCTTCGAGCACCATCTGCGTCGAGACGATGATGAGCTTCTCGTCCTCGATGATCAGGATCGTCCGTTCCATCGCTGGCTCCTATCGACTGAATTCGCTGCTGGCTTGACCCGAGTGCGGCGGGGCATCCTCGGACCGGTCTTGGTTGATGTCTGCTTCCACGAAATAACGTGGCAGACGAATGCGGAACGTAGCCCCGTGTCCGAGCTTGCTCGCCACGTCGATCGTGCCCCCGGGCGCCTTGGCAACGGCGAGTGCTACGTGTAGCCCGAGGCCGGCCCCGCCGAACTGGCGTGTCAACGGGTCCTCGACCTGGAAGAACTTCTCGAAGATGCGGCGCTGCAAACGCGGATCGATGCCGGGGCCGTTGTCGGTCACGTAGATCGCGATGTCTTCGTCTTCGAGGGCCGAGCGGATCAGGATCGTCCCGCCATCGGGCGTGAACTTGATCGCGTTCTCGACCAAGGCGCGCACGGCGCGGCGCAGGTCCTCGCGGTCGGCGAGGACGAGCACGCGCTGCGGCAGCTCTTGGATCGTGAAGTCGATGCTTCGATCGCGCGCGACCGCGACGAAGGGAGCCGTGACCTTCGACAAGAGCTCGTCGACTTGGAGCGGCTCGCGGTCCATGGCGAGCTCACCGGATTCGATGCGACCGAGACTGATCAGCTTGTCGACTTCGTATTCGAGGCGCTGCGTCTGCTCACGCATGGACTCCGAAACGCGCTGCTGCCGTTCGTTCAGTGGACCGAGCAGGCCCTTGGTCAACATGGTCGCGAAGCTCTTGATGCCGGTGAGCGGCGTGCGCAGTTCGTGGCTCACGATCGACAGATAGCGGTTGCGCATCTGCTCGGACACGATCTCCGACGTCACGTCCTTGACGACCGACAAGACGCCGGCGCAGGTGCCGCGATAGTCGAGGACCGTCGTCGTCCGCAGCGCGACGAAGCGGTCGACGTCGGCGTCGTGCAACTCGATGAGCGCGTCCTTGGAGTCGCGTGCCTCGAGGGCTGCGGCGTGAGCCTCGACGAGGCGACGACCGATCTCCTCCTGCATGCCGAGCTCGCGCAAGTTCTTGCCGATCGCGAAGATCGTCTTGACCCCGAGCAGCTTCTCCGCGACCGGATTCATCAACGTCACCTGGCCGTCGGTATCCGTGAAGAGAATGCCGTCCATGATGTTGTCGAAGATCGTCATCATGCGACTGAGGTCGAGGTAGAAGACGTCCTGCGCCTCGTCGTTGGTCCGACACTGGCGCACATAGCGGTCCGTCAACTCCTGGACCTGTCGACGCAATCTCTCGACCGACACGTCGAGGCGCGGCGTCTCGAGTTCCTCGATCCCCGATGCGAGCTCGAGCAGGCGCTCGGCGTCGGCGGCGCCATCGCCCTGCACCGGCACTTCAACGAGGTCTTGGGCTCGTATCGCGAGCGCGTGCCGCATGGATTCGAGGTTCGTGCCGCGCAGCATGGCGACAAGAGCAGCACCGCACGCCTCGACGAGCGTCAAAGCCGACGGGCCGATGCGAATCGGTTCGACGAGCACGAGGTCGGGACGAAACTTGGCGAGCGTCTCGCGAGCCGACTCGGGTTGCACACGGAGCACGTTGGCGCCGCGCTCGAGCAGGGCGAGCTCGAGGGTCGAGAGCCCAGGCTCGTCGTCAGCGAGAATCAGGACCTGTGCAACGATCCGCGACATGCTCGGGCGTAGAGACGGAAGGAGAACGAGGGAAGCTCATGCGAGCAAGAGCGCCCTACCCGCACGACATCCCACAGAGACCCCGGCACCGACGTGTTCCTCGGCAAACTTCGTCGGCCACGAAGGCCTGGCCTCAGGAACCGGACTGAATCGCTTCGAGTGCGCTGTCTTCGGTCTCGAAGATGTTGAGATGCTTCGAGATCCGCATGATGTCGAAGATCTTGATGATGAACGGCTTGATGTTCGTCAAGTAGAGCTTGGCCGAACGAGCAGCGGTCAGGTTGTTTGCAGCGATCACGAGGCCGACTCCGCAAGAATCGATGATCTTGACGTTGTCGAGATTCAGCACGAAGTGCTGGAAACCCTCTTCGATCTTGCTGCCGATGAGCTCTTTCAGGTTTTCCTTCAGAGCATCGGTCACATAGAAGTTGAGGCTCCGATCGTTGAACGAAAGGATGACAACCTTGTCTTTCTCGAGGCAGGTGACCGAGATGCCTTGACTCTTCTTACCAACGATGTCCATGCGTCCACCAGGGGTGATGAGGCTGCTGACACACCGACCGGCAACCGAGCCGGACGCGCTCACCAGCGAACGTCGGTTTTGTCTATCGGACGAGAGGTGAAGGCGAGTTGACACGAACGGAGCAAAATGGCCGAAGCTCGACCACCGCGTCCATGCACGAAGCGCCATGGCGCCGTCAGCGGCGCTTGCGACCCTCGTAGCGCAGGCGAACGTTCTCGCGGCCCATCGCTTCGAGGCGACCCTTGGTCTTTTTCAGGCCGAGCTGAAGGGCCTTTGCGCGCACGCTCTTGACGCTGCGATCGAGCGCGCGGGCGACCTCGATGTTGGACCGCAGCGGATAGAGGACGCGCAGGCGTTCGACATCGCTACTCGTCCACCGCGGCATCCGTCGCGAACGTGCAGGCGTGAGCACGACGACCTTCTCGTCACGGTCGTGGCCCGGGCCCATCTCGCCGAGGCAGGGCAGCGGCACCTCGGACATCGTCCGGTCGAAGCCTAGGCAGAGTTTGTCGAGGCGGTCGAGCAGCGCGCGCGCGCCGCGACCCGTGACCAACTCCAGCGCCCAGAGCGGACGCTTGGAGCCGAAGACCCTCAAGTAGGCGAGCTCGCGCTGCGTCCAGCGGCCGCCGCGACGCCGTTCGCGCCAGGCCAGCAAGACGCCGACGATCTGAGCCTCCGCGCGCGCGAGCACGAGGACCATGTCGTCGAGCGAAGCGACGCCGACCATCTGCGCGAGCGTGGCTTCGTCCTGCGTATCGAGTGGGCCCGGTCGCTCGGCGCGCGCGAGCGATTTGTGCGCGCGCTCGCGCAAGGCCGCAACGCTGCGCCTCAGCTCGCGCGCGAGCTGTTCGACGGGTCGCCGACCGAAGGAGGCGCGCAGCTTGGCGAGCTCCTCGAACGACCAGCTGCCTCGCTTCAGCACGGGTGCTCGCCCCGCATGGTCACGCCTTGGCACGCGCCGGACTGGTCCGCGCGAAGCCGCGCACACGTTCGCGTGCGGTCTCGGCATCGCCGAGCTGCCGCACTTCGCCCCAGAGCGCCTCACAGTCCTGGATCGTGACGCTGCGCAGCGCCAGCTTCACGCGTGGCAAGAAGACGGGCGTCATGCTCAAGCGACGCCAGCCCATGCCGAGGAGCAGGGGCACGAACTCCGATTCGCCGGCGATCTCGCCGCAGAGCGAACACGGCACCGAGCGCTTGTTCGCAGTCTCGATGATCTGCGCCAAGAAGCGCAGCACGCCCGGGTGGAAGGGGTCATACATGCCGGCCACGCGCGGATTGTCGCGATCGACGGCGAGCAAGTATTGGGCGAGGTCGTTGCTCCCGACGCTCACGAAGTCGACGAGGTCGCAGACCTCGTCCATCTGCATCGCGAGCGCCGGGACTTCGATCATCACGCCGAAGTAGAGCTCCTTGCCCACATCGAGGCCGTCGCTCTCGAGGTCGCCCAAGATCTCGTCCAGGATGGCGCGCGCCTGGCGCAGCTCGGCGAGGGTCGTGACCATTGGCAGCAGGATCGAAACCGGCCCCCGGCAGCTCGCGCGGATCAGCGCGCGCATCTGGGTATAGAAAATGTCACGCCACTGGAGCGTCAGGCGAATCCCACGCCAGCCCAGGACCGGATTGCGCTCGACCGGGGTTCGGAAGTACTGCAGCGGCTTGTCACCGCCGATGTCGAGGGTGCGGAAGGTCACGTTGCGCCCGCCCATGCCATCGACGATCTTCGCGTAGAGTTCGAACTGCTCTTCTTCACTCGGGAACATCAAGCGTTCCATGAAGGCAAACTCGGTGCGGAAGAGCCCGACGCCCTTGAACATGCCGGGCTCGAGCGCGTCGAGCTCGCGCGTGCCCTCGATGTTGGCGAGCAGCGTCACGGGCGTGCCGTCGACGGTGACCGACTGTGAGAGACGGACCTCGAAGATGCGGCGCTCGGCAGCCTTGCTCTCGGCAATGCGGTCTTGGTAGCGCGCGATCGTGTCGGGATCTGGGTCGACGACGAGGCGTCCGCGCTCGGCGTCCAGGATCATGATGCGGCCGGCCGGCAGCTTGCCGAGTTCGTGTTCGAGGCCGACCACGCAAGGGATGCCGAGCGACTTGGCGAGGATGGCGCCGTGGCTGTAGCGGCCGCCTTCCCCCATCACGATGCCGCGCACATGATCGGTGTCGACCTTGCCGAGGTCGCTGGGCAAGAACTCGTCGACCGCGAGGATGTAGTCCCCGTCGCTCGCGTCTTCGTCGCCGTGGCTGCGCTGGAGCAGGGCGCTCGTGATCTGCCTCCCGACGTCGCGCACGTCGCCGGCGGGCTCACGGACGGTCACGTTGTCGATGCGACGAAACACCTGCTCGTAGCGCGCGACGACGGCCTGCAGCGCCGCCTCGGCGTTGATCTCGTCTTTGCGGATCAACGCCTCGACATCGTTGCGGAGCGTCGGGTCCATGACGAGGGCGATGTGCGCATCGTAGATCCCCAGCACGGAGCCGGCGGCCTCACCGAGCTTGTCCTTGAGCCGTTCGAGGGCCTCGGCGGCGCGTTCACAAGCAGCTCGGAAGCGCGCGCACTCGGCGTCGGCCTCGGCGGGCGTGACATGGAAGCGCGGGATGAACTCGCCCGCGAGGCGGAGATGACGCAACGGCGCGATCGCGACGCCTGGCGAAGCTGCGATTGCTGAGATTTCGTGGACCATCGCGTTCTCTTTTGGGATCCGCGGCAACGCACCGGGATCAACGAACCGAGTCAGGGCGCAACATCTTGAGTCTGGATCGACCACGCGCAACTGTCTGCCCGAACTTGTGCGGCGGGAGGAGGAAGATTCAGGGACGACGCCCTGCGAGCCGATAGCGACGAGGGACAGCAGGGAAAGCGCATGGTCACGCCGAACAGCCAAGAACTCCAAGACTCTCTCGACCAGGCCTTCGACTTGGTCGAAGACGGGACGCCGAACACGACCCCGATGCCGCTGGCAAGCCGCCGCGAGCGGCCTCGTCGCTCGAACCGGACGAACGCAGCCGACATCAAGCTGTCGTCGATCCCGCAGTACTTGGGGCTGCTTCTCATCCTGACGGCCTTCGGCCTGGCCGCCGCGCCAGAGCTCGGAGTTCCTGAAGTCGCCCTCACGACGATCTCGATGCTCGGCATCACGCCGGGCCTTCTCCTCGTCTCGGGCATCCTGCTCGCGGGTCTTGCCTGGCTGCAGGCAACGGGCCTGCGCAGCACTTCTCGCGTGCTCTCCCAGCACATCGACCAAGAGCTGAGCGGCATCGCGAGCGACGTCGCGGCGATGACCGAAGAAGCGCGCAACGCCAATCCGCAAGCCGCGACCGAGCTCGCGCTCGAAGGCCAGGCCCAGGTCCTCGTCAAGATGGAGACGATGATCGCGAACCTGACCAAGGCCGTGCGCATGCACAACAAGCCGCTCGTCGACATCGTCGGCCTCGCGACCGACCTCTCCAAGCAGAGCACGGAGACGCAGAACCGCGTCGAGTCGGTCAAGCACGACCTCGAAGCCATCGAGCGCGGCATGACCGAGGTCAAGACCGCCAACGAGAAGCACTGGGAAGGGCTCTTCCAGCGGATCAACGGCAGCGAGCAAGAGCTCGAGACGCGCATCGCCGAGAACCACAACGCGATCTTCGAGCGCCTCGAACAGTACATCGTGCGCGAGAACGGCCGCTTGACGAGCGACGTCGAGACGCACGTCGACATGCTGCGGGAGCAGATCGAGAAGACGGTGCGCGCGATCGAGACCTCGACCCAGGGCGAGTTGCGCGCGGTCGCCTCGCGCGTGGACGAGCTCGCGAAGCGGCCGAGCGGCGGATCGTCGCTCGACCCGAAGCTGCTCCAGGGCCTGGAGCAGAACCTCGCCCAAGTCCGGCGTGTAGTCGAAGAAATCGCGATGCGCCCACAAGCACATTCCGGATCGGTAGCGGCGCCAACGAAGACCGCGACAGCCACGACAAGCGCGCCGCGCAACTACGACAGCACGGGTGCACAAGGCAGCGGGATCTCGGCGAGCGATGTCGACGACAGCCCGTCACTCGGTAGCTCCCAAGGCGTCGCGAACGAGGGACCGGGCGGCAAGAAGGTCCTGAGCGCGATCGAGCGCCTCAAGAAGCTGCGCGGAAATTGACCGTCGTCGCGCGCGGCGCCTGCGTAGCACCGTAGGACTACGGAACGCCATCGGGTACAAAGCCGCCATGGCACTCGTTCTCGTTACTGGCGCGTCCTCGGGATTTGGCATGGCCACCGCACGCGCGTTCGCCAAAGCTGGCCATGCAGTCGCGATCGGCGCGCGGCGCGAAGAGCGGCTGCGCGAGCTCGCGCCCGAACTCGAAGCCCTCGGCGCGCCCTTCGTCTTTGCACGCTCCCTCGACGTCACCGACCGCAAGGGCATCGAGTTCTACCGCGACGCCCTCGTCGAAGCAGCGGGCTTGCCCGACACGATCATCAACAACGCCGGCCTCGCGCGCGGCACCGAGAAGATCGAAGACGCCGACGGCATTGCCTGGCGCGAGATGGTCGAGACCAATCTCTTCGGCTCGCTCTGGGTCACGCGCGCCTACTTGCCCGCCATGCTCGAGCGCGGCTCGGGCCACGTGATCTTCGTCGGCAGCGTCGCCGGCCACCACGGCTACGCCGGCGGGTGGCTCCCCTCCGCCGCCAAAGCCGGCCTTCTCGGCCTCTGCGAGTCGCTGCGCCTCGAGACGCTCGGTCGCGGCATTCGCGTCACGAGCGTCGACCCTGGTGCCGCCGAGACGGAGTTCTCGATCGTGCGCTTCAGCGGCGACGAGGAACGCGCCAAGCACGTCTACGACGGCTACGAGCCGCTGCATGCGGATGACGTCGCCGACTGTGTGCTCTTCGCTGCGACCCGCCCGGCTCACGTCAACATCGACGAGATCCGCGTCATGGCCACAGCCCAGGCCGACCCGTGGCACCTCGCCCGCGCGACGGAAGGCAAGTGACCCGCGGCGAAGCTCTGCTGCGCGCATTCGTCGTCTTCGGGTGCTGCCTGGCCCTCTATC
>CALLZN010000110.1 GCA_937858895.1 uncultured bacterium | reverse complement strand
TGCAGAACCGCGCGCGCCGCATCGGCGTCGGCACCAGCGGCGGCGACCAGCGCCTCGAGGGCCGTCGGATCGCGTTCGAGTTCGAACTTGGCAATCGCGAGCTCGAGGGGCGTCGGCTGTGCCTGCGGCGCCGCTTGGCTCTGCAGCGGTGCGAGCCAGGGCCCGAGCGTTGCGGCGGCGGCGAAGAACATGGCTCTGTAACTGGACTTCATGGCGTTGTCTCCTTGGAGCCCGACGGGCTCGTGTGGTCAAGTTTCATTCGTGTGCGCCAGTAGACGCTCGATCGACCAAGGCCATGTCGAAGCTCTGTTCGAAGCGTGTCGAGAAGATGTCAAGACCGGGTTCCCGCAAGCGGCGTCGCGCCGGCGGTTTCGCGCGCGCCGTTGCCAGGCGACAAGGTTAGTGTCTGTGCTTTTTGTGTCCGTAGCGCCGCCGCCGCCAGCCCACAGTTCACTGCCAACAGCCAACAGCCAACGCCAATCCGCATCATGACCCCGAGCCCCAGCGACGCGCGCAGCGACCTCAGATCGAACCCGACCCTCGGCATCGTCGGCGGCGGCCAGCTCGCCAAGATGCTCGCACAGGCGGCCTACGAGCTCGGTTGTGAAGTCGCGATCCTCGAGCGGCAGCGACCCTTCCCGGCGGACTGCCTCGACACGCGTTGTGTCCTCGGCGACTGGAACGATGCGGCGGTCTTGCGCGATTTCGCGGCCGAGGTCGACGCCGTCGTGCTCGAGAGTGAGTTCGTGAACGCCGACGCCCTCGAAGCGCTCGAAGCCTGCGGACGGCGCCTGCACCCGAGCTCCGCGACCCTGCGCTGCGTCCAAGACAAGTTCTTGCAAAAGACAGCACTCGCCAACGCGGGCCTCGCTGTCCCGGCCTTTCGCGACACGCCCACAGCGAGCGCCGTCATCGCGGCGGGCGACGCGCTCGCCTGGCCCATCGTGCTCAAGAAGCGCCGCAACGGCTACGACGGCAAGGGCAACGCCCTCGTCGCAAACAGGGGCGAAGTCGCCGCGGCTTGGCAGCAACTGGAGGGCGATCGCAACGCGCTCTACGCCGAGGCCTTCTGTCCCTTCGTCCGCGAGCTCGCGGTCATGCTCACGCGCGCAGCCGACGGCAGGGTCGTGACCTACCCGCTCGTCGAGTCGCGGCAAGAAGCGCACATCTGTAAAGAGGTCCTCGTCCCGGCCCGCGTGCCCGAGACGACCGCGGCTCGCGCCCTCGAGGCGGCCGAGACCGCCGTCATCGCCGTCGACGGCACCGGGACCTTCGGCGTCGAGCTCTTCGAACTCGAGGACGGCAGTGTCTGCATCAACGAGCTAGCGCCGCGCGTGCACAACAGCGGTCACTACACGATCGAGGCCTGCGTCACGTCGCAGTTCGCGAATCACGTCCGCGCCGTGCTCGGCCTGCCGCTCGGCAGCACCGCGCTGCGGCGGCCGGCCGCCGCGATGGTCAATCTCATTGCTGATGTCGACGGACCCGGGCGCCCGAAGGGCATCCCTGCTGCCCTGGCGGTCGATGGCGCGCACTTGCATCTCTACGGCAAAGTGAAGGCGAGCCCTGGACGCAAGATGGGACATATAACGGCGCTCGGCGACAGCGTGGAAGAAGCCGTTGCGTGTGCGCGGCGCTGCGCTTTGGAGTTGCGCTTCGTCGCGGCGCAGGCCGTCACCGCGGAGAGCGCTACCGCGGAGAGCGCTGCCGCAGAGAGCCCCACCACCGAACTCGACCAAGAAGCCAAGGACTCGACACCGTCATGACCGTCCATCCGTCCCCCCCGCGCGTCGGCATCATCATGGGCAGCGATTCGGATCTAGCGGCCATGCGGCCCGCAGCCGAAGTCTGTGAGGCCTTCGGCGTCGCCTATGAGATCCGCGTCGTGAGCGCCCACCGCACGCCGCTCGACATGGTCGACTACGCGCGCACGGCGCGCGACCGCGGCCTCGAGGTCATCATCGCCGGCGCCGGCGGCGCGGCGCACTTGCCCGGCATGGTCGCGAGCCTGACGACGCTGCCGGTCATCGGTGTGCCGGTCGAGAGTCGCGCGCTCAAGGGCATGGACTCGCTGCTCTCGATCGTGCAGATGCCCGCCGGTGTGCCCGTCGCGACCGTCGGCATCGGCAACGGCAAGAACGCTGGTCTCCTAGCGCTGCGCATGCTCGGCATGCGGGACCGAATCCTGGCCACCAAGCTCGATGACGCCGCCCTGCAGATGGCCGAAGAATCACGCCAGCGCAACGCGAACGTCCAGCCCGACGCATCGTGATCGTTGGCGCAGTCCTTTGCTTCGACGGCGCTTCGACGGCGCTTCGTACGGCAAAGCACGAAGATGGCGCGCAAAACGATCAAGTCGTCGGCACAGGCTCGGGCGCGTCCGCCTCGCGCGGCTCCTCACGCTCGAGGAGCGCGTCGATGGCGGCCGCATCCACGGGCTTCGAGAACCAGTAACCTTGGCCGAGATCCGCGCCGAGCGCTTGGAGCGCGGCCACGTGCGACGCGCTCTCGACGCCTTCGGCGACGACGTGTAGACCAAACGCCTTGGCCATCGCGATGACGGCGGCCACGATGTCGCCGTCACTCAGCGCGTCGTTGCAGCCCGGGTTCGAGCCCCGCACGAAGGACTGGTCGATCTTGAGGACGTCGACGTTGTAGTGCTTGATGTGGGCGAGGTTCGAGTAGCCGGTGCCGAAGTCGTCGATCGCGAGTCGAATGCCAAGCCGCTTGAGCTCGCCGAGCACGCGCGTCGTTTTCTCGACGTCGCCGAGGACCGCCGATTCGGTGATCTCGAGTTCGAGGAGCTCGGCTGGCAGGCCGCTGTCCTCGAGGGCCGCGCGGATCTCGGCGACGAGGGCATCATTGCGGAACTGTACCGGCGAGAGATTGACGGCGACGACGATGCCCCGGTCCTTCCAACGACAAGCATCCTCGCAGGCACGCCGCAGGACGTAGCGCCCGAGGTCGTGGATGAGGCCGCTCTCTTCGGCGAAAGGGATGAAACTGTCGGGACCCACCGCGCCGCGCGTCGGGTGCTGCCAGCGCACGAGGGCTTCGACGCTCTCGGTGCAGCCGCTCGTGAGGCCGACCTTGGGTTGGTAGACGACGTGGAACTCACCGCGCTCGAGCGCGCGACGAAAGTCGCTCTCGAGCGCGAGCCGTTCGGGTGCGCCAGCGAGCATGTTCTCTTCGAAGAAGACCGCCCGCCCCTTGCCGAGCGCCTTGGCGGCATACATCGCGATGTCGGCGCGCTGGACCGCTTGGTCGGCGTCGAGGTCGCCGATGCCAGTGACCATGCCGATGCTGGCCTGGATGAAAACCTCCGAATCGCGCACGCGGAAGGGCGGCACGAGCGCGTCGCGGACCTTCGTCGCCATGGCTTCGGCGGCCGCGACAGCGGTCCCATCGATGGCACAGAGCACGAGGAACTCGTCGCCGCCTTGCCGCGCGAGCAGGTCGCCGTCATCGATGCAAGTCGAGAGCCGCGACGCCACCTGCAGCAGCAAGTCATCGCCGACGCCGTGGCCATAGCTGTCGTTGACGAGCTTGAAGCCATCCAGGTCGATGAAGAGCACCGCCGCGCGCGCGCGCACATCGCAAGGCAGCGCCGTGAAGGCCTGGCGGAAGCGCCGCCGATTCGGCAAGTCCGTCAGCGGGTCGTGCAGGGCTTGGTGGCGAAGGCGCTCTTCGAGCGCCTTGCGCTCGGTGATGTCGCGCGCGTTGAGGACGATGCCACGGATCGACTCGTGGTCGCTGAGATCTTGGACGTGGACGTCGAGGATGCGGGCGGTGTCGCGCGTGAGACCCGCGTCGATGTGCACTTCGCTCACGACGTTGGCGACGAGACTCTCGAGCGGCGTGTCGAAGAGCATCTCGACCAAGGACCGCGTCGCTTCGATCGAGGACTCGGCCGATCTGCCGCGCGCAGTCGAGGGTCTGGTCCGAGGCCTTCGAGAAGGCATCTTCGTTCGGCAAGAGCATGCGGCGCGCAGACGGCGTCGCGTAGCGCAGCGCGCCGCTCGGTTCGACCACGAGGATGAGGTCGCTCGAATGGCGCACGAGCTCGCGGAAGCGCGCTTCGCTCTCTTCCAAGGTCCGCAGGCGCTCGGCCTGGAGCTCCACCCCCCTCTTCGCGCGCAGGCGCGTCAAACGCCAGACGAAGACGGCGAGCCACGAGAGCGTGAGCAGGGCCGCGATCATCGTCACGGAGTCGGCGAGGCGCGCGGCGGCGGTCGCCTGCTTTTGGACCCGGTCGCGACAGGCCTTGAGGGCACCGCTGAAGGCGCCGAAGTTCATGTCCCAGTGCTCGAGGCGCTTCTGCGCCGAGGCGCGCGCGATGCTGAGTTGGCCGAGCATGCCCTGCACGCTCGACAAGAAGCGCGTGGCAGCGCCGTCGACGCTCAGCAGGCTGCCTTCGACCTCGGGCCCGTCGGTCTCCGGCAGCTCCGTCACCAGAGCCGCACGCAGAGTCTTGAGTCGTTCCTGGAGCACCGCGCGCCCACGCCCTTCCTCACCGCGCAGCCGCACGAAGGACATCTGCTCGCCCGTGATCATGTAGTTGAGCGCGCGCCAAGCGATGTTGGCCTGGGCAGTCGCGACCGTTTCGATGCGGGCTAGTTCTTCGACGGCACTGTGAAGGGTCGCCTGTCGCTGGCGCAGGCGGAGCGAAGTCGCGATCGCGGCCACGACGACGGCCGTCGCGATCGAGAGCAGGATCCACGGAAACCACGAATGGCTGGCCCGCCCAGGCGGCAGCGGCGGCGGGTCGTTCGGAGAACTCACAGTCGTTGTTATCGGAGCTTCGCGCGGCGGCTCCGAAGCGCTTCTCTCCATGAAGGCCCTGTCAAGGACTCCGCGGACCCTCGTCGCTCGCCACCGCGGTCGCGCCGACAAGGCGGTAGCCAACGCCATGGGCAGTCAAGATGTGCTGCGGCTTCGCCGGGTCGGCTTCGAGCTTCTTGCGCAGGTTGACGACGTGGGTGTCGATGCTGCGGTTGCCGACGAAGCGGTGCCCCCAGAGCTCGTCGAAGAAGCGCCGGCGCGGCACGACGCGGTCGCGACTCTGCCAGAGCAGGCGGAGGATGGCGGCCTCCTTCGGCGAGAGGGCTTCGCGGCCACCGGAGCCCACGATCTCGAAGGCCTCGAGGTCGACCGTGAAGCCGCCGACGCAGAAGCGATGCTCGAAATGCGCTTCTCCTGGCTGGCGCGCGACGCGGCGCAGGCAGGCGCGCACGCGCGCCATGAGCTCGCGCAGGCCAAACGGCTTGGTCACGTAGTCGTCCGCGCCGAGCTCGAGGCCGAGGACCTTGTCGGTCTCGTCGGCCTTGGCCGTCAAGAGCAGGACCGGCGTCGAGGTATCGCTCGCCCGCAACTCGCGAAGGACGTCGAGGCCGCTCTTGGAAGGCAACATGAGGTCGAGGATGACGAGGTCGAAGTGATCCTGCGCCAAGAGGCGCGCCGCCCTTGCCCCGTCGGCGCAGGCCTGCACTTCGTAGCCTTCACTCTCGAGGTTGTCGCAGAGCCCGGTACGCAAGACGGGGTCGTCTTCGACGACGAGAACGTGCAGCTTCGTCATACTCTCGCCTCCGCCTGCGAGCCGCGATCCTCCTTGGACCGCAGCTGCGTGTCTTCGGGTTCGGCGAGCGGCAGCCGCAAGTCGAAGCGCGCTCCGCCGAGTTGCTGCGCGCGCGAGCAGCGAAGGTCACCGCCATGGGCCACGGCGATGCTGCGCGCGATTCCGAGGCCGATGCCCGTGCCAGCGATCGAAGCGTCGGCGTGCGCCGCGCCGCGCCGAAACTGCTCGAACACGAGTTCGCGCTCCTCGGCTGGCACGCCGGGCCCGTCGTCTTCGATGGCGAGCGTCGCTCCGTCGGGCCCGCGATCGAGGGTGACGAGGATGCGTGGACCGGCCTCGGGCTTCGACGCGTACTTGATCGCGTTGTCGATCAGATTGAGGAGGGTCTGGCGTAGAGCGTCGGCGTCGCCGAGGACCACGAGCGGCGTGAGCCGTCCTTCGATGGCGCCGCCGTGGCGCGTGGCGAGCGGCTTGGTGAGCGCGATCACCTCGTGAACGACCTCGTCGAGGCGCAGGGGCGCGAGGTCGTAGCGCCGCTCGCCGCGCTCGATGCGGCCGAGGTCGAGGACGTTCTCGACCAGCGCGCCGAGCCGCGTCGCTTCGCCGGCCATGAGGCCCAAATAGGACGCGCTGCGCTCCTTCGGCACGGTGCCGCCCTCGAGCGACTCGGCCAGCATCCGAATCGAAGTCAGCGGCGTGCGCAGCTCATGGGAAACCGAGCGGAGGAAGTCGGAGCGCAGCTCGAGGGCCGCGCGCTCGCGGCGATGAGTACGCACGAAGGCCAGCAGCAAGGACGCGAAGACAGCAACGAGAACGGCGAGGAGGATCGGAATCAAGCGCGGGTCTTCGAAGCCGCTCGTAGCCGCCGTGCCTTCCGGCAGGATGGCGAGGCCAGGCACGACGAGAACGGGCTCTTCGTCGACGTGTCCCTTTTTGGCGTCGGAACCCGGAGCTGGCGCTTCGGCGAGCCTCCCGCTCCAGGCGATCTCGAGGATGGGAGTTCGGGCCTCTGCGTCCGTGCCGCGCGGCGCCGTCGTCGCTTCGAGCACGGCCGCGAAGCGCTCGAGCGTGAACACCGCGCCGTGGCCGTCGCGATAGCCGCTTGCCTCGGCGTTCAGTGGCTGCGTCGGGTGGAAGACCAGGACGGCAGCGCCGACCGCTTCGACGACGACCGTCGCCTTGGTCAGGGCAGCGTCGCTGCGTAGAGCGAGCACACGCCGCGTCGCCGCAACACGGCCCGAGAAGGCGAAGGCGGCTTCGCAGCGCGCACGGAAGCCGTCGTCGACCTCACGCGACCCTGCGAGCCAGGCAAGCTGCTGCCGCGTGCGTTCGTCGACATTCGCGAGGCGCGCGAAGGCGTGCGTCGCAGCGTCTCGCTGAGCCTCGGCGCTCAGGTCCTGGTGCGACGAGAGCCAACACCACGACGCAACGTCCGCGTCGCTGAGCTCCGCGACAGCGACTTGGCCGAAGGCTTCCGCCGCGCGCGCAGGCTCAGCACCACGATGTTCGAGCCAAGCGAGCTCGAGCCGCAAGCGCGCCACGAGCGGCTGCGGCAGGCCGCTGCGCAGCGACGCCGCCAAGAGGCTCGCGCGCGCAGACTCGACATCGCCGCCAGTGAACTCGCTCTCGCGCGCGCTCCGCACTTCATCCGCCACCCACAAGACCGCTGGATGCTGCACGCTCCGCGGCGCCGGCAAGCCCTCGATCGTGATCGAGTCGCTGAGGACTTCGAAGCGCTCCCCCGCCTCGCAGAACTCGAGCAGGCGCGCGTCCATCGAGACTTGGCGGACCGCCGTCGCAGTCATGGACGCCGCGCGTCGTTTTTCTAGACTGGCCGTGAGCCGCGCGGTCTGGAGCGCGCGCCCGATGCCGAGCACGCCCGTGACCACGACGAGCCCAGCTGTCAGCGCGAGGCCAGCCGGCAACCACGGGAAGGAGCGGGAAGGTCTGCCCACGCGGCACAAGCTAACAAGTGGATTGCGGTGTCGCCGGAGACGAATGTCAAAAGCATGTCGAGATGCGGCCTTTGGCTGAGAGCCGCGGCACGCACGTTGCCCACGGCGTCGCTCCGTGCATGATTGACCGCAGCAACCTCTACGGAGATCACGACTCATGAACCTCGAGGAAGAACCAATCGGGAGGCGGGGCTTTGCGAGCGTGGTGGCGGCGGCGGTCCTCGCCGTCCCCTTCGTCGCGCCCCTCGTCGCCGCCGCGCGAACGCTCCTACCAGGACCCGGGTCGGCGAAGAAGCCGCGCAGCGCCTTGCGCCTTGGCGAGATCCCGGCGGGGAGTCCCGTCTCCTATCGCCTTCGCTACGAGGACATCCAGGGTGCCTACCGCCAGGAGGTCGAGCGCCTCGTCTTTTTGCGGCGCACCGACGACGGCGTCCTCGCGCTCGGCGCCGAGTGCACGCACGCCGGCTGCAACGTTTCGTTCGACGCTGACAAGAAGGAGTTCGTCTGTCCGTGCCACGACGGCGGCTTCGATCTCGACGGACAGCCGGCCTACGGACCGCCGAAGTCGCCGCTGCGGCGCTTCGCGGTCACGACTCGAGGGGACGACGAACCCGTCCTGATCGAGGTCTGACCTTGCTCGCCTTCCTCGAACATCGACTCGGCGTCTTCTCGTGGCTGCGCGAACTCGGCGGCACTTCACGGCCGCCACGCGAGACGAGCTTCTTGCTCGGGCTCGGCTTCGCGACGCTCTGCGTGCTCGTGCTCGTCGTCGTGACGGGTATCGGTATGTCGTTTCACTACGTCGCCTCGGCCGACCATGCCTACGACTCGATCCGCGTCCTCGAACGCGACGTCGCGGGTGGGGCCCTCCTGCGTGCACTGCACTATCAGGGCACCTCGGTGCTGGTCGTCGTGGCCTTCCTCGACCTGCTCGCGTGGTTCTTCTTCGGGCTCTACAAGCGCCCACGCGAGTTCGCGTGGATCTTCGGCTTGCTGCTCTTTGCGCTCGTCGTCGGCGCCGCCTTCACCGGCTACTTGTTGCCGTGGGACCAGAACGCGTGGTTCGCGACGAAAGTGCGGCTCGGCATCCTCGCGAGCGCGCCCGAGCTCGGGCCGCACATCCGGGACTTCCTGCAAGGCGGAAGCGAACTCGGGCCAGTTTCGCTCACGCGCTTCTTCACGCTGCACACGATGGTCGTGCCGCTCTTGATCGGCATCGTCGTTCTGATGCGCAGCCGCACGATGCGCCGCCACGGCATGGCGCCCGTCGGATTGCGCGTCGACGAAGCGGGCACGCCACAAGGCCCCTTCCCTTCGCGCACGACCTGGACCAAGGCCCTCCTCGGCATCGTGGCGGTTGCTGCATGCTTCGTGATCGCAACGCGTTGGCCGGCCGAGCTCGAGGCCATCGCCGACCCGGCGGACGCGAACTACCAACCGCGACCCGAGTGGTACTTCTTCGGGCCCTTCGAGCTGCTCAAGTACTTCAAGAGCGGCTACGAGGCCATTGGGTCCTTCTGGATTCCCAATGCCTTGCTCGCGCTGCTCATGCTTCTGCCGTTCATCGACCGCAATCCGGAACGCCGGCTCGCGAAGCGACCGCTCGCTGTCGTTGCGGGCATCGGCTTTTTGGCAGTGCTCGGCACCTTGACCTACCTCGGCAGCCAAGACAAACCCAGCCACTACAAGACGCCCCAGCACGCGCTGCACGCGTCGGATGAACTGCGCCTCGGCTACGACCTGACGCGCAAGGAAGGCTGCTTCTCGTGCCACACCTGGAAGGCGCCGGACGGCGTCGTCTACGGCAAAGAAGACAAAGACGCGCCGCCCTTCGACGACGTCGACTACGAGCCCGAGGACCTCGCAGAGCTCCTGCTCGAACCGCCCGAAGACATGCCCGCCTATCCGCACCTGGACGAAGCCCAGCGCATCGCGATCGGCCGCTACTGCGAGACGCTGCGCAAGAAGGACTGAGTCCTCAAGGCCTACCGACGCGCACGAGGATGGCGTCGGACAGCGTCAAGCCGGCGCTGTTGGCAGCGCTGTCCGTCAAGAGCGCCTGCACGTAAACGTACTTGCCAGCCAAGGCCAGAATGTTGGGGATGGGTGACGGCACGTCGTTGCGTCCCGTCGCGTCGGTCACGAAGGGCACGAGGATGTCGAGGCTCGTGAAGAGCGTGCAGCCCGGCAGGCCGAAGGGCGTGAGGTCGAGCGGCAGGTCGGCGCCGCCGACATCCTTGCGCTGCGAAGCGCCGAGGAGGTAGACGCCAAGCGTGAACTCCGGGCACGACTGTGCGGTCAGCGCATACTGGCTCGCGCCGAGCGTCGGCTGCGTCGAACCGAAGGCGGACAGTCGTGGCGTGCCGCGACTTCCACGACAACCATCCCCGATGTGACCGGTCCAAGCTGGGAAGAGAATGTCCTGGAACTCGGCGTCGTCGATGTCTTGGAAGCTCAGCGCATAACGCAAAATCGTGAGGCCGAAGTCCGGCAGCACGTAGAGCCGCTGTCCACCTGCGCCTGCCGCCCAAAACAAGTCGACGGGACCCGACGACGTCGGCGATGTGCCGTAGAAGCCGAGTCGATAGGCGGAGTTGGTCGCTGAGAACTCGAGACACTGGCGCAGCAAGTCCTTCGCGAGGAGCTGACGATCGCCGACTCGGCCTTCGTTACGGAGGAAGTCACCGAACTTCATGAGCTCCGACGGCGCCAGAACCGCACCACTCGGAAACTGCGGCTCTCCTTGCAGAGCACCCAACCAGTCCGAGACGAGGATGCCGATCGGTGCAAGCAGAGCGCTGTTCAGGTACTCCGTCACGCTGCGCTGGCTCGAGAGGAGCTTGCGCTGGAGGGCGGCGCCAAAAGCCTGGTAGGGATTCGGCCCGTAGTCGAAGCGCTGCCCAGGAGCAGCGATGGCCGCGGCCTTGACAGCTTCCGCGTAGCTCGGCACCACGAAGCTCACTCCCGGCTCGAGCCCGCTCGACATGCTCAAGAGGTGGCGGTAGGTGATCTTGGACTTGTGACCATCGCTCTTCCATTCGGTGAGCGTGTCGGCGACCAGTTCGTCGAAGCTGCGAAGCAAGCCATCACGGATCGCGCAGGCGGCGAGAACACTCGCGAAGGACTTGGTGATGCTCGCAATCGGAAAGCCGGTGCTGCGCGTCAAACCACCTGTGTACTGCTCGAAGACGAGCTTGCCGTCCTGGTGCACGACGAGGGCCCGGCCGTCGCGAGCCTCTGACCACCAAGCCGCAGCCCCCGAGGCCACGAGCTGGGCGCGCGCGCTCGTCGCGCAGGCGAGGGCGGTCGCGCTGGCGAGGGCGACGAGGAAGAGGCGAGGCAAGACCGGGCAGGGGGTGGAGGTCATGCGGAGCATCATTGCCGCCGAGAAGTCGCTTCGCAGAGAGGCAATTGGGGCTGCGCGCGCATCGACTGCCCCGCCGTACCGATACGCACGGTGTCAAGGCGATAGCGACCCAACAGTCATCACAGACTGCTGAAAGAGAACCCGAGGAGAGCGGCCCAATAGTCCGTCGCCAGCTTGCGGAAACCTACTCCTCCAGGCAACGGGTGGACCCCGTCCGCCAAGTCTTCGACATCCACTGGCACGACGGTCGCGATCAGGTCGACCGGGTAGCCGGCGTGTCGGCGCGGTTCAACGACCTCGCGATGGAGCAAGTCGTTGATCTCGTCGACGATGCGAAGCTCGTCAATGCCATCGAACAGGTCACCAATCGGTAGCAACTCATGAAGGAGAACGATGGGTCGCCGACCAAGGGCGACTTCGGTGTCGCAAGCTGCATCCACGGAGGCGCGAATGGCGTGGATGACGTTCTGAGCCGCTTCATGGCTACCTTGCTTGCGGAGCAAGCTGCGGATCAGGTCGACCTTGCCCACATGAAGCAGGATGATGTCCGGCGCTTCGTTGACGACGACTCGACCCAGCTTGACGGCGAGTTCCTGCCCACCGATGCCGGCGATCGCGTAGTGCCGCAGTGGATCGCTTCCCAAGGGTCCGACGAAGTCGAAGTCGGCGTAGGGCGCGAGCCAGTCGACCAAGAAGCGACGGTAGCCCCCGTCGCGATCGTAGTAGCCCTCGGTGATCGAGTCGCCGGCAGCGAGGATGCGAACTCGCTTCGTGAGTGGATCGCCTGTGGCCTTGCTCGTGAAGTGGCCTTGCCACGTGAGGGTGACACTGCAAACTGCGAACAGAACGGTAGCGCTCTTGGCTATCACGAGATCCTCTCCTCCCAAACTGGCCAACCCGCGGGAACACGGGTCACACAGATGACCGCGCGACCCGGCTCTCGCCCAAGCCCGCTGCCACGGGGCTCGGACGACCGGGTCGCGCAGCGTTTGACTGAGGCAGCTGAGACCGGAGCTCTCGATTTCCAGGCGCGGAGTTTGAAAACTACACGGGCAGCTGCGACATCTGCGCGCGGCCCCTCCACCTGACCACGTCAGTAGCTGGCAAGGCGCGAGCCCTGTGGTATGACTCTCGGGCTCATTTTCGCGCCACACCCCTCGCCGGAGATCAACATCATCATGAAACGCTTCCTCACCGTCATTCTCGTCATCGCCGTCCTCTTCGTCGGCGTCGGCTTCTGGCAAGGCTGGTTCTCAGCTACGTCGAACGCTGGCGGCAAGACGGGCTTCTCGGTCACCTTCAACAAGGACAAGCTCAAGGGCGACTGGAGCAAAATGACCGACAAGGTCAAGACCGTCGCCAAGGGCGCGGCCGCCAAGGTCAAGGGCCTCATCAAGAAGGACGACGCCGGTATGTCGTCGCTCGAAGGCAAGGTCGTGAGCGTCGACGCCGTCAACAACACGATCACGGTCGAAGCGGATGGCAAGCAGGTCGAGCTGCCGATGCTCGCGACCGAGTCCATCCAGAGCCTCGACGAGCTCGTCGGCAAGACCGTGAAGCTCGACCTCGAAGAGAAGGACGAAGCGGTCGTCATCCGCAACATCGTCGCCAAGTGAGGCTGGAGCGGGCTCGCGCCCGCTCGCCCGGCTGCTCGCATCAGAGGCAGCTAGAACTTTTCTCGACGACTTCGTGACGGCGCTGCGTGGCTGACGCCACGTTTCAGCGCGGCGCTACAGCTGCGCATGAAACGCCATTCAATGGAGTCAGTCATGAAGAAGCTATCCAGCGCAATGCTGTCGCTTTGCGCGAGCGTTGCGTTCCTTTCCGCGGTCGAGGCGCAGACGGTCCCGATGCTGCCTCAGGGAACTCGCGCATTGGTGATCGAGATCCTCGGACAGTCGAACGCGAACGGCAGCGACGCGAAGTGGAACACATTGACCGATGATACTAAGGCGATCTACAACGAGGTGGCGAACTACACACGAGTCTGGGAACGGTTCGTCGTGCCCAGCAGCAGCAGCTTTGTACCCTTAGAACCAGGGTTCGCACTCGGCAGTACTACGGCCGAGCCCTTCATTGGACCGGAGATGTCGCTTGCCAGGTTCTTGCATGACCACTATTCGCCGCAAGTGAACGACATCGAGATCTTCATCATCAAGTACGCTGTTCCCAACACGATTCTCCGAGCCGATGCCATGGAGCTTGACTGGAGCGCATCGTCGACTGGAGAGCTTTTCGACAAGTGGAGAAGCCCGATGTCGTCGGATGCCCGCAGAGCCATCCTCAACCTCGGCTACCAGAAAGACGAGGTCGTGCACTTGGGAGTAGTGTGGGCCCAGGGCTATACCGACGCGCGCAACTATCCAGGCGTCGGCGCGCAGGAATACGGGAGGAAACTCGTCGACTTCATGGCAGCGGTTCGAGACGAGCTAGCACAAGAGTCGCCATTTGTCGTCGTGCAAACTGTCGAACCACTATCTGGTGGATTCCCTGATTTGGCGATATTGCGTCGTACACAAGAATTCATTGGGACGCGCTTTCCATACTGCGCCTTCTCAAGCACCGCCGGGCTCGCACTCGACCCTACGTTCACGGTTCATATGACGGCCCGCTCGCAGATCGTGAACGGCCAGCGCATCGGCGCTGCGCTCATCGACTACTTTGCTGTGAACAACGCGCAGTATCTCACCCTCGCCGACCTCTGAGCCTCAGCGCGCACCAATGCGCACGACCGCAGCATCCGCGAACGTATAGCCAGCCGCATTGGCGGGCGCGTCGTACAGCATCGCCTGGACGAACACATACTTCCCCGCGATGCGCGCTGCGGCTCCAATCGGCGCAGGCAAGGTCGCGCGACCCGACGCATCGGCCACGAAGCCGAGCATGATGTCGGGGCTCACGTGCAGGAGGCACGACGGCATGCCAGCCGGGCCGAAGTCGATCGGCAGCGGCACGCCGAGCCAGCGCTCGCGCGAGGCGCCGAGGATGAAGACGCCCGGCGCGCGCGGCAGCGCGCCAGTGACGCGCAGAGCAAAGTCGCTCGTGCCGAGCAGTGGCGCCTTGTTGGCCTGGATGGTCGCCCTTCCGCGCGAGCCAGCACAGCCATCTGCAAAGACACCGGCGTAGGCAGGGAGCAAGGCAGCCAAGAAGTCCGGGTCACTCCATGCGCCGAGGGTGTTGCCGAAGCGCACGACGACGAGGCCGAACTCGCGCAGGACGTAGAGCCGCTGCTTGCCTGCACCTGCCGCAAAGAAGACATCGGGCGGCCCAGCTTCATCGGGGCTCAGGCCCCAAAAGGTCAGGCGGTAATCGTCGTTGGTCGAAGCGACGCGCAGGCACTCATCGAGCAGCGCTTCGTCGAGGAGGCGTTGCGTCCCGACCACGCCACGTCGCCGCAAGAAGTCACCGAACTTGCCCCACTCGGCCGCGAGCAGGTAGGCCCCGCTCGGCAAGTTCGGCTCGCCGTTCGCGAAGTTGCGCCAGAAGCCAACGTTGATGCCGAGCGGGCTCAGGATCGACGCCTGGATGTAGTCGGCGACGCTGCGCCTCGACGGCACGAGCTTGCGCTTCAGCGCTTCACCGAAGATCTGAAAGGGATTGGGGCCATAGCTCAAGCGCTGGCCCGGCGGCGCGAGGGTCGGCGCTTGGATCGCCTCGACATAGGTTGGCACCTTGCCATTCTCACCGCCGTCGATGCCGCTCGAGAGACTCAAGAGCTGGCGATACGTGATGCGTGATTTGTTCGCGTCGTTGCGCCATTCAGGCAAGACGTCAGCGAGCTTCTCATCGAGGCTCTTCAACAAGCCGTCACGCACGGCCATCGCAGCGAGCACACCGCTGAAGCTCTTCGTCCCGCTCGCCAGCACGTGTGGCACTGTCTTGTCGTAGCCGTTGGCGTAGTGCTCGAAGACGAGTTTGCCCCCCGACCAGACGAGGAGGGCGTCGCCATCGCGGCTGTCGGAATAGGTCGCGGCCGTCGCAGTGTCGATCCACTGCGAAATCGCGCGTGATCCCAACGAACAGCAAGCTGTGAGGACAAGGACAGAGAACGTAGTTGGTCTTTGCATGATGAGCTCCAAGAGCAAAGCCACCTTGATACCAAAGAGCGCGCGCCGTCGGCACGCGCGCCACGCACGCATGGCGTCATCTTGCAAGGCTGTTACGAGGTGCGTCCTGCTACGACGGTATCAACAGCGCTGACGACCGCCTCGACACGGATCAGGTCCATGCAGGACGGCGTACGCTCGCAGTGCGCGTAGCAGCAGAGACAGTCGAGCTCTTCGGCGAAGACTTTCTGCCCCTTCCCATAGAGCTCGATCTCGAAAGAGCTCGTCGGCCCGAAGAGGGCAACGACCGGCTGCCCGAAGGCCGTCGCCATGTGCAGCGCCATCGTGTCGCCGGTGACCACGACATCGGCGAGCGACAGGCGCGCCGCGAAGCTCCGCAGCGAGTTCGAAGTGCCAGCATCGAGGAGCGGCCCGCGCGGCAGCGCCTTGCGCAGCGCCTCATGGCGCTCGACCTCTTCGGGTCCACCGAAGAGCACGACGCCGCGGCCCTTGGCGAACTGGTCCTCGATGAAGCCGACCTGACCTTCTAGCGTCCACTGCTTGCGCGGCCAGCGACGGCCGGCGCCGGTGACGATGCCGACGACCTTGGTCACGCCTGCGAAGGGCGCGCACAGCGCCTTCTCCCGCGCGAACCACGCTTGCGCGTCTTCGACCTCTGACTTGCGGAGCACGAAGACAGGTCGGTCGACGAGCGGCACCTCGAGTTCGAGCAGCGCCGCGACGAGGTTCTGGTACGTCTCGCGGTTGGCGCGCTTGCGCTCGTCCGAGACCCCCATCGCATACCAGCGTTCGGCGGCCGCCGAGAGCGGCTGCACGAGCCCATCGTCGTCGACCGTGAAGCCAACGCGGCGTCCGCCGGGCCGCAGCGGCAGCGCCGCAGCGAGCGATGCCGTCTGGGGATCCGCGTCGGGGCAAAGAACGAGGTCTTGGGGTTCGAGGGCGAGGCGGGCCGGCACGTGGACACCGTCACCGACGACGAGGTCGTCGACGTAGGGGTTGGCCTCGAAGAGCGGTGCAGCGGCCGCAACGGTCAACCAGCGCAGGCGCGCCTTCGGATACTTGCGGCGCAGCGCAGGCAAGAAGGCCGTCGTGCGCAGCACGTCACCCGTGGCTGCGAGCTTGACGATCGTGATGCGCTCGGCGACCGGATCGTAGACATCACAGTCAGCACAGACGACGCCGCGCTCCTTGTGCGGGCGACAGGGCCGTTCGTTGCGGAAGTGACGGCAATCGCGCTTGAGGCTGCTGAGAAAGGCTCGGTCCGTGTTCATCGAAGCCTGATCTTATGGGGACGCCGGGCTCGGACTCATCGACCGTCTGGGCGTCCTTGCTGTACACGTCGTCGCGCAGCAGCAGCGCTGGGTCGCTCACTGGCGACAGCCAGGTAGATGGCCTCGCTCTGTTCGCACATGCGCTCCAAGCCGAAGTCGCGCTCTGCGCGCGCCTCTGCCGCTGATCCGAGGCGCGCGCGCAGCTCCGGGTCGTCGAGGCGTTCGAGCGCTCGCGCGAGGGCCGCGACATCTTCGACCGGAACGAGCAAGCCGCTCACGCCGTCCTGCACCGCCTCGACCATGCCACCGATCGCCGTCGCGACGACGGCGAGGCCGGCCGCCATCGCCTCGAGCAACGCAACGCCTAGGCCCTCCCTGCGGGATGGCAGGCAGAACAGGTCGCTGGCCGCGAGCAGGCCATCGACGGGACGGACTGCGCCCAAGAAGCGCGCTTCGACGCGCCGCGAAAGCGCCGTCCCCAGGAGGCCGAGCGCGGCCGCACGCTGCTCGAGCGCACTCCGTTCGGGGCCATCGCCAGCAAAGAGCCAGAGCAGGCGCGGTCCCGTGTCTGGCAAGCGAGCGAGGGCTTCGAGCAGGACATCTTGGCCCTTGCGTCGATGCAGCGACGCGGTCGTGAGGCCGATCAGAGTGTCATCCACCACGCCGAGCTCGCGTCGCACTTGCTCGCGTTGTTCCCCCTGCCGCAGCCCCTTGAAGCGTCCGACGTCGATGCCGTCATGGACGCAATGGACGCGTTGCGCGGCAACACCGACCGCGAGCACCTCGCGTCGCACGCCTTCGGAGATGGCGACGACAGCGTCGACGGCGCTCCCGTAGAGCCAACGCCGCAGAGCCGACGCTCCAATCGGATAGTCCATGCGGCGCGTCACGATCTTGGGCGGGCCGCGCTTCGAAGTCACATCTGCGAGCGCGCCAAGCTTGTGACCACGTGAACACGCGAGGTGGATCAAGTCCGGGTTCGTGCTCTTGAAGAGGCTACGCAGACGCAATATCGCGACGAGGTCCGCGTCGTTGCGCATGCGGACCTCGTGCACGACGAGCCCCAAGCGTTGGCAAGTCTGCGCGAACAGAGCCCCCGGGTTCAGAACGACGATGGACTCGTGCCCACGTGCGGCCAGGTGCTCGAGCAGGTGCGCGAGCTGGTCCTCTCCCCCCGAGTAGCCGCGCTCGGAGAGGACATGCAGGATGCGCATGCGGCGTTTCAGGATCAGGTGCCGGTGCGACCAGCGGGGCGTGCGTTGTGCAACGTGAAGCGTCCCCGCTCGAGTTCGATCGCATCCGATGACGAGCGGCGTGGATAGAGGATCGCGGCGGGCGCGTTGCGAGCATCGGTCCCGATCTCGAGCACGTCATCGACCCCGTCGAGCGGACAGTCGAGCGGGCGTCGGCCAGCGAGGATGTCGAGGATGGCGCCGACACGTTCGTGGTAGCGATGTTGCTCGCTCACGAGTTCGTGCCCAGCTTGCGCGATGCGCATCCGTCCCTCGTCGTCTTTGAGCATGCGTTCGATGTGGGCCTCGCAGTCCTCGCGCTCGTGAAACCACATCAGATGCCGTCCGTCCTCGAAGACTTCCTCCATGCCAGGCACGTAGCGCATCAGGTGGAAGCCCTTGCATGCGAGGGTGAGGAAGACCCGGTTCGAAAAGTAAAGCCGCGAGTCGTGGGTCTGGTTGATACCGATCACGATCTTGCTGCGCGCGCAGACCTCGGCGTAACCCGAAGGCCGCAGCTCACCACGAAGTCGGAGCTGCGGATAGCGCTGCAGGTAAGGCTGCCAACTCTCCTTGACGCCGAAGATCTCGAGGTCGTGCTTGCTCGCGAGCCACGCGAGGAAGTCCGGCCGACTGCCCATGTGGCCGGGGCCGCCGATGTAGACGAGGTCACGATCGAAGGTCGGCGTTTCTGTCCGCTGCGTGTAGGGCTTGTGGAAACGCGGTGAGAAACCGCTCATCAAGAAGGTCGAGTTGGCGACGCCAAGGCTCCGATATGCCCAGACCAAGGCAGGCGTCGAAAGGCAAACGAGGCGGGCCGAACTCACATAGTCGACCTGCGCCGAGTCGATGTAGCGAATCGGCTCTTCGATCCACACCACAGTCGGGATCTCACGACTGAACTCCGCCATCAACGTGTGAGGAAGATCGTGGAAGAAGACGAAGCACAAGTCGGGGCGATAGCGTTGCTTGATGAAGCGCACCGCAGTCTTCATGCCCCAGGAGCCGATCCAACGCTTCATCAGCGAGCAGTTGACCCACTGCACTTCGAGACCGTGGTGGCGGAGCGCGTCGACGAGGGCGCCTGTGCAACACGAGCGCGACTTGCGCTTGCCAAAAAACAAGACGCGACGCGGCACCGCCTCGGGCGTCCTCTCGATCGAGTCGAGATCTTGAATCATTGACGGTCCCTCCCGAACTTCACTTGGCGCGTCCCTTCGCCCTCGACAGACCTTCCTGCCGATGGGCGTGAATATAAAGGGCTTGGGTGCCCCAAGGCCAAGGTGCAGTCCGCTCCCAACCGAGGAATCCGGACATTTCGTCGGCGTCCGCCCACAGCGCTCGCAGGTCGACCGCCGCCGGCGAAGAGCGAAGCCGCAGTCGCAGCATGAGCCCATCGTCCCGCAGCGCGACCCGGCATGGACCGAAGTGGTCCCGCACTTCGTCGCGCTCCGTACCGAAGCGTACATGATCGAAGTCGCTCGCGTCGAACTCGCGCAGGCGCAAGCGCAAACCGCAAAGGCCTGCGCGTTCGCGCACGACCTTGGTGCTCGAACGCAAGCGATGGCGGCGGCGCGCAGCGCGACCAGCTGCGTCGAGCGCGTCGACTGCCGCACGGAGCTGTGCAGCTTCGCTCGCGCTCGCGAAGAGACGATCGTCGACGCAAAGGCGCCCCGCCGCGTCGCGCGCCCCGCCGGCGGCGAACTTCGCAAACATCGCCATGCGGTCCGCCGCATGCACACGGTGGCGCAGCACGACCGACTGGAAGTCGAGGTAGCAGGCCTCATGCGCGACGATACGTAGGTTGTCCGGATGGAGGTCGGGGTGGTAGACCCGGGCCTCGACGAGCCGGTCGACCGCGCGCAACGCCTCTGCGTGGGTCGCCATGCGACCGGGCGGCAGAGCGCGCGTGACGATGACGGCGAGCGTCGGACCGAGGACAGCGCGTGCGGTAGCTTCGGCGATCGCCGTCGGCACGAGGAGGCCGCGCGCTGCAGCCAGAGCCAGCAAACGTCGTTCACGGCGGCTCGGCGACTCGCGCAGGGAATAGCGCAAGCGCACGCGCAAGAACGGGAAGAGGTGCTGCTTGGCATAGACCTCGACGCCGCTCGGCAGGGTGACCCGGGCCACGCGCCGCAAGATGCGCTCGACCACAAGCTCGGCCCCCGCAGGAAGCTCTCCGCGCAAGAGCTGCAGAACAACGTCGCGATCCGATGCTTCGACCTCGTCAGCCAACCATGCGCGGTCGAGGTTCAAGAGCCATCGCCCCCGAGGCTGGCATAGAGCGCAAGCAGGTCGCGCGCTGTGCGCTCGACCGACCAGGCTTCGCGCGCGTGCGCCCGCGCGCGCTCAGCGAAGCCGCATGCGACGCCCTCGTCGCGCAGCAAGACGTGGAGGCCCTGGGCGAGGCGGTCGACGGAAGCCTCGCGCACCAAGCCCGTCACGCCGTCTTCGACAATGTGCGGAAGCAGCCCCAGCTTGGTCGTCAAGACCGGGATGCCGACCGCCATGGCTTCACGTAGCGCGCGGCACGTGGCGTCCGAACCCGGAACCAGGAAGACGAAGGTGTCGAGAGCCTGCAAGGCCTCCACGTAGTCTGCGCCCTCGCGATAGCCGAGGAAGGTGACACGGTGCTGCGCACCGCGCTTGCGTAGCGGTTCCGTGCAGACCTGGTCGAAGACACCAGCGTCAGGGCGGCCCAGGACGACGAACTGGAGCTCGTGCGGCGAGCACGCGACCAGGTCCCAGAGCAGGTCCCAGCGGCGCTTGCGTTGGATGCGCGCCGTGATGCCGACCACGTGACGCTGTGGATCGAGGCCGAGCTTTTGCTTGGCGCTGCGGCGTCGCGCGGCGACCGCCGCGTCGTCGATCGCTGGCGTGAAGAAGCGCTCGGCGATCGGTCCAGCCACGACACGCACACGATCCGGCGTGAGCCCGAAGCGCCGCGCGAGCCGCGCTTCGCCCGGCATCGCAAACGGAAGCGTCAGGGCCGTCGTTCGGCGAAACGCCATCGCGGTCCGCAGGCTGCGCCGCGGCGCGCGGCCATCCCACAAGCTACGCACGAGCTGAACGGTCCGCTTGGCTCTTGCTGCCGCCAACCCCGCGACGAGGTGGTCACCCTTCTGATGACAATGGAGGACGTCGTAGTCACCGGCGTCGATCCACTGCGCGAGCAAGGCCGCGTCGCGCTGGAACTGACGAAGATGGAAGTGACGCCGTAGCTGCAGCCCCTCGCGGAGCGGCAGGCCGAGCTCCTCGGCGTGACGTCGGATGGCGTGCTGCATGCCATCGTGCACGAAGCCGGCGATCGCGAAGTCGACGTCGCAGCCGAGCGCGCGCAACCCACCCACGATGTCGAGGGCGAGCGAAGCGGGCCCGGTCCA
>CALLZN010000109.1 GCA_937858895.1 uncultured bacterium | reverse complement strand
AGGCGCTCCAAACGTTCGTCTATCTGAGCCATGCCGCGTTGCGCAGCCACGGACAGCAGGCACAAGCACAGCACGAGCGCTCGCTTCTCGACCATCAGCGGATGCTCCCGCCCACGCGCATCGAGCGCAAGACGACGTCTCCGACTGTGGCGATGCGCAAGCGCTGCGAAGCGCTGCCCTTGACCTCGAGGCGCAGCGCTTCCTTGCAGACATCGGGTACGACGAGCCGGGCCTCGCGCGCAAAGCCTTCGACCGCGTCGAGTTCGAGGCGCAGCGTAAAACGCAAGCCGGCCACGAAGGCCCACGGCCGCGCTTCGGCGGCGCATGCGAGCGGCATCGCGCGCTTCAGCTCGCGAGGTGCATTGACGAGCAAGCGCATCCCATCGTCGAAGACGCTCGTCAGGAGCACGCGGCTGCCGAAGACCTCGACGGCCAGGACCTCGAGCGTGCGGGCGCCTTCTGGGATCACGAAAGAGAGCTCCACAACGGCGGCCTCTGCGCTCGCGAGCATGGGCAGCTCGACCTCGAGCGCCGATGCCGCCTCCTCGTGCGGCGTACTTCCGTTGCGAGCAGGAGGCGCGAGACCGCTGTCGACCTTGCGCCACGGTGCGAGACCCTCGACGAAGCGCGTGCGATCGTCACACAGTAAGTCCATGCGCATGGCGCGATCCGCATCCCCCAACGTCAACTGCGCGTCGGAACGCAGCGGCTCCGCGAACATGGCGACCAACCCTCGCCGCTCTCGCTCGCGCTCGAGGCGACGGCGCAGAGCATCGATTTCCGTGCGTGCCCCGGCGACGAGAGCACTCGCGCGGAAGCGCAGCTCCAACTCGTCGAGCAAGGGACTGATCGCCGCGACGGCCAGCTCACCAGGCCGCTGCTCGAGGTCGCGAATGCGTCGCCAGAGCGCCTCGGCGCGACCTTCCTCGTCCCGTGCGCCGCGCGCGAGCATGGCCTCGCGCCGCTCGCGCACAACGATCAGCCGTTGGAGGCGGTGACTGCGCAGGAGCGCGAAGGCAGCGTCGAAGTCGTCCAGCATGAAGAGCAACATGCCGAGTCCGATGCGCCGCTGTTCGAAGTCGGGCCGCGAGGCAACGCGACGCGCGATCCATGCCGGGTCGAAGTCACGCATCGCGACCTTGCGGGTCGTGTCTCCGCGCAAGCGCAAGGTGAAGGCGGGCGGCGGCCCTGGCGAGACATGTTCGGCCAGCGCTTCGACGCGCCCATCGCGCAGATCGACGACCTCGTAGCCGGCAGTCGACCCATCGAAGAGGAGGCGCGGCACTTCGGTGAGCAGGGTCGCGATGCGATCGAGGTCGAGTGCCAGCGCGTCCCGCACTTCTTGTCCCTCGGGGGTCACGATGCGATACCCGGCGAGCAAGGCCTTCGCCGCCCCCACATCGAGGTCGCGCGACATGCGGGCGTGCACGGCGTCTTCGGCCAGGGCAAGGGTCTCGAAGTCGAGGCGCAGGAGCTCGTCCTTCGTGGCGCTGACTTCACGTTCGAGGCGTTGCCGCAGCTGCTCCGTGTCGAGGTCGACGTCCGGCGGCAGGGACAGCCACGGCGGAGCCATCTCGAGGCGCCGACGCTGCGCCAGCAGGATCTGCAAGGCCCGCTCGGCGAAGCCCGCGCGCCGACTGCGCCGCGCGTCGTCGATCACGACCTCGACGTCGTGGCGGCGCGCGCCGACGAGGCGCTTCGCGCCCTCGACGATGTCGACGCGTCGACTCGACAAGCTCCGCAGGAGCGCGTCGAAGCGCGCATCATTCATGTCACGCAAGGCCGCTTCGTCGGATTCGAGCTTGGCGAGCGTGGCGGGCCGAGCGAGCAGGTCATCGATGCGCTTGGTTGCCGGCCCGAAGGCGCGTCGCAGCAAGAGCAGATCCAGCGCTGGGATGACCTGGGGCTCGAGGCTCTGCCGGCAGCGCGCGAGCAGGTCGTCGACCTTCGCATCGTAGAGCTGCCGCACGATGCGCAGCTCCTGCTCGACGCGAGCACTGTGAACGTCCCGCAGCTCGGGCGGCAAGGTCGCGGACTTGTAGCCGGCGAAGGCACGCTGGAAGTCGAGCTCCAACTGCCGCTCGAACTCGGCTTCGAGGTTGGCCCCCATGCCGTTGCTGTTGACCCACGCCTCGAGGCGCTCGCGAGCGTACCCCTGGTGGAAGCGTGTGATCGCCGCGTCGAAGTCGCGCAGGAGTTGCTGCTGCAAAGAAGCGAGCTCGAAGGAGCGCCCAGGTTCACGGCCCTCGAAGCTGCGCAGCAACTCGAAGCGCGTGCGGAAGTCCCGCTCAGGATCCCGCACAGCAGCGACGAGCTTGTCGAAGCCCATCGGCCCGCGATCGCCGTCGTCGCCGCGCGATGACCAGGGTCCGAAGCCGAAAAGGCCGGTCGCCCAAAGCCCTCCGACGATCAGCAAGGCAAGTCCCAGGCCGGTGGCCAGGACCAGCGTGAGGCGGCGCAGCTCGACTGGTTTGGCCGCGCCACCTTCGGCACGCTGCAAGGCCCGCGCGTCGATCGAAGGCGCGCGGCCGCGTTGGACGGCGCGCAAGTCGGCCAACAGGTCGCGCGCGGTCGCATAGCGATCCGCAGGACGCCGCGTCAACAAACGCCGCAGCACGAGGTCGAGGCCTTCGGAGATGGCCGGATTGATCGAAGCGGCAGCCGGCGCACGCTCGCTCACGAGGCGAGCCAGGATGGACGCCGCCGAGTCACCTTCGAAGGGCGGCGAGCCGACCGCCATGTGATAGAGCGTGGCCCCGAGCGAGTAGAGGTCGCTGCGCTCGTCGACGGCGCCAGGCGACTGCGCTTGTTCTGGGCTCATGTACTGCGGCGTGCCGACGGTTCCTCCATCGCGCGTCAGTGCGGGATCGGTCTCAGCCTTCGCGAGGCCGAGGTCGGTCAACTTGGCCTTGCCGTCATCGTCGATCAGGATGTTGCTCGGCTTGACGTCCCGATGGACCACGCCGTTCTCGTGCGCGCATGCGAGCGCCTCGGCGACTTGGATGCCGAGGTCGAGGACCCGCTCTTCCGGGAAGCTCCCCCAAGCCTTGAGCAAGGCCGCGAGCGTGCGTCCCGCGCACGACTCCATGACGACGTAGTGGTAGCCGCCTTCTTCGCCGAAGCCAAAGCCCTTGACGAGGCCAGGATGGTCGAGGCGCATCGAGATCTCGGCCTCCCGCCGCAGTCGCTCGACGAGGCGGGCGTTGCGCGACAAAGACGGACGCAGGACTTTGATCGCGACCTCGTGGCCGTCACTCTTGCGACGTGCGCGGAAGACCGTGCCCATGCCACCCGATCCGAAACGCCCCAAGATCTCGTAGTCTCGGAAGGGTTGGGCGAAGCGACCTGCGGGGCTCATGCCTCCATCATGGGGTACGATCGCGCCTCGATGGAACGGATTCAGCCTCGCCACGTGATCCGTCGTCCCATGCCAATATGAAGGGGCGTTCTTCACGCGCGAGCGCGCTGAAGCGGCGGCCGATGACCATGTTGCTGCCGAAGAGCGGCTCGAGGCCCGCGCGCGTGAGTACGCTCTCAGGCGAACCAGCGGCAACAACGCGCCCGCGGTCGAGGACGACGATGTGGGTCGCAACCTGCGCCGCGAGGTTGACATCGTGCGAAGCCACGACCCCGATGCGCCCATCCTCGGCGACCCAGTCCCTGAGCAGGCCGGCGACAGCAAGGCGGTTTCGTGGGTCGAGGGCAGCGGTCGGCTCGTCGAGCAAGAGCAGCGGTGTTTCTTGCGCAAACGCACGCGCGAGCAGCGCTCGCTCGACCTCGCCGCCCGAGAGCTCGTAGCAGCGACGGCGGTCATGACCCTCGAGACCGACGCGCCGGAGGGCAGCGCGAATATCGGCCGCCGCTTCGACCGTGAGGCGCTCGAAGACCCCGCGATGCGGATAGCGCGCGCTCGCAACGAGGTCGAAGACGCTGACCCGCCGCGGCACCTCGAGTCCCTGGGGCATCCAAGCGATGCGCCGTGCCCGCCCGCGGGGGTCGAGGCGGGCAACGACCTCGCCATCGACGAGGACAGCGCCCGACGCCGCGGCTTCGAGGCCGGCCATCGCGCGCAAGAGAGGGCTCTTCCCCGAGCCGTTCGCTCCGAGCACGAAGCAGAGCGTGCCGCTGCAGAGCGCGAGGTCGACGCCATCGACGGCCCGGCGCGTCGCACCTCGGTCGACCACGAGGTCGCGGACTTCGAAGCGCGTCACCAATAGCCTTGCCCCCGGCTCTCTTTGATGATCAAGAAGAGGAAGATCGGCGCGCCCACGAGCGAGAGCAGAGCTCCTGGTTGCAAGCTCATCTCAGCGAGCACGCTGCGCTCGAAGAGGTCCACGACGAGGAGGAGACTCGCCCCCGACAGCGCCGAGAGCGGCAGCAGCGTGCCGTGGCGCCCGCCGACGACGAGGCGCACAAAATTCGGCACGACGAGACCAATGAAGGCGATCTGTCCCGCTACCGCGACGGCGCTCGCGGCGAGGAGCGACGACAGCAAGACGACCTGCAAGCGCAACCGCAGGTCGCGGACACCGAGGGCACGCGCTGTGTCCTCGCCAAAAGCGACGAGGTCGAGCTCGCGATGCAAGAACGGGATCATCAGGAGCGCGACCGCGAGCGGCAAGGCGACTGGCAACGCATGGACAGGACTGCGGTCGTCGAGCGAGCCGAAGCTCCAAGCCGTGATCGACGCCGAGAGCTCCCAATCCCGTAACACGATGCTCTGCACCGTCTGCACGAGGCCGCCACACAGCGACGCGATACCGATGCCGCAGAGCAGGAGCATCGACGAAGACGCGCCGCGCAGCCCCACGACGACGAGCAGGGCCGTGACGAGGAGCGCACCCGCGAAGGCCGCCGCCGGCACGAGGACGAGTGGCATGGTGTCGGCGAAGCGCAGCCAGGACGCCGGTCCGAGCCCGCCTAGCAAGACCAGTGCAATGCTCGCGCCGAGGGCTGCCCCGCTCGTCACTCCGAGCACCGACGGCGAGGCGAGCGGATTGCGGAAGAGGCCCTGCAGCATGGCGCCTGAGAGCGCGAGCGCGGCACCGACCATCGTCGCGACGAGGGCGCGCCCGAGGCGCAGGTCGAGGATGGTTGCATCGATGAAAGGAAGGTCGCTCGTGAAGGCGTAGGCCCAGAGCTCGCGCAGCGTGAAGCCGCGTGTCTCACCGAAGAGCAGCGCGAGCACGAAGCTCGTCGGCAAGATCGAGGCGAGCACGCACATCGCGACGCGGCTGCGCCAGCGCCGCGTTGTTCTTGTTGTTGGCGCCGCCTCCCGCGCTTCAGCCATCCCGCGTGCCCGGATTCGCGAGCAACTCGAGCTGAGCCCGCAGCGCACGCGCAGCAGTGAGGACGAAGGGCGAGTTGGCCTGGCGCAGCCGCGCGTCGAGGACGACGAAGCGCTCCTCGCGCATGGCCGCGACCTGGGCGAGGGCCGGGCGTCGACGCAGACCCTCGATGTCCTTCTCGTCGCTCACGAGAAAGCAGTCGACGTCCACTTCGAGCAAGCGCTCGAGGCGGACCTTGTCGTGACCGACCAGGCCGAGGTCGGTGGCGACGTTGGCGACACCGGCCAGCTCGAGCAAGAGCGCCTCGGAGCTGCCGCGACCCGCGCTCGCAATGTGCCCGCCGAGTTCATAGCAAGGCAAGACCCGCCACTTGGTCCAGCTCTCTGTGCCTGCAGCGACCTGAAGCTCGAGGGCGCGGCGCTCGGCCTCGAGACGGTCAGCCGCCTCCGCAACCCGCTGCGAGGCGACGCTCGCCTCGAGGGCACGGGCCAAGCGGGCGAGGTTGGTCCTCAAGTCTTCGAAACCACGTATGGCCTCGAGCGTGCAGACCTCGGTGCCGGCACGGCGCAAGGCCTCGATGGTCAGCGCGTTCTGGTAGTCATCGCAGATGACGAGGTCGGGCTCGAAGCCGAAGAGGACTTCGGCGCGGAACTTCGCGAAGCCAGGGAAGCGCGCTTCGAAGTCCGGCGGCAGGCTGTTCGCGTAGCGCAGCGCTTGCGTCGGCACCGCGACGACGCGCAGCCCGGCTTCGTCGTCGAAGAGCCCAAGCCACGAACACCAGTCGACGGCAGCTGCACTCGCAGCGACGACGCGCAAGGGAGCACCGCGCGCGGCAGCGCGAGATCGAGCTGGTGGAGCAAGAGGCGGCGCAGGCCCGTCGCAAGCGGCCAACGCCACGCAGAGAGCCGCCAGAGCGGCTAGTCGATGTACATGCATGTCGGAAGTCCCATTCCACGAGGACTGCCGTTGCGTCCGTTCGACTTGCCGTACTTGTTTGCGGCTCGAACTCACGGACCACGGCGCGAATCGTCAGTGCGCGCGCGGTTTTCTGGCTCCGTCGAAGCTCCCTCGCATCGCGAAGGCTCGGCGTTACAGTGGCGGGCCCGCGCCGGTCTTGCACCGGACTTGCCCGCACGCGTCTTCGGAGACGATAGGCGGGCGTCGGCAGCGACGCTAGCCCGGACTATGCGTCGCTTGACTCACCTGCGACCTGTCCACGTGTCTCTACTACAGCCATCATCGCGCCGCAGCCGCCCAACTCGCATCGCCATCGTTGGCCCGCGGCGGGTGCAGCAAGGGCTTGGTCCCTTCTTCGTGCGCAGCTTCCTCGCGCACGGCGCCGAGGTCGTAGGCTTCGTTGCGAGCAGCGAAGCGAGCGTCGAGAGCGCAGCACGCGACTTGCTGCGTGACCACGGCCTCGTCATCCAGGGCTACACCGCGCTCGAAGGCCTCCTCGCCGAGGTCGACGTGGACGCCATCGTCATCGCTGCGCCACTGCCCTTCCACGAAGCAGCCCTCGAGACCGCCTTGGCCCACGGCAAGGCGGTGCTCTGCGAGAAGCCGCTGCTCGATGCCGACCCGACATCGCCCGCGCGCGCAGCAGCGCTCTGTGCGCGCTTCGCCGAAGCGCAGCTGCCCCTGGTCGTCAACGCCCAGTGGCCCGAGACCCTGGCGGCCTACTGGGAAGTCTCGGGTCTCGATGCAGCGACCGTCCAGCGCTTCGAAATGGAGCTCGCTCCTGGCTCGACGCACGAGCGCGCGATCATCGACTCGCTGCCGCATCCACTCAGCTTGCTGCAGCAAACGACGGCCGGCGAAGCGACCCTCGAGGACGTGCGCATCGAGGACCTCGGTCTTGGACGCGGGCTCGCGAGTGGCCACTTGCAGAGGCTCGAGTTCGGCTACGTCACGGCAACGCGGCGCATCGAGGTCGGCATCACCCTCGCCCACCAAGCCGCGCCCCCGCGGCGGGCGGGCTATGGCTTCGATGGGCTCTTCGCGCGCCGCGAGATCGAAGAGCCTGGTTACCGCATGTTTTTTCGCATTGGTGACGCGCTCTTCGCGGACCCCGCGTGGGCTGCGCTCAGACCTTGTACGGCCGCGCGCACGCAGCGTATCGCCGTCGCCGACCCCTTGGACCAGCGTGTCGCTCGCTTCCTGGCCATCCTCGAAAACGGCCAGGATCCGAGGGAAGCGTTCCTGCCCGCCCAACGCATGCGTATGCTGCGCTCCGTGCTCGATGCCTACGAAGCAGCTCCTGTCGACGCTGCGATGAAGCGAGCCAGTGGCGGGGAGGGACAACAACCATGAGTTCGACGACGGATTCCACGAGCACGAACGCTGGCGCCGGCCGAGCCGAGAGCACGGCGCCGACGAGAGTCGCCGCGACCCACGACTTCACGGGCAAGTTGCGCCAGCCGAGCTTGTTGCCGCGCGTCCACGACTATGTCGCCTGGCAACGCGCGCGCCGTGACGCTGAGGCGCGCGGCGAGGCGCCGCCGCAGATGCCAGACTGGGCGCCGCTGTCGATCAACCTCGACTTGACGACGGCTTGCAACTATCGCTGCGACCACTGCATCGACTGGGACATCCTCAACTCGCCGATCAAATACGAGTACGAGAAGCTCGAGCGGGCCATGACCGAAATGGCCGAACGGGGCTTGCGCTCGGTCATCCTGATCGGCGGCGGCGAGCCGACCGTCTACCCGGGCTTCGAGTCCATGGTGCGGCACCTGAAGGGTCTCGGCCTGCAGGTCGCGGTCGTCACCAACGGCTCGCGCATGGACCGCATCGCCAACGTCATCGACTGCTTCGAAGAAGGCGACTGGATCCGCCTCTCGCTCGACTCGGGCACGAACGAGACCTTCGAGGCCATGCACAAGCCCAAGAAGGCGATCACCCTCGACGAGATCTGCGCAGCGATCCGGCCGCTGCGGGAGCGCAACCCGGCGCCGCTCTTCGGCTTCTCCTACATCATCGTTTGGGAAGGGGCCGAGCGCGAAGAGGGCATCAAGGTCATCGAGAACATCGACGAGATCGTGGCCGCTACAAAGCGGGCGCGCGACGCCGGCTTTTCGTACATCTCGCTCAAGCCCTTCCTCACGCGGCGCCCCGACGGCGCCGAGGTCATGGACCCCGAGGCAGCCAAGAACCTCGAGACGACGATCACGCGCATCCGCGCGGCGGTCGACGAGGCCAAACAGTTCCAGGCACCCGACTTCAAGGTCATCGAGAGCATCAACCTGCGGGTCCTCGAAGAAGGCAACTGGAAGGACTTCACGCTCCAGCCGCGCACCTGCCACATGCAGGTTTTGCGTCAAGTGCTGACGCCGCTCGGCCTCTTCAACTGCCCGGCCCACCGCGGGGTCGAGAAGGCCAAGATCGGCCCCAAGGAGTCCTGGTCGAGCACGGACGACAAGACGCTCGCGGTGCGCGAAACCGAAGGCATCCTCCAGCGCTTCGACGCGAGCCACGAGTGTCGTGAAGTGACCTGCCTCTACCACCAAGTGAACTGGTGGATCGAGGACGCGATCGAGAACGGCGGCGAGCTCGAGGCTGGCGTCGAGCGCTATGACGCCTTCCTCTGAGCCGTCGGACGCGAGCACAAGAGCCTGGCCGGCGCAGACGGTCGACGGACGCCGCCTCGCGGGCGTCGAAGTGCTGCGCGACGAAGCGCCGGACCGCGGGCCACGCGAGGGCTTTCTCCACCTGCAACGCCTCGTCGTGCGCAACACCTACCACGACGGCACGTACTCGCGGGACTATGCGTGTGACATCGTCAGTCGACGCTGCGTCGACGCGGTCACGGTCGTGCTCTTCGAAGAGCGCGACCAGGTCGTCCACGTAGGCTTGCGCGAGAACCTGCGCGTGCCGATCTGGCTGCGCCGGACGTCGACAAAGCTGCTCTTCGCCGACGAGCCGCGCCACGACACCATGGTCGAGACCGTCGCCGGCGTGCTCGAAGACGGCGATGCAGGGAGCGACCTCCAAGCGACCCTGCGGGCGCGTGCCGCCGCAGAGGCGCGCGAAGAGGTTGGCCTCGATGTCGACGAGGACGCGATCCACTTGCTCGGCGGCGCCAGCTTCCCGAGTCCTGGCATCACCGACGAAAAGGTCTTCTTCGCGGCGGCGCGGGTAGCGCTCGACCGGGCGCGGCCGGCGCGCGGCGACGGGTCGACCATGGAAGACGTCGGAGGCCTCGTCGTGCTCGAGCTGGGGCATGCCATCGAACTCTGCCGCGAAGGCCGCATCGCCGACATGAAGACCGAGATCGCCCTCCTGCGCCTACGGGACTTACTCGCCCGCCCTCAGTAGCTCTCGCGTCGCAGCTCGCGCTCGGTCTCGCGCTTCTTTTCGGTCTGGCGCTTGTCGTGGACGTTCTTGCCGCGCGCGACGGCGATCTCCATCTTGATCATGCCGCGCGGACTCAAGTAGAGCGCGAGCGGCACGATCGTGAGCCCCTTCTGGCGGACGAGTTCACGCAGCTTCGTCAGCTGGGTCTTGCGCAGCAGGAGCTTGCGCTTGCGCTTGGGCTCGTGCTGCGAGCTGTGGCCCCATGGATACTCGTCGATGTTGCCACCGACCCAGTAGGCCTCTTCGCCATCGAAGCGGATGAAGGACTCCGCCAAGCTCGCGTTGCCAGCGCGGATGGACTTGACCTCCGTGCCGACGAGCGCGAGGCCCGCCTCGTAGTTGTCGAGGAGCTCGAACTCGTAGCGCGCGCGCCGGTTCTTCACGAGGTCCTGCCGCTTTTGCGAGGCCGCACCCCCACTGCCCTTTTTCTTGGTCTTGCTCAAGCCGACATCAACGCTCCCTTCGCTCATGGCACCTTGCAAGGCGAGGGGTTCGAACGCAAGCGCCAGCGCCTGGAAGCGCTCTCCGTGCCTACCATGGGCTCGTTTCACGAGACTAGGTCCTTGTCCGCGCCGTCGTGAGTCGGCAGAATCCGCCCACCACAAGCGGATGTGGCGGAATTGGCAGACGCGCTAGGTTCAGGTCCTAGTGGCCGTAAAGGTCGTGGAGGTTCAAGTCCTCTCATCCGCACCACTTCGCGCAGGGATCATGCGCATCGTTTCTGCCCTCAATCGCGGCGTCGAACCGGCCGCCGCCGGGGAGTTTGCCCCGCTCGACATCGGCCCGCTGCGGCTCGATCCGCCGGTCGTGCTCGCGCCGATGGCGGGAGTGACCAACGCGGCCTTCCGTGTGCTCTGTCGTCGCTTCGGCAAGGCGCTCTACGTCTCCGAGATGACGACAGCGCGCGGCCTCTGCGAGCGCAACGTGCGGACGCTGCAGATGGCGCGCTTCCGTCCCGAAGAGGACCTGCGCTCGCTGCAGCTCTATGGCACGACGCCGGAGCACCTCCACGACGCCGCCAAGATCCTCGTCGACGAGTTCGGCGTGCAGCACATCGACTTCAACCTCGGCTGCCCGGTACGCAAGGTCACACGCACGGGCGGCGGCTCGGCGATTCCGCTCAAGCCGAAGCTGCTCGACAAGCTGCTCGCAGCCCTCGTGCGCGGCGCTGACACCGTGCCGGTCACGGTCAAGATGCGCATCGGCATCGACGAACGCTACGAGACCTTCCGCAGCGCCGGTCGCATCGCCGAAGACAACGGGGTCGTTGCCGTCGGCCTGCACGCGCGCACGGCCGCCCAGCTCTACGACGGAGAAGCGCGCTGGGACGCGATCGCCGAGCTCGTGCAGCTGCTGCGCGTGCCGGTGCTCGGCAACGGTGACATCTGGGAGGCCGAGGACGCCTTGCGCATGATGCGCATGACGGGCTGCGCGGGCGTCATCGTCGGACGTGCCTGCCTCGGGCGGCCGTGGCTCTTCGCCGAGCTCGAAGCGCTCTTCGCTGGACGCACGCCGCCGCCGGCGCCGGACTTTGGTGCGATCGCGCAGACCTGCCTCGCCCACGCGCGCCTCTTGATCGAAGAGTACGGCGAGGAACTCGGCATGCTGCAGATCCGCAAGCATGCGACTTGGTACACCAAGAGCTTCCACGGCGGCGCCAAGCTGCGACCCGAGCTCACGCGCGTTCGCCGCCTCGAGGACCTCGAAGCGGCGCTGGCGACCATCCCGTCCGATGCTCCCTTCCCCATCGAGGGACTACGCGTGCGGCGCTGCAAGAAGGGCGGCACGCAAGTGGTCGCCCTGCCCGAAGGCTACCTCGACAAGCTCGACGACGATGTCGGACCGGACTGCGAGGTCTGCGTCGAAGGCGGTTGATCGGCGACGGCGGGGTCGCGAGCACGGACTCCTCGGTACCTGCCGAGCAGGTCGAGGGCGAAGTCTTCGACGCCGTGCTCGACACTCGCGAACTGCGTCAACCACTCGTCGAGCTCGGAGCCGGGTCGCGGATTCGGTGCTTCTACGAGGCGCTCCACTTCGACCATGAGGCCAGCCTGCATCGGCGACTTCGCGTGCATAGCGTCGAGCAGGATGCACTTCGCGAGCTCGTAGCCGAGCTCGGGCGAAGCGATGCGGCTGGCCGCCGGGCTCCGGCCTTGGACGATGGCGCGTAAGGAGCGCAGCGCCGTTTCCGACGAGGCACGAGCGCTGTCGACCAAGACCCAGGAGTAGACGACCTGGGCGTAGACAAGGGCGATGGCCGTGGTCTGGAAGGGCGCGTCCTCGAGCAGGTCTTCGATCGCCTCGGCGCAACGGCGCCGCGGATCGACGTCGTTCGCGGCCGCCGCGGCGTGGAAAAGGGTTCGCGCATAGGCGAGGCCGCAGGCTTCGACGCGCAGCTTCTCGTCGGCGAGGAGGCCGCCGATCTTGGAGGCGAGTTCGTGTGCAGCCCGAGCATCGGTCGCGAGTTCAGCGGTCGCCTCGAGGGCTTGCGCCCAAGCCAGGGCAGCGGCGGGTCGACTTTGCGCCTTCGAAGCCTGCCAGACTTCTGCGATCTGGCCTGCCACGCGCGCACGAGCCTCGATGCTCTTGGCTGCGCGACAAGCTGCGACGAGCTTCTGGAGTCGCGCTTCGTCCGAGTCGGCCGAAGACCTACTGGGGTCTGGGTGCGGGTGCATGGGCTTTGTCTATCACAAGACAGTGCCGTCGTGGGAGACCTGAGCTCGCTTTCGCCACAGAGACGTCGTGAGGAGACCACAGCGCAGGTCGCGTCGAGCTGACAACTCGAAGCCATGCCTCTCGAGCAAGGGGCTCGGATCGTCGACGCGACGCGCGCGGACAGACGCCGCGCGCTGGAAGAACCCATAGAGAAGGGTCTGCCAAGCGACACGGCGTAGGCGACCAAGCCCATGCCCGGCGGGCGCGAAGTCGGACACGACCCAAGTTGCGGTGCCCGCTGCGCGCGCGGCGATACGGGCGACGACTGCGGCGAGGTCAGCACCTTCGAAGCAGTCGAGGAAGAAGGGTGTCGCGATGAAGTCGCAGGCCTCGACATCGTCGAGGGCGCCTTCGTCGGCGAGCACATCACGCACGAGGAAGGTCGCTTCGGCTCGGGCGACGCCATCCAGTCCGCCAAGCCGTGACCGCGCACGTGCGACCTGGACCGGACTCGAGTCGACGATGACGAGCGCTGCCTGCGGGAAGCGCCGCTGCAAAGCGCACGCGAAGCGACCCTCGCCTTCCCCCACCAGCAAGGCCCGCCGCGGCACTTCTGCGTCGAAGCAGCCAGCATCGAGGAAGGCGCAGCGCGCGCGCTGCAAGGCCGAGCCGAAACTCAAGCGCTCGAGAACTCCGTAGTAGGGCGCGACGCGGTCGAAGGAGGCACCCATCACGTCATGACCGACTTCGAAGCACGTGGAAGACCACGACTGCCATCGGCGCCGGAAGGAGCAAGAAGTCCGTCCAGCGAGCAAAGCGCCTTGGACGCGCCGCGCTGAGGCCGCACGCGAGTTGCCAAGAGATGGCCGCAAAGGACAAGAGCAACATCGCCGCCGCAAGCAAGGCAGGTCGGCCCGGCTCCAAGGCGACCAAGCTGGCGACCGCGAGCACATGCAGCAGCGCCAATCCAAGGACGCTGGTCCGTAGCGACGCGCCGAAACGCGCTTCGACCGCGAGTGTCACGACGCCGCGGCAACGATCCACATCGCGCTCGAACCAGCTGACCGCCACGCAGGCCAAGGCGCAGAGTGTCGCAAACGCGATCGTGAATGCGGTGAAGACGCCGACCTTCTCCGCCGTGACGTCGAGCCAAAAGAAGAGCATCGTTCCGACCGCGAAGAGACCCGCGACCATGAACTCGCGTGGAACGACGCGGCGCAGAGGCGGCCAACGCTGGGTCGCTCCCAGGTAGACCATGACGCCGCCAATCATATAAGCGGACGCCCAGATCCGTCGCGCATCGAGGTTCAGGAGGCCCAGGACGATCGCCGCACCGGCCAACGTGGACCAGCAAACCCAGAAGTGCCGGCGAAGCGTCCAGCGATGTCGAAAACGCCCGGTCCCAGGGCCGTCGAAGCGACGGTCAGCGGCGTAGGCGAGCCAGACCGCGAGAGGCGTCAAGCAAGCGACACACAGGTCGAGCGGTCGAAAGTAGAGTCGCCCAAAACCTTGCTGCCAAACAAAGACAACGATGGCAGGCTCGACGCTCGCGACGTGAAGGATCAGGAAGACGCGGCTGAGGGCGATGCGCGCCGCGCCGCTGCTTCGATCAACCGACGCGGAACTTGCCGGAACGGCGGATCTTGCGCTTGATGACGTTACGGCCACCGTGGGTCTTGCTGCGCGTGCGGAAGCCCACGAGCTTGGAGCGCTTCTTGCGCGAGTTGCGGATGAGGAGCTTCATAACGGGATGAGGCTAGCGTCGGGCCCCTTCGAGGACAAGGCCCGTCTCGATCCCTCGTCGCCGCTTCCGTCCCACCGCCAGCCCGAACGTTCGAACCACGCCTACCGCGGCGTTCATGAAAAGTCCGGGCTAGCCCGAATCTCGCGAATCGTCAGCGAGTTGGTAGCGCCCGCGACTTGCAGGGTTCCGGCCAGGTAGACGATGCGATCGCCGATCTTGGCGTGGCCCTCTTCGAGCAGCTGCTCTTCGGCGAAGCGATACATTTGCTCGGGAGTCCGCGCGCGCTTGGTGAGCATCGGAATGATGCCCCAGTGCAGCGACAGGCGGTGGTAAGTCCGCGTGCGCGGCGTGAAGGCGATGAGCCGCGCCGGGAGCCGTTCGCGCGCCAGCAGCTTGGCTGTCCGCCCGGTCTCGGTGAAGCAAACGACGAGCTTCGCGCCAGATGCGAGCGCGGCCATGGCTGCCGCCCCAACGGTCGCCACCGAGATATCCTCGTCACCGCCCTTCGAGCGCCGGTAGTCACTGCGGCGCTGCATGCGCTGCGCACCCGAGTCGTAGAGTTCGGTCTCGGTGCGGCGCGCGATGCGGTCCATGGTCTTGACGGCAAGTACCGGATACTTGCCGGCCGCGCTCTCGGCCGAGAGCATGAGAGCCGAGCTGCCGTCGAAGATCGCGTTCGCGACGTCGCTCGCCTCCGCCCGCGTTGGGCGCGGATGGTCGATCATCGACTCGAGCATCTGAGTTGCGGTGATGACCGGCTTCGCGCGGTCGATGCACATCGCGATGATGCGTTTTTGGATGATCGGCACGACCTCGGGGCCGAGTTCGACCCCCATGTCACCGCGCGCGACCATGACACCATCGCTCTCGTCGATGATCTCCTCGAGCCGGTCCACGGCTTCGGGACGTTCGATCTTGGCGATGATCTCGACGTCCGCGCCAAAGGTCGCGATGCGGCGCCGCAAGTCGCGCACGTCCTGGACACTGCGGACGAACGACAAAGCAATGTAGTCGACCTCGTGGGTCAAGGCGAAGTCGAGGTCGAAGAGGTCCTTCGGCCCGAGACTCGGGGCCCGCACCTTCGTGCCCGGCAGGTTGATGCCCTTGCCTGGTCGCAGCAGGCCACCGTAGCGAACCTTCGTGTGCACCTCTTTGCCCTCGACCTTGACGACGCGCACTTCGAGGCTGCCGTCATCGAGGAGGACACGGTCGCCCGGCTCGACGTCTTCGGGTAGGCCGTCGTAGGTGCAACCAACACGACCCTTCACGCCGATGAGATCGTTCTGTGCGACGATGATCAGAGGGTCATTGCGTCGCAACAGAATGGGCTCGCTGTTCGCGAGACCTCCGATGCGAATCTTCGGACCCTGGAGGTCGGCGAGGATCGCGATCGGCCGGCCTTCGAGGCGGGCTGCACGCCGCACTTCGCGAATCGTCGCGCTGTGCTCGCTCGGCAAGCCGTGCGAGAAGTTGATGCGGAAGACATCGGCGCCGGCCCGAATCAGCTCGCGAATCATCGCCAAGCTGCGACTCGCTGGCCCGAGTGTCGCGACGATCTTCGTCCGCGTCGGCATGCGGAGCGTGCGCCGCGTCACGGTCTTCTTCGTCTCGCTGTTGTCCTCGCCCGCCATGGCTCTGCACCCAGCGGCCTTGCGGCCTGCTGCCCTCCGCACCGCGTCTTTCGGCTCCAAGGCGGCGCCGGCTCCGCGAGCGCGTCAGTGTGCCGACAGCAGGCAGGCGAATCCACTGCGCAGTCGTCGACGTGGCAGCACGCGAAGCGGAGCCACGAAGCGCGTCTCTACGCGCGCGACTTCCACCAGGACTTCCACTTCTCTACTTGCGCACCGCGTGCAGTATCCGAGCCTTCGGGGTCGAAGGGGAAGCGCTGCCCCGAGAGCGCGAGCAAGGCCTTGTGAGCTGCCTCGCGAACGATGCTCTCGCGGTCGGCCAGGGCCTCGATCAAGGCACCGCAGACTTCGACGTCGGCGACCTTGGGCAAGCCTTCGGCAACGAGGCGACGCACGAAGGGATCGCTGTCGGACAAGCGCGGCAAGATATAGGGCACGACGCGCTTGTCGCCGCTGCGCAACAACTCGTCGACGGCTTCCCAGCGGGTTCCAGCGTTGTCGGCCGCGAGCTCGTCGACGCGCTTGCCGAGCTTGTCGGGCAAAGCCTCGACCTTGGGCGCGGCGGCGCCGTCGCTTGCTGCGGGTCCCGCTGCGGGCACAGCCGCGATGCTCGCACGACGCAGGTCGACGAGCGAACGCGCGACGACGGCGAGTTCACGCTGCAAGGTCGCCCCGTGCGTCGCGAGGCCAGCTTCGACGAGGCCTTGCCGAGCCGAGAGGTCGGTGAGTGAAGCACTCAGGCGCTCGAGCGCCCCTCGCAGCTCGGCGACGCTGCTATCGGGCTTGGGCATGGCCTCCCGCAGTGCCGCCACATCCGCCTGCCTGGCCTTGGCCTCGGCGTCGATGGCGGCAAGCACTTGGGTCTGCACAGCGCTGCGCTCCAGCGCGGCTTTGGAGCTGGCATCGTCGATCACGCGTTGCATGCCGGAAATGCGCCCTTCGAGCTCGGCGAGGCGCGTGCCTGGGTCCCGGGCGCGAGCGCGCGCATCGAGCCACCATGCGGCGCCGAGGACCGTGGCGGTCACGAGCGCGAAGGCGACCGGCAAGAGCTGTCGCGAGAGTTCGCCGGCCTTCGTCGGAGCAGTGCTCGCGCCAGACGCTCGATCAACGGCTGGCGTCGCTCCGAGGGGAGCGAGGCAGCAAGCACCGACGAGTTTTTCGCCGGCGCGCCGGGTCAAGCCCTGCTCGAACTCACGGTCTGGAATCGAGCGACCGCAAAGATCGCAGAAGCGCAGTTCGACCTGTTCACTCGTCATGCTCATCCTGGCCTCCCTCGGCCAAGGTCGTGGTCGCGGTCGCGAGGTCCACTCGGTGTGGCGGGGGGGTGCGGGCTTCCAAACCCACATCGAACGAGTGTAACCCGCCGCAGCGCGAAACTCAGCGTCCCTGTGGGGCCGCGAGCTGACTGCCCTGGAACCAGGCTTGCCCTTGCTGGGCCACCCACCACTGCTGCCAGCGGTCGATCGACGATCTGCGGTCGTCCGCTTCGCTGATGCGGTGATCGTAGTCGAAATTCTGTCCGGTCGCGCTCTGCAGGGCATCGAAGCAGCGATAGCGAACGTCCTGGAGCTCGGAATCGAGGCCGGCGATCAAGGCCGGAATCTGACGATAGTCACCGAGCAGGACGAGGGAACGCGCGATCTCGAGACGGACGATCTCGTTGGAGTCGTTGGTGTGCTTCTGCAGGTAGGGGATGACCCGCTTGTCTCCCATGTGGCCGAGGCACCAGGCTGCGCTCGAGCGCAGCTTGGGCTCACCCGAGTCCAGAGCCTGGACGAGGGCGGGGATGGCGCCCTCGCCAACCTGTGAGAGCCAGAGCATGTTGTCGAGCAGCTCTTGCTGGTGCTGGTAGGGAATGCGCGCGATCTGTTCGTCGATCTTCTCGCGCATGAGGTTGCCCGGATCGACGAACTGAGACGATGAACTCGAGGCGCAGCTCGAAAGGGCGGCCAACAGGAACAGGGATGCGAAGGCGGCCACGCGGGCCAGGCGGGTCTCGAGAAGCTTCATCGGCGATGCGCTCCGGAAGGGGGTCCGAGGGGGGATGAATTGTCAGAGTCATCGGCAGATCCCGGGCTGCAACTTGATGTCCTTTGGTCGACAAGGGCATCGCAAAATGAGCTCTGCCACCCCCACGGCAAGGCGCGGACCCGCGTGTTTCCTTGGCCCCTGGTCGATTTGGCCCTTGCGGCCTCGGGCCGTGGCCCCGTAAATACCAGCCGTGTTCCCGGAGGATCGGGCGGTTCGGCCAGGGGTCCAGGGAACGACGGTCACCGCCGTTACGCGGCGCATCCATCCCCCTTGGAGAGCTCAATGAACAAGGCAGAACTCATCGCTTCCGTGCAGGAAAAGCTTGGCGAAGATTGCTCGAAGGCCCACGCCGAGCGCAGCGTCAACGCTGTCCTCGACTGCATCAAAGGCGGCCTCAAGACCGACAAGGTCGTGCAGCTCGTCGGCTTCGGCACCTTCGCCGTCAAGGCGCGCAAGGCCCGCACGGGCCGCAACCCCCAGACTGGCGAAGCGATTCAGATCGCCGCGTCGACGACCGTCGGCTTCAAGGCCGGCGCGAATCTGAAAGAAGACATGTGAGCGACGAAGGGGCGCGGGTCGCAGCTCAGACCGCGAGACCTGCCGCGATCCATCCTCCACCGAGGACGCGCTCCTTCGCATCGTAGAAGACCGCCGCCTGGCCTGGGGCGAGCGAGTCCTGCGCTTCGTCGAAGACGACGTGCAGAGTGCCGTCGCCGTGGCGACCATCGTCGAGGCGACGCAGCACGGCCGGCGCTGCGTCGTGGCGCGCGCGCACTTGGACGAAGCATCGAAGCTCGGTCAAGGGCTCGTCGACAAGCCAGCGTGGCGCTTCGACGATGAGCTCCCGCGAGGCGAGATCGTCCCGCTCACCGAGCACGACGTTGCCGGTCGGCACATCGAGGGCGACGACGTAGTGCTTCGAGCCGAGGGCCGGCAAGCCACGCCGCTGGCCGATCGTATAGGCCTCGAAGCCTTCATGAGCGCCGAGGTCCCGGCCGTCCTTGTCGACGAAGCGCCCGGGCCGCAAGGGCGCGCGCGCGCGGAGCACATCGCGGTAATCGCCGCTCGGCACGAAGCAGAGTTCCATCGACTCGCGCTTCTCGGCGGTCGAGAGCTCGGCGCGACGCGCGAGATCGCGAACCTCCGCCTTGGTCAGCGAACCGAGCGGGAAGCGCAGTCGCGCGAGGCGCTCGCGCTCGATACCGAAGAGGAAGTAACTCTGGTCCTTGTGACGATCGATACCACGCGCGATCGTCCCGTCGACGACCCGCGCATAGTGACCGGTCGCGACGGCATCGACGCCGAGGGCGTCGGCAAGCGCGAAGACTTCGCCGAACTTGAGGTCCTGGTTGCAGAGGACACAGGGACTCGGCGTGCGCCCTTGCCGGTAGTCCTCGTGGAAGCGATCGATGATCGCGGCGAACTCCTTTTCGTAGTCGACGGCCCAGAACGCGATGCCCAGGCGGTCGGCGACGCGTGAAGCGTCGCGGGCATCACTCGCCGAACAACACGACTTCTTGGCGCTGACATCCGTCGCGCAGGCATCGCTGCCAGCAGCGTCGGCCGCGCCCGCATCGACGCCGTTGCGCAAGAAAACACCGAGGACTTCGTGCCCTTCTTGCTGGAGCAGCCATGCAGCGACCGACGAATCGACGCCACCAGAGAGTGCACAGAGGATGCGAGCCAAGATCGTGAACGTGCTTTGGAAACAGGGGCTGAGCCACGCCGAACGGCCTTCGATGGCGCCATGCGGCGAGATGCGACGGATGGCCTGTGGGCCGGCGAAGGGTCGGATTCTATACTGCCGCCCCTTTTCCCCGGCAGCGGCGCTTCGACTCCGAAGTGCTGAGCTTGGGTTTGACTCAATGAAAGCGGAGGGCCTCGATGCGGCCAACCCTCGTTCTGACCTGCGGCAGCTCGACCGAAGTCGTGCTCAGCGCCCCCTACTCGGTGACCACGCTGGGTGCGGCGAACGAACAAGACAAGGCCGACCCGCAACCCGTGCGCGGCATCGATCCGTCTCAGGTCGGCACGCCAGCACCTGGTCCTGCGCCCACTGGCGACAGCTCGACCACGCAGGCCACCGACACCAAGCCAGCGGCACCACAGGACTCCTTGGCCCCCTGCCTGAGCTCGCTGCCGCTCTTGATCGGCATGTTCGCTCTCATGTATCTGCTCGTGATTCGTCCGCAGCAGAAGCAGGAGAAAGCCCGGCGCGCCCTGCTGGCCGCCATCAAGAAAGGCGACAAGGTCGTCACCGGCGGCGGCATCCACGGCGAAGTCGACTCGATCGACGAGCGCAGCGTGACGCTTCGCTGCGCGGGTGGCGAAGGTGTCCGCATCAAGTTCGATCGCGCGGCGATCGCGCGCATCGTCGGTGCGGACGGTGAAGAGGCCGCGAAGACAGCGGTCCAAGGATCCAAGACTTAGCCTTGGGCGCGCCGGTGAGGACTTCGTCGCGGTTGAACTCGAGCGCCGGGGCTTTGTGATCGTCGCGCGCAACGTCAGCATCGCCTTCGTGGAGGTCGACATCGTCGCCCGACGCGGGCGCGACTATGCCCTGGTCGAAGTCAAGACGGCGAAGGCCCCAGCCCTGCCCGAGACCAGCTTGTGCGAGGAACAGCGGCGGCGCCTGCTCCATGCGCGCGACCACATTCGGTCGCGGACGCGCGAGGCCCGTCATGTCGAAGTCTTGCTCGCGGCGGTCGCTGTCGACCCTTCGCTCCCATCGGACGCCGGCGCCGGACCCAAGACCGAGCTGCGCTTCTTCCGAATCGGGGAGCTGGAGGAAGATTCTCGACACTGAGACTGTGCCTCTGAGTCGTGCCCGTTACCCTCTCGGCCCACTTGGCCTCCGACGACCTTGATCCGCGTCTTCCAACAGTTCATCCCCCGCCGCAAGCTCCTCCTTGTCGCCTCGGAGACCTGCCTGCTCACGGCCGGGCTCCTGGTCGGCACGAGCCTGCCGGGTCTAGCGGTGCGCCCCATCGAAGAAGCGAGCTCAGGCGAGGCATGAACGATCGATTTGGCGTCATGGCTTGATACATGGGAAAAAAAT
>CALLZN010000108.1 GCA_937858895.1 uncultured bacterium | reverse complement strand
CGTCGTCAAAGGCTGCGGGGAGGTCGACCGTGAGGTCGAGGCCACCGTCGCTGCGCCGGAGCGCGACGACCCGGCCGAGTTCTTCGATCAATCCGGTGAACACCGTGGCAAGGTACTGCCGACCAGGGGCCCAGCACCATGGATTTCTGGGTCGCGAGATCCCGGCCAGCCGGCCGCAGCCGCACCTTCTGGAGCGGCCTTGCTCCGGTCTTGACGCTGGCCTTGCCCCTCCCTAGCCTGTGTCGCCTTCTTTTCGGTGCAGCAGCGCATGTTGTGCACGGTTCTGACGCTGTTCCCCGAGGCGATCCGCCCCTATCTCGACGAAAGCATCCTCGGCATCGCGCAGAGGATGGGTCGGGTGCGGTTCCACCTCGTGAACTATCGGGATCATGCTCAAAACGCGCACAACACGGTCGACGACCGCCCCTTCGGCGGCGGTCCCGGCATGGTGCTGAGGCCCGAACCGATCTTTGATGCTGTGGAAGAGGTGGAACGGAGCTTCGGCCCCGCCCACCGGATTTTGCTGACCCCTCGGGGGCGGCGCTTCGACCAGGCCCTCGCGCGTGAGTTGACCGGACATGAGCACATCTTGCTCTGCTGTGGCCGCTACGAGGGCTTCGATGAGCGCATCCGCCTCGGCCTGCAGTGGGACGAAGTGTCGCTTGGAGACTTCGTGTTGAGCGGGGGTGAGCTTCCGGCGCTGGCGATCCTCGAAGCTACGCTTCGCTTGCTTCCGGGTGTTCTCGGCCACGAGGAGTCTGCCGTGCAGGACTCCTTCGGTGCCGACGGGCTCCTCGATCATCCGCACTACACCCGCCCACGAGTCTTTCGCGACATGGCCGTTCCCGACGTCCTGTTGAGCGGTGACCACGGCGCGGTCGAGCGCTGGAGGCGCGAGCAGCGCGAACGAATCACGGCGCGCGCGCGCTTCGGGGCGGACGATCGACGCAGCACCCAGCAACGTAACTAGAACCAGCGGCCCGCGCGGCTCGCCTCGAGGCCCCCTCGAGGAAAGCGCCGCGGCGGCCGAAACAGAGACAAACCCGGACAACGAGAACAAGAGGTAAGGACAACGATGGACGTCATTCGCAAGCTCGAGAACGAGCAAATGAAGCGGGATATCCCGCGCTTCTCGGTCGGCGACACGGTCCGCGTGGGCTACCAGATCCGGGAAGGCAACAAGGAGCGCATCCAGTACTTCCAAGGCACCGTGATCGCGGTCCGCGGAAGCGGCATCCGCCGCACGATGAAGGTGCGCCGCATCGTCGCCGGTGAGGGGGTCGAGCGAACCTTCCCGCTCCACTCGCCGAAGCTCGCCGAGATCAATGTCACGAGCATGGGCAAGGTGCGTCGCGCCAAGCTCTACTACCTGCGCACGCGTGTCGGCAAGGCGACACGCATCAAGCAGATCTTCGGCAAGACCTATGACAACGGACCGGCAGACAAAGGCGACGCGCCGTCGGCCGAAGCCTCCTGAGCCGCTCGCAGCTTCCCCCAGCCGATCCCCGCACGGTCGTCGTGCCCTCGAGGGCGTGACGACCGAGACCTAAGGGACCTCACGGATCGATATCCCCATGATCGAGAACTCTTGGCGTCGCCTACTGCTGATCCTGATCTTGGTCGGCATCGGCGTCTTCTTCCTCGCGACGCGCGGCATCAAGCTCGGCCTCGACCTTCAGGGCGGAACACGCCTCGTTTACTCGGTCGATGTCGAGGCAGCCAAGGCCGACGGCAGCGTCGACCCGGCAAAACCCGAAGCCGAGATCCTCGAGGAGATGGCGCTCGTCATCAACGACCGCATCGACCCGCAAGGGATCAAGGACCCGTCGATCACGGTCTCGGGTAACCGCATCCTGATCGAACTGCCGGGCGGTAACGACAGCGATACGATCGACATCCAGCGACGCATCGAAAACCTCGGCTCGCTCGAGATGCGCATGGTCGCCTACGAGGACTACGAGGGGCGCGGCAACAACGACGATCCGGCGCTGCCGAGCGACGATAAGTTCGACCTGACCGAAGAGAAGCGCCGCCTCGACGAGTGGCTCAAGTTGCCCGAGTCGCAGGAGGCGATCGCGCGCGACGCCGTGCAGGCCATCCGCAAGTTCAACCTCGACCGTGAGAGTGGCAAGGGTCCCAAGTCCAAGTTCCTCGAGTGGCGGCCGATGTTCCGCCGCAAGGCGACGGCTGAACAAGCGACCTTCTTGACCGAACGCGCGGCTGGCGCCTACGTGGTCAACGCCGGCGACTGGCTCTACGACGGCTCGCAGAACGCCCACCCCCAGGGCGGCAAGGCGACCGACCCGCGCTTCGTGCCAATCAACATGCACGAGGTCTACTTCACCGGTGACGACCTCGACGCGAAGGGCCTCGTCGAAACCCAAGGTGAAATGGGCGAGCCGGCGATCGGTTACGAGATCAAGGCGACGCGGGCGACCGAGTACGCGGACCAGTCCGAGAAGTACATCGGCAAGGCCCACGCGATCATGCTCAACGGCTTCGTTCGCATCGACCCTGTCTTCAACGACCGCATCCCCGGTCGTGGGCAGATCTCGGGCGGCTTCTCATCCAAGGAAGTCGGCGAGCTCATCCTCGTGCTCAAGACCGGCTCGCTCGCAATCGTGCCCGAGCGAGAGAGCTCAGCGACGATCGGCCCGACGCTCGGCGACATCGCGATCGAGAAGGGCACATTGTCGATGCTGGTCGGTAGCGTGCTGATCGTCGTCTTCATGCTGATGTACTACCGACTGGCAGGCGTGATTGCGATCGCGGCCCTGCTGATCAACGTCGGCCTCGTCTTCGGCATCATGGCGGCGATCCAGGCGACGCTGACCCTGCCTGGCCTCGCGGGCATCGTGCTCACGGTCGGTATGGCCGTCGACGCCAACATCCTGATCTTCGAGCGCATCCGCGAGGAGTTCCAGAAGGGCAAGGACCTGCACCGGGCGATCGAGGCTGGCTTCGAGAAGGCGATGTCGACGATCTTCGACGCCAACATCACGACCTTCTTGACGGGTCTCATCCTCTACAGCGTGGGGATCGGGCCGATCCGTGGCTTCGCCGTGACCTTGATGTTCGGCATCGTCTCGTCGGTCTTTGCAGCGGTCTACTGCGGGCGCCTCTTCTTCCACTGGATCATCGCGAAGGGGACCTTGACCGAGCTCAAGATGGCCCAGCTCTTCAAGCGGCCGCACTTGCGCCTCTTGTCGCTACGCAAGCCGGCGGCAGTGTTGAGCGTCGTGGCCGTCGTTGCCTGCCTCACGGGCTTCTTCTTGGTGCCCAACAACGACAAATACGGCCTCGACTTCACCGGCGGTGCGGCCTTCCAGGTTGCGCTGCGCGAGCCGATGACGCAGGCCCAGCTCAAGTCGGCGCTCGAAAAGGATCCGTTCTACGTCGAGCGCGAGCTGCAGATCACGACCCTCGACGACCTCGGCGAAGGCAAGTCGCAGCGCTTCCTCGTCAAACTCAAGCTCTCGCCCGAACAACGCGAAGAGTTCGCCGCGGCGCAGCGCCTCGCCCGCAAGGAAGGGCGCACCTTCAACCCCGAGATCATCGACAAGGCTCGTGACCAACTCGCGAGCGTCCTCGCGAACGAGCCGATCGGTGAAGTCAAGACCTACAGCGACGACAGCGTTGCGACGACCGAGCTCGTCCTCCACGCCTCGAGCGAGGTCGACGTCGCGACGATCAAGAGCAGGCTCGAGAAGATGCTGCCAAAGGTCTTCGACGTTGCAGCCTTCGTCGGCGGCGAAAAGAAGGGCGACCTCGCCAACGCCAAGGACATCTTCGTCGCCTTCAACGACGAGCCGTGGCAGGTAGCCAACGAGGACGAGCAACTCGCCAAGGCGAAGTACATCAAGAGCCTCCCGACCCGCATGGCCACGTGGCTCGGCGGCGAGGAACCGCTCGTCGCCGTGAACGGCAAGACCCTGCAACTCTCGAGCGCCTTCCCGGAGACGTCCTTGATCGGCGCACGCGCGGTCGGCGACCTACGCAACGCCGCAATCGGCGCGATCATCCTCTCGCTCGTGATCATCGTGCTCTACATCCGAGTACGCTTCCACGACTTCAAATACGGTATCGCGGCCTGCGTCGCGCTCATCCACGACGTCTCGATCACGCTCGGTATCGTGACCGTTCTCAATGCGATCGGGCTCATTCACGCCGAGCTCGATCTGTCGATGATCGCGGCCTTCTTGACGATCATCGGCTACTCGCTGAACGACACGATCGTCGTCTTCGACCGCATCCGCGAGAACCTGGAACTGCGCGAGAAGCTCGGCACGAAGGAGTCCTTCGAGGAGCTGATCGACAAATCAGTCAACCAGACTCTGTCGCGCACGGTGCTGACGTCGGGCACGACCATCCTCGTCGTGCTCGCGCTCTTCATCTTCAACTACGGCGCGGGAAGCGTCCTCGAGGGCTTCGCGTTCTCGATGATCATGGGCATCGTCGTCGGCACCTACTCGTCGATCTGGATCGCGAATCCGATCGTCCTCGCGTTGACCGACGAGAAGGACCTCTTCGAGGGCGGGGCGGCGAAGAAGCTGGACGCGAACGAGCCGGCTACGACGCCCGCCTGAGCCTGAGGATCGCATGCGCGCGCGCGTGGTCTTGCCGCTGCTGATCCTCGCGCTCGCCTTCGCGGGCGCGCTGCTCCTCCAGCACGTGTTGACGAAGGACACGATGGCGCGGGCGCGCGAGCGCAAGGCCGTCGGTCCCGATACGCTTCAGCTCGAGATCGGCGGCGACCATCCGCGCCTGCGGCTGCCACCGCGCTGATCCCCGCTTCTGCCCGGCCGGAGCAGCGAGCTACTCTGCCGAACTCGCGGCTTCGTCGACGACGCGCACCCCCTTCGCGATGAGGTGCTCGAGGATCGCTGGCGCTGCGAGGACCCGGAAGTGCGCGGCGTCGTCTTGCCAATCGATCGACAAGATCGTGACTTGCTCGCGAATCGCCTGGTGCAAAGCGGCGAGTTCATGTGGCACAACGAGCGTGACTTCGCGACTCGACGCGTCGAGCCGTTGACGCACGGTCGTCAACAACGCGTCGATGCCCTCGCCGCTGCGCGCGGACACGGCAATGCTCTCGCGCACGGCCCCGCGGAGCAAGGCAACGTCACCGCGATCCTCGACCGCGTCGATCTTGTTGAAGACCGTCAGCGTGTCCTTACCCGTCGCCCCGATCTCGTCGAGCACGCGGTTCACGGTCGCGAGACGTTCCTCGCAAGCCGGATCCGAGGCGTCGACGACGACCAGCAACAGGTCGGCCTCGAGGGCTTCGGCCAGCGTGGCGTGGAAGCTCCGAACGAGCTTGTGCGGGATGTCGCGGATGAAGCCAACGGTGTCGGATAGCAGCACATGGCGTCCGTCGCCGAGTTCCCAACGACGCGTGCGCGTGTCGAGAGTCGAGAAGAGGCGGTTTTCTTTTCGGACGCCCGCGTCGGGGGGGGGGGTGGTGGTTTTGGGTTCCCCGGGGGGGGCGGCGGCCACGGCGGTTCATCAGCGTCGACTTGCCGGCGTTGGTGTAGCCGACCAGCGAGACGAGGAACTCGTTCTTGCGCGCGCGGATCTCTCGCTGCTTGCGCTCTTCGATTTCGTCGAGGCGACGACGTAGGGCCGTGATGCGATCGAGCAGCAAGCGGCGGTCGACGTCGATCTGCTTCTCCCCCATGCCACCGAGCGCGCCAGTGCCGCCTCGTTCGCGGTCGAGGTGGGTCCAGAGACGACGCAGCCGCGGTAGTTGGTATTGGCGCTGAGCGAGCTCGACTTGGAGGCGAGCCTGCTTGGACCGCGCTCGCGACGCGAAGATCGACAGGATGAGTTCGCTCCGATCGAGGACGCGCACGCCGAGGGCCTTCTCGAGGTTGCGCCCCTGGACGGGCGACAGCTCGACGTCGCAGACGGCGACGCGGGCGTCGACTTCTTTGAGGAGCGCTCCGAGCTCCTCGGTCTTGCCCTTGCCGAGATAGTGCGAAGGAGTCGGGTGTTCGCGCGGCTGGTGCAGGGTCGCGACGGCCTCGATGCCGGCGGTGCTGCAGAGACCAGCGAGTTCGTCGAAGCGCTCTTCGACGTCATCGTCACCGCGCGTCGTTACGAGGAAGAGCACCGCGCGAGCGTTGTCGTCCTTGCCGAAGGTGAAGGGCGCTTCATCGACCTGTCGCTTGTCTTGAACTTCGTCGTCTTCGCCTTCGAGATCGAAGTCGTCATCCTCGGCTTCGCTGTTCTTCTTCTTGCTCATGCATTCGGCCCCTCAGGCCTCTCCATGATGACGTGGCGGAGCCACGCGTCGCTCGCCGCCGGGTGGTCCGAACGAAAGTGCGTCCCACGACTTTCGACCCGCGTCCGGGCCGCGATCGCGACGAGTCGACCGACGAGCAACATGTTAGCGAGATCGAGGTAGTCCGCTTCGGCTTGCCGGCGCTTCACGATCACGCGTTGCCAGAACTCGATGCTCTCGATGGCATCGTGGAGGGCTGCCGCGTCCCGGACGAGGCCGACCTGGCGCCACATGAGGCTCTTGAGAGAGTAGAGCATGTCGTCGAGGTGGATGCGCGGTGCATTCTCGATGGCCTCGGGGCTATCGAAGGTCAATGCAGGGTCCTCGGCGAGACTCTCGAAGTTGGCCGTCGAAGGTCGTCGTGCTTCGCTCGCGCCAACCGTGCCGGCGTCGAGGCCCATGACGATGGCTTCGAGCAAGGAGTTCGAGGCCAGGCGGTTGGCGCCATGGAGACCGACCGCGGCGACTTCGCCGCAGGCGAAGAGACCCGGGATCGACGTGCGTGCCGCGAGGTCGGTCGCGACGCCGCCGACCATGTAGTGTGCTCCTGGTCGCACTGGGATGCGGTCACGATCGATCTCGATGTCGAAGGCGCTGCACATGCGGGCAATCTGCGGAAACCGCGCCTTCACATCCGGGACGCGGCTCGCGTCGAGATAAACGTGTGTAGCTCCGGTCTCGACCATACGGGCAAGGATCGCGCGCGAGACGACGTCGCGCGGCGCGAGGTCGCCCTGGTCGTGCACGCCATCCATCACTGGACGACCGCTGCGATCGACGAGGCCAGCGCCCGCACCGCGCACCGCCTCGGAAACGAGGACTCGCGACGCACCTGCGATGTAGAGCGTCGTCGGGTGGAACTGCACGAACTCGAGATCGCGAAGGCTAGCCCCGGCGCGGTACGCCATCGCCAGCCCATCGCCGGTCGCGAAGGTGGGGTTGGTCGTCTCGCGAAAGAGCTGACCAACGGCGCCCGTCGCGAGAATCGTGCTTCCGGCGAGCACCGCGACGAGCTCCCCGCTTCCTTGCTGCAGCGCGAGCACGCCGATGCAGCGTCCTTCAGCCACGAGAAGGTCGACGGCCCTGAGATCACGGCGCAGCGTGATCTCAGGCGCACTCGCCATCGCGGCGTCGAGGCACTCCTGGATCGCGCGGCCCGTGGCATCACCGCCGGCGCTCAGGACGCGGGACATGCTATGGCCGCCTTCGCGCGAGAGCTCACGTCGGCCAGCGCCCGAACGGGCAGTCTTCTGGTCAAAAATGAGCCCGAGGCTCTCGAGCCAAGCGATGGCATCGGGGCCGCGGCGCGTGATGTGCTCGACGACGCTTGGCTCGGAGAGGCCACAGCCGACGGTGAGGGTGTCTTCCGCGTGAAGGCGGGCGCTGTCAACCTCGGCAATCGCCGCGGCAACGCCCCCCTGTGCCCACCAGGTGTTGGACTGGCGCGAAGGCCCCTTCTCGAGGACGAGCGTCTCGACGCCGCTCGCCGCCGAACTCAGCGCGGCGGCCCCTCCTGCGGCCCCACCGCCGATCACGAGGACGGGCCAACGGAGGATGGGCAACTTACGTGGTGAGAAGCCAAGGAGGTAGCGGGGTCCGCGCGGCTCAGGACGAACGAGAAGAGGGTCGAGAACTGCGGCCATGCCCCCATTCTCACGCCAAGGCCGTCGCCGATCGATCTCGAAAAGTCAGGGGCCGTCGCGCTGCCGCGGGCTGCCCTTAAAAAGACCGAACTTTGCGCTTGCGGCCCCGATCGATCTACCTAACATCTGCCATCCGAACAAATGCCTTTCGTGGAATGAGGATTCCGATGGCCAATGCTCAAAAGCCGAACTCTCTGCGCAACGGATGCTCGAGAAGAGGTCCTGGGTTGCACGCTCGCCAACTCTGGCTCTTTCAACCTCAGACGGTGGCCCCAGCGGTCGCGCGTGGCGACAGGCTCGTCGCGCGGAGAGCTGTGTCGGGCGCTGGCTCACCACCCCGCTCGGCAGCAGCATGTCGTTCGACTGGCGCCGACCATAAGAGATCACCCTCGCCGGACCGCAACAGGGTCGCTGCGAGCAATCGCCGCCAACCAGAAGCTTGCGCGCTGCGACCAGAGCTGACGACATCGCTGAAGCGCAAGTGACTACCCTGATGCCACGGACCGACTTGCTTCTCCGAGTCGCCGAAAGCCTGAGCATCGTCGCACTGGTCGTCCTCTTCCTCAGCCTTGCCTGCCTCGCAACGTGAGTGCGAATCGTGGCGGCATTCCCAGGCTGAGGGTCTCTCTCTCTTATTTCCGCCCAATTCCGACCCGACCCGAGTTCGACCGTCGCAAGTATGCGCCGGATCTCATTGTCGCCTTACCCTCCCCGGCGACACTGTCATTCCGCCGTAGAAAAGCGGTTTCGAACTCGGGTCTGTGGTCCTGGGCGGCACGAGGGTTCCCGTGCAACGGAACCAGTTCCGAAAGAACAGCGTCGGAACCTGCCGTCGGACTTCCCGGCCGTTGGAGCTCGCAGGGCGCAGGCATGCTGCCTTGCCGAGTTCCGACCGCCTACTCGACTCATCTTCTTCGTCGTGAGTCGCCTCAACGTAGCGCTCGCGCCTCCGGCCAGCTTCCCTTCATTCCGAGTGGATTCCGATGCTCTTGACCGGCAAACAACTGCAAGTCCTCCGTTTCATACGGGACTATCGACGTGAGCATGCGCTCGCGCCGACCCTTGACGAGATCGCTGCACACTTCGGCGTGTCGAAGATCACTGTCCACGAACACCTCGGCCACCTCGAAAAGAAGGGAGCGATCTTCCGCCTTCGTGCGCGAGCCCGAGGAATCCAGGTCCTTCATGACCCCGACTCTCCGGAAGCAGAGGCCTCGAGTTCAGGCGCACTTCCACTACTCGGCAAGATTGCCGCCGGGCGCCCCATCGAGGCCATTGAAGACCGCGAGTTGATCGAGATCAGCGACCTCATCCCCCACGGTCCGAATCACTACCTGCTCGAAGTACGGGGCGACTCGATGATCGACGACCACATCCTCGACGGTGACTATGTTGTCGTAGAACGTCGCGAACACGCTCGCAACGGCGAGACGGTCGTAGCGATCATCGATGACAACGAAGCGACGCTCAAACGCTTCTACCGCGAAGAACGCCACTTTCGGCTGCAGCCAGCCAACCCCAAGTACCCACCACTGATCCGGGATCGCGTGCAGATCCGTGGAGTCGTGGTCGGCGTCATCCGCCAAGTCCGATAAGCCGCGTCCGGCATCCGGCTGCGGATCGAGAGCACGGATCGAGGCCTAGGAAGCCTGCACCACGGGAGGCAGGCGGGCTAGCGCAGGCAGCTTGGCCTCAAGGGTCGAAGCTCTTGCCAGTTCCCAGAGGCCCACGACGCTAAAGAAGAATGACGCGATCTGGTCGCGGCTTTGGGGCTCAGAGGTCCATCTGAGACGACATGCCAATGGCTGTGCCATTGTCACGGTCGTCACTCGAGTTCGGGTCCTTTGGCGTTCGACTCAGAGCATACCGAGCTGCAGCAGCGTCATCGATCGAGCCGCCTGTAATCCCAGTGCCGAGGCCGAGCTCACCTGGCGCACCACGTGACCCCGATCGCCGACTTCCTTCATCGGGACCCATGCCGTCGTCCCTCCCTCGAGCATCCTTGCGTCGAGTCGGAATCACGAGATAGATCAGAAAGGCGACAGCGGCGAGACCGAGCACGGCTTGAGTCACGGACATGATCTGGCTCCTGGTAAAAGGACCTGCTAGTGGTCAGTCAACGGATGCGGATGCGGATGCGGCGCAAACCATGCCCTCCAGGCAAGCATCGAGTGTCGGCCAATTCGCGATGCAATCAAGCCAGGCGCGAAGCATCTCCTGAGATCGTTGCCAGAAGCTCTGCGATCTCCACTCGCGTCTCACAATCGAGAATGCAAGTCAGCAAAGTTGCGAGCAAAAAAAAAGCCAGGCTCTCACGAGGAGAACCTGGCTCGGTTGAACCCGGCACTGACCTACTTTCGCACATTAGCACTATCATCGGCTCCAGCTGCTTAACGACCGTGGTCGGAATGGGAACGGGTGTTTCCAACTGGATATGGGCACCGGGAAATTCGTTTTACCCCGCAACTGAGGAAAGGTGGAAGCACGCCTAGCGTGTGCACCTCGCCACAGGAGCGGCGAATATGGTGAATGCAAGTCGAAACCTAATCTCGAACCGGAATGTCCTTTTCTTACGACCTTGCTTCGAGAAGCAAGATGAGAAGAAAAGGAGGTCAAGCCGATCGACTGGTTAGTACCGGTCAGCTGAACACGTTGCCGTGCTTACACCTCCGGCCTATCAACCTCATAGTCTCTGAGGTGTCTCAAGGAAGAGTTCGTTTTGGAGCCGGCTTCGCACTTAGATGCCTTCAGCGCTTATCCGATCCGTACTTAGCTACCCTGCGCTGCCGCTAGCGCGACAACAGGAACACCAGAGGTACGTCCACTCTAATCCTCTCGTACTAAGAGCAGATCTCCTCAACTCTTCTACACCCACGACAGATAGGGACCGACCTGTCTCACGACGGTCTAAACCCAGCTCACGTACCGCTTTAATGGGCGAACAGACCAACCCTTGGGACCGCCTTCAGCCCCAGGATGCGATGAGCCGACATCGAGGTGCCAAACCTCCCCGTCGATATGGGCTCTTGGGGGAGATCAGCCTGTTATCCCCGGAGTACCTTTTATCTGATAAGCGACGGCCCTTCCACGTGGAATCCGCCGGATCACTAAGACCTACTTTCGTATCTGCTCGACTGATGGGTCTCGCAGTTAAGCACTCTTATACCTTTGCGCTCGACGCGCGGTTGCCGACCGCGCTGAGAGTACCATTGCACTCCTCCGTTACCTTTTTGGAGGAGACCGCCCCAGCCAAACTACCCACCTAGCACTGTTCCCATCCCGGATTCACGGTGACAGGTTAGGATTCAAACATGATAAGAGTGGTATTTCACTTGCGGCTCAACAGAGACTTGCGTCCCTGCATCACAGCCTCCCACCTATGCTACACATATCATGCCTAAACCCAATACTAGGATATAGTAAAGGTTCACGGGGTCTTTCCGTCTTGCCGCGGGAATGTGGTATCTGCACCACAACTTCAATTTCGCCGAGTCCATCGTTGAGACAGTGTGGGAGTCGTTACGCCATTCGTGCGGGTCGGAACTTACCCGACAAGGAATTTCGCTACCTTAGGACCCTCATAGTTAGGGCCGCCCTTCATTGGCGCTTCGGTTCAGAGCTTCTCCCGAAGGATAACCCCTTACCTTAACGTTCCAACAGCGGGCAGGCGTCAGACTCTATACGGCGTCTTGCGACTTAGCAGAGTCCTGTGTTTTTAGTAAACAGTCGCCCCCACCACTTCACTGTGACCACCCGGAGCTTTGGATAACCTAACCCCAGATGGTATCGCTTATCCCGAAGTTACGCGATTAATTTGCCGAGTTCCTTAACGATGGGTCTCTCGAGCGCCTTAGAATATTCATCTCGCCAACCTGTGTCAGTTTTGGTACGGACACTTGATCAACTCCCTAGAGGCTTTTCTTGGACGTTCTTCCAGTCGCTTCGCGAAAAATCGCTCGACGTAACTCAGGAGATTATGCTGGCGGATTTGCCAACCAGCCACCCCTGAGCTTGTACCGGCACGACTAACGGCCGGAAGACCTTCTAAACGCCGTCCCCCCATCGGTGATAACGCGAATCAAGTGGTACAGGAATATTAACCTGTTGTCCATCGACTACGCCTTTCGGCCTCGCCTTAGGGTCCGACTAACCCTGGGCGGAATTGCCTTCCCCAGGAATCCTTAGGCTTTCGGCGAGGAAGCTTCTCACTTCCTTTCTCGCTACTCATCCCTGCATGATCACTTCTGCGTCGTCCAGGAGTTCTTCCGATCTCCCTTCTCTCAACGTAGAACGCTCTCCTACCGCTGTAAGCCATCATTGGCTTACAACCCGGGGCTTCGGTTCCATGCTTGAGTCCCGTTAATTTTCGGCGCGAGGGCACTCGGCTAGTAAGCTATTACGCACTTTTTAAATGATGGCTGCTTCTAAGCCAACATCCTAGCTGTCT
>CALLZN010000107.1 GCA_937858895.1 uncultured bacterium | reverse complement strand
TCCCACAGCTCGTGCAGAGCCATGGCGACCGCCTCGCCTTCGCTTCGATCTTGCACGGCAACAACGAGAACGGCACCCTCGCGCCGGTCGAAGCGATGATCGCGGTCCTTCGGCAGCACGCCCCTCTTGCGCACGTGCACGTCGACGCGGTGCAGAGCTTCGCCAAGATCACGGTCGACCTCGACCGCTTCGACGCCGATTCGATCACCATCGCGGCGCACAAGATCCACGGTCCGAAGGGCTGCGGGGCGCTGGCGCTCGGCCCCGTGCGCCAACCGGTGGCCGTCTGCACGGGTGGCGGCCAGGAGTTGGGCCTGCGCAGCGGCACCGAGGACGCCGTGAGCGCACGGGCCTTCGCGCTCGCCGCCGAGAACTGGATCTCGCGCCAAGCCGAAGAGACAGGCCGCGTGCGCGCCCTGCGCGACCGCGCGGAGCGCGAGCTCTTCGCCGCCATCGACGACATCGAGATCTTGGGCGACAGTGAGACTCGCTTGCCCCACCTTCTCCCCTTGGGCTTGCGCCGCGTGCGCGGCTCCCTCGTGCGCGAGGAACTCGAAGCGCGCGGCATCCTCGTCTCGACCGGCAGCGCCTGCGCTTCCGAGCACCGAGAGCACGCGGGTAGCCACGTCCACCGTGCGATGGGCGTCGTGACCGCGCTCGCCGGCGGCGCGCTTCGCATCTCGTTCGGGCGCTTCAACAGCGACGACGACGTCGATGCCTTGGTCGACGAGCTGCCCCGCATCGTCGCGCGCTTGCGGCGCACGAGCGCCTGAGGCTCGACCTGCCCAGCCTCGACTCGCCTGGCCGCGCCTCGTACGATTCTGCCCATGGGGAAGCCGCCACAAACGGGTAGCACGCAGGCCGAGAGCGCCACTGCCGAGCGCAGCGAAGAGAGCGCCACTGCCGAGCGGAGCGAAGAGAGAGCCACCGCCGAGCGAAGCGAAGCGCGCGGTGAGACCCCCATGCGCGCCCAGTACCTCGCGATCAAGCGCGAGCACAAGGACGCGATCCTCTTCTATCGCATGGGCGACTTCTATGAGATGTTCGGGGACGACGCGAAGACTGCGTCGCGCATCCTCGGCATCACCTTGACGGCGCGCGGCAAGGGCCCCGAGGCGATCCCGATGGCCGGCGTGCCGGTGCGGGCAGCAGAGGGCTACCTCGTCAAGCTCATCCGCGCAGGGCAGCGCGTCGCCGTTTGCGAGCAGACCCAAGACCCAAAAGAAGCCAAGGGCCTCGTCGAGCGCCAGGTCGTCCGCATCGTCACTGCCGGCACCATCACCGAAGAGGAGGTCCTCGACCACGACGCACCGAACTACTTGGCCGCGACTTGCGTGCTGCGTGGTCGCGCCGGCTTCGCTTGGCTCGAGCTGTCGACGGGCCTCTTCCAGATCGCCGACGTGGAGGCCGCGCGCTCCGAAGAAGAGCTCGCGCGCATCGACCCGGCCGAGCTGCTCGTGCCGGAGGACAGCGACACGCAGATGGGTGGCTTCCAGGGCACTTTGCGCAAGTGCCCTGGCTTCGACTTTCACCCAGGCGAGGCCGAGAAGGAGCTTGCGCGCTTCTTCGGAACCAAGGGCCTCGATGGCTTCGGCATCGACCCCGCAGCGCATGCCGCAGCGGTCGGCGCGGCCGGCGCGCTGATTCGCTATGTGATCGACACGCAGAAGCACGCGCTTCCGCACATCAGGCGGCTCGAGCTCTACGAGCGCGGCACGCGCATGACCCTCGATCGCGCGAGGCGTCAGAGCCTAGCGCTGGTGCGAACACGGCGAGAAGGAAGCAGGGAGGGTACGTTGCTCCACGTGCTCGACCGCACGTGCACGCCGATGGGAGCGCGACTCTTGCGCGACCGCGTGCTGACGCCCTTCGTCGACCTCGAGACCATCCAAGATGCCCAGGGCGCCGTGCGCGCCTGCGTCGAGGACGGTCGCCTGCGCGCCGGCTTGCGTGAAGCCCTGGCCTCGGTGCAAGACCTCGAGCGACTGTCGGCGCGGCTCGGCTGCGGTCGCGCGCACGCGCGTGACCTCGTGGCCTTGCGCTTTTCGTTTGCGCGACTGCCAGTGCTGCGCGCGGCGATCCAGGACGTCGACTCGCGTCTCTTCGCGCGCATTCACGATGACTTCGACGGCCTCGAGGACCTCGCGGCGCGCATCGCCGAGACCATCGGCGACGACCCGCCGATTCCGCTGCGCGAAGGCGGCCTCATCCGCGAGGGCTTCGACGCCGAACTCGACGAGCTGCGCGCCATCGGCAAGGAGGGCAAGGGATGGATGGCGCGCTTGGGGGCGGCGGAGGCCGGGCGCGCTGGCATCCCGCCCTTGCGGGGGGGATACACCCGCGTCTTCGGCTACTACGTCGAGATTCCGCGCAACGCTGACACTTCGGCGCTGCCGAGCCACTACGTACGCAAGCAGACGGTCAAGAACGCCGAGCGTTATGTGACGCCCGAGCTCGCGGACTTCGAACGTAAGGTCCTGCGCAGTGACGAAGTCGCGAAGGCGCGCGAGTACGAGCTCTTCTGTGCGCTGCGCGATGAGCTCGCGACGCATGTCGCGCGCATCCTCGATTCGGCGCGCGCGGTCGCGGAGATCGACGTCGCGGCGGCCTTGGCCGACCAAGCCGTGCGCCGCGGCTGGTGCTGCCCCGAGGTCGACCTTAGCCGCGAGCTCCGCCTCATCGACGCCCGCCACCCGGTCATCGAAGCCAAGAGCGACGCCGAACCCTTCGTGCCCAACGACACGGTCCTCGACCCGCCCCAGCGCAGCCTCATCGTCCTCACGGGTCCGAACATGGCTGGTAAGTCGACCTACATTCGCCAAGTCGCGCTCAACGTGCTGCTGGCGCAGATCGGCAGCTTCGTGCCGGCGCGCGAGGCCAAGATCGGCCTCGTCGACCGGCTCTTCACGCGCGTCGGCGCAGCCGACGACATCGGTCGCGGCGCATCGACCTTCATGGTCGAGATGACCGAGACGGCGAACATCCTGCACAACGCGACCGAGCGTTCGCTCGTCATCTTGGACGAGGTCGGTCGTGGCACGAGTACGCACGATGGCCTGAGCCTCGCGTGGGCGATCTGCGAGGGCTTGCACGAAGAGCTTGGCTGCCGCGCCCTCTTCGCGACGCACTACCACGAGTTGACGGCGCTCGCCGAACGCTTCGCCGGCATCCACAACGCGCACGTCGCGGTCAAGGAGTGGAACGACGAGATCGTCTTCTTGCACCGCATCGAGGAGGGCGGCACGGACAAGTCGTACGGCTTGCACGTCGCGCGGCTTGCTGGGCTGCCGCATCGCATCCTCGAGCGCGCGCGTGCCATCCTCGATTCTTTCGAAGCCAAGGCGCTCGCCATCCCGCTCGGCAGCGAAGAACGCAAGCGACCGCGCCAGCTCGACCTCTTTGGGCCACGCGAGGACGCGGTCGCGAACGAACTGCGCGAAGAGCTCCGCAGGCTCGACCTCGAAGGTCTCACGCCGATCCGCGCGCTGCTCGTGCTCGACGAGCTACGCAGCAAGGCGCGCGCACCCGGCTAGCGCAGCACGTTCGTGAACGCGCCGCCCAGCGTCGTCGGATCGAGATGGAGAGCCTGAAGCGCGGCACCCGTATTGGGTGGAAAAACGAAGCCGTAGTCCACCAAGCCGTCCGTCGGTACGGCGAGCGCGAGTGCGACGAAACCTTGCGTCGGGTCGACTTCGAGGAAGCCTCCGAACGGAGCGATCGGCACACCCGGGATCGTCGCGGTCGACACGACGAGGAGCGCGAACTCACGATCTCGCGCGAGACCGCGCAGGCGTGACGTCTTCGCATCACGGAACAGAGGCGCACGGATCACCAGGTCATAGCTACCGGTGCGCCCCAAGTATTCGCGCACGATCGCGTGATACCGACCGGTGACAAGCCTTGCATCCACCTGAGCGCCCGCAGAACTGATCAACGCGTCGTCGCTGTAACCAACGAGGAGTCCGGTCGCGGCATCGAGGATCGCGAGCTGCGCGTCGGGAAGCGTCGCCTCGATGACATGTACTTCAGCTCCGATGGGCGACTGCACGTCGACGACGTAGCTGGCGTAGCCATCAGGCGTGGAGATCGTGCCACGCACCGAGGTGCCGAGCGCCACCTGCGTCGTTACCGGCTGTCCGCAGGTCAAGCTCAGCGCGTAGTCGCCTCTGCCCCAGTAGCCGCTCGATGTGACGTAGTAGGTGCCGGCCGGCAGCGTACCGCCGAAGAACGACGACACCAAGCCATGGTCATCGTCGGCGGCCATGACGAGGCTCATCTCACGGTCGAAGATCTGGAGGTAGGGGTCCCCGATCGGGCTCAACGTGCCATGGGGAGTGAGCGCGACCTGCAGATCCTGGGAGCCGCTGAGTGTGATGCGATACGTATCGAGATCTTCTTGTCCGCCCGGGATCGTTGCGGTGAGCGTCGCATTGCAAGCGAGCGTCGTGACCGGTTGTGCTGTGAACTGCGTCGTGAAGGTGACCGGCCCAGAGTTGCGGAAGGTCGCACAGTCGAGATAGTAGGTCCCGGCTGGCAGGAGAGCATTGAGGCCCGCATCGAGAGCGCTGGAAGTCGACGCATCGTCAACATCGAGAATCGGGCCAAGACGCGCGGAGTAGAGGCGCACGTGACTGTCGAGCGTGCCACCGCGCATCGTCAAGCGGAAGCGACCAGCGCTCGGAAGCTGGACACGCAGGAGTGTCGGTGACGGACTGAGCGTGTGTGTCTGCGTACCCGTGAGAGGCAGCGAGGGGATCGACTGGGCCTGGAACTGCAAGTCAAGGAAGTAGGGACCGGGGGCTATTGTCGTCCAGGCTACGGCAGCAACAAGATAATAGAGTCCCGCCGGAATTGCGACGGTCGACGTGGCCTGCCCCGTGCCCACGACTTGGCTGAAGAGAAAGGTCGATCCCCGTTCGTTCAAAAGAATGAACTCGCCCGGCGGAAGACTCGGCTGTATCTGATTCTGCATCGTCAACGTGACTGCGCCGTCACTTGGCGCCACGAAGGCATACACATCAGATTCCCTGTAGGCCCCTAAGTACCCGGAGCAACGAAGTGCGCTGGGCGGCAGCGTTCCCAAGTGTTGAGCGAATCCCACAGAGTCATTGAGCTCATGCTCGACGACCAAGCTGGTCAGCGCGCGCGTTTTCTGCCACGCATGTGGATGTGACGATCGAGCTATGGCGCTAGCACCGCCACTCGAAATCACAGATCGATTCGCCGCCCCGTACGGAAACGGCTTCACGGCTCGTCGCGGCGACCAGGCGTGAAGACTAGGCTTGCCGCCACGCGTTGACGCTCGGGGCCTGCCTCGATCCTGCGCACTTGCTATCGTCGCAGTTGTAAGAAGCACGAGAATCGAGGCTCGTCGCAGCTTGAATGGCATCAGTAGTAGCTCCTACTTGATCTTTTCGTCGACGTAGTTCGAGAGTGTCACGTTGGCTGCGCGCGGGTCGAAGTAGACGGCTTGAGTACGGAAGTCGATGCCACGCAAGCTCGAGTTCGCTGGGATCGTACCGAGGTAGCTACCTGACCCAGCGGGCAGCGGAACCACACCAGGCAGAAGCACTGTCGTCGCCAAGTCCAGCCAAAGATCTCCGATCTTGGTCAGCGGAATGCGAGACGATCCCGCAGCGGACACGAAGAGGACCGCGATCTCGCCAGGCGCGCCAAACACGCTTACCGGCCACGGCGCGCCAACGGTGGCGGCGACGGGAGCATAGAGTTGGTGGTCAAGATTCAGTCGAACTTCGACCGACTTGTAGTAAGTATTGGCCAGAACGGCGCCAACTGCGCACACCAAGTCCAAATCGCCGTCACCATCAAGGTCGACGAGCGGACTGTTCGGATGCCAAGTTTCTGGAATCAGCAGATCCAAATACCTGGCGGTATCATCGATCCAGCTCCCCAGACCCGTATTCATCCATACACGACAGTCGCCCTGCCTCACATTGTTCGAGTGGCTCAAAATGAATAGATCTTGCAGACCATCTCTATCTAGATCGCAAGGCAATACATCGAACGCATAGTCATGCGTAGACTTGGGGAGAACACCGCCTCGAGCCGGCTTGAAGTTTGCCGCTCCATCATTCCAGAACAAACGCACGTCGGGTACCCGCTTTCCGTCCTTCACGAACTGACCGCCGACAAACAAATCAACGTCGCCGTCACCATCCGCGTCTAAAACCCCCGTGCACAGGACCCATTCAAAATCCATAAACTGAAGCCTGGCAGAATCATTCGTAAAGTACCCAAGCCCATTGTTCATGAGCAGCACTGCCCGACGCGTCAATCCTGATGCGATGATGTCCGCGGATCCATCGCTGTCGAAATCCGCAATGTCGAACTCAAAGATCGAGTCCGCGAAGAACGGCACTCGTTGCAAGTTCTGCATACTGGACAGCGATCCTTTGCCATCACTGATGAAGAGAGCAATGCTGCCGCCGCCCGACGGACGGAATGCTCCGAGGACAACATCGGTGATACCGTCTCCGTTCACATCTGCAGCTTCACCACAATAGGCAGTGAATGGCCCTCCCTCGATCAGATTCGTCATTGTCACATCGGTGAAGCGGCCTTTGCCGTCATTGAGCAGCAAGCTGTGCTTCGCCGAGTGACGCCCGAAGAACAAGTCAGTGTCGCCGTCGCCATCGAAATCTCCACCGACGATCGTGCTCGTGTCGCAGGCCGCCGGCGCGTAGCGGGACCCTAGCGCAAAAGCTGTTTCATTGGCAAAGGTTGCATTGCCGCGGTTAAAGAATACTTGTTCGAGCTGAGGGCACTGGTAGCTGCCGCTCACGATGTCCGGCAACGAGTCTCCATTGAGATCGCCGACGAACACGCTGAAAGAGGCTCGACCGTTGTTCGGCAGCTCATGTCGAGACAGTGGCACGAGGTTCTGAGCATGCGCTACGGCTGTCGCCGCGGCGCATACCGACAAAAGGGCAATATAAACACAGCGGCGCATCGTTAGCGGCGCTCCTTGAGCACGTCTTGGATCTGCTTGCGATAGTCCGCCGGCCTCGGGTAGGCGTAGCGTGCATCCGTCGCTAATCGGCTACGCTGCTCAGCACTGTTCGGCGCGAGCAAGGTTGGAGCAGCGCCATCCCCTTGGACAGCGAGAAACGTCTGTAGGTTGTTGTCTTGATTGCCCCAGTAGCCGTCATCTGGGACCAGCCTCTCTAGGTTGACGCGGATCCCGTGCCACGGGGTCACGTACGGAATCGGGTCCGGATTCGCAGACCGACCGTAGGAATTAATGGTGTACAAGAACGTGGCACTGCCCCACTCCCAGAGCAGAATCGGGTGAAGGCTATTCTGCATCAGCATTTGATTTGTCGCTGGAACCAGCATGTTCTGCAACACAGTTGCCGGTGGATGCACATGACCAGCCTGCGTTCTCTTGTCAGCCAGCCCGGCTCCGCTCTGGTGATAGAGCATCGGGTTGTCGTAAAACAACGCGACGGGGAGCGGTGACGAGATAAAATATGGGTTGGACTTGAAGATGTCTTCGTATCCGAAATATGGCTTGTAAAGAACCGCTGGGCTCAGCCAAAAATGCTCGCCCCACCACATCGGCCATTGGTTCAGATTGCTACTTGGGACAGTGTCATGCAGCGTGTGAGGAGCAAAATCACACATGAGGTTACGCATGAAAAATGGTAGCCCAGCTGTCCTGGTTGCGGCCCATCTCACGTTGCTCAGACTTTGGCTTCGATCGTCGAACTGGCCGTCCGTATAATTTCCGGCGCCACCTCCAGTGCCGCCACCGTATGGATGCGGCGGCCTACCAGCAACGCCAGCCGTGGCCTGATTGTACCACTCGATCCCAGAACTCCCCAAACTGACAAGACGGTTGTGCGTAGAGTTGTCGACGATGTCGGCGCTGAAGTTGAACTGCGGCCTTTCGTATACGTTACCGGCTACGGCGCCGTTAACATGGAAGAGATAGACACTATCTCGCGTTCCGATTCCTCCGGTATTCGAAGCGACGGCCGCATGAGCGCGCGAAAAAATGCGCGTGCTATCGACATAGCCAGACACTGTGACGTTGTGGCACTCATCCGCGCCGATGTCAGCACGACCAATGGACGTCGCAGGTCCGAATCTATGGCGACTGACGCGACGATTACCGAATCCATCGCAATCGAAATCCCATGCATTGATATACGCTGGCAAGTCTGCCGCGAAAGGCAAGCCTGGCGATTGAGTGATCGCCAAGCCATTGGCGAAGATGATGCCGGGAACGAGAGCATGAAGCGTGTTGCCACTGGCGTCGAAACCGAAGTCGATTCCGAGGTCAATGAGAGGATTCTGAATCGGTGTTCCGTTGCCACCTCCACTACGAGCCGTCGGTGCAAGCCTAAAGTCGTGCGTGCAGATCGTCGGAAGACCTGGATCGACGCGGAAAACGTCTTGGATGTACAGCACTTGTCGATTCGGGCTTCGGCCTACAGCCGTTGTAGGTGCCTGTGTAATCTGCTCGAGGCGATAGCGGGGCGAGTACGCTTGAGCTCCGGGACCGTTTCGCGTCGCGGTTCGGGGCCACGAATATAGCACTGCACCGGGGAGATCCCCTCGATTCGTCCGTGTGAACTGGCCAGCAACGACTTCGAACACGTTGAAGTCCGGCGCTGGTACAAAAATCGTTAGCCCCCGCTGCGTCACGAGGCGATCCACGACGTCTACACCTTCGAATGCCGATACAGGTGTAACGTGAGCGCTATCCGCCGTAGTCGGAAGCGACGTATCAAATATGTTATTGATCACGCGCAAAACATTCGTGCCCGTTACCGGAATCGCGCCAGGTTCGGCATTGTACAGACCGACTTGATTCCATGCGAAGGTGTTATTGCAAAGGATCGGCTCGTGAATGAAGTCTGGGTCGTCTTGCAGGACAGCGACGCCAACTACGTTGTCTGTGATGAAGCAATTGCTGATAGACATGCGAACCGGGGTTTCGAGCTGAATGAGCACGCCAACGCCGCTGCGTGGCATCAGCCCGCCGCGAGCGCCGCGAATCGTGATCGAGTCGATGAATGTGTACTCGAATTCGTGTCCGTGATCGGGGTTGAAGTATCCTACTTGAAAGACTGTCGTATCTGGGAGCCGACGCGCATCAAAGATCGTATCGAGTGCCGATGTGCCCTGAATGCCAACGCGCTCGGGCAGCACAATCGGAAACGTCTCGCCGTTGAATACTAGCCCGGATGCAGGATCGACCTCGCCGGGTCCATTGTCGTTCGGCCCATAGAGGCCGGGCAGGCAGTGAATGACGACGTACTGAATGCTGCGCTCCGACTCGGGATAGGTCCAGGGCAAGCGCCGATTCGTAACCGGCGTTGCCGGGAACGCGTTGAGCCAGGCCAGCGCGCCTGTCACGGTGCGAAAAGAGTAGGGCGCTTCTTGAAGGTAGCCCGGAATACTCGCCGACGCCGAGGGGTGCGTCTGAAGCGGCAGGCCCGTACCGATCGGGTTCATTGGATCCGTGCTTCTCGGGTGCGGGTTTTGATTCCGAGCACGATCGTCTTGACCATAGATCGGGTCAACGTAGACATGAAACGTGAACTCTTGCGCTACGGCGCGGGTCGCTGCGGATGCAACAGCGATTGCCAAAAGGCCGAAGATTGCCTGGTGCATGGTCGGATCCCGTGGTCAGTGCGAACTGCATGTCCCGCGGGTGCCAACTGTCCCGCGGGTGCCAACTGTCCCGCGGGTGCCAACT
>CALLZN010000106.1 GCA_937858895.1 uncultured bacterium | reverse complement strand
ACGCTCATCTTGGCGCGGTCGATGACCTCGGAGAGCACGCGGTTGCCGGCGGTTTGCGCGACGATCTCCATCGCCGCGAGGATCGGCACGCCCGACTTGACGAGGGTCGCGAACGTACGCGAGAAGCGCGCGAGCGCGACCTTCTTGAAGAGCGGACCGAAGATCGGCGCCCGCAGCGTCAAGCTGTCGACCATGTAGGCGCCCTTCTCGGTCTTCTTGAAAGAAACGAGGGCAAAGAAGAGCGCGACCCCACCAGCGCCGAGCAAGTACCAGTTGTCCTTGCAGAAGAACGCCGTGTCCATGACGAAGGTCGTGAGCGCTGGCAAGTCGACTTCGAGGCTCTCGAAGACCGGCTTGAACTGCGGCACGATGCCGATCATCAAGAAGGCCGCGATCCCGAACACGAGGAAGAGCGAGACGACCGGATAGGTCATCGCGGACTTGATCTCTTGCTTGAGGTGTTGCGCGCCTTCGACGTACTCCGCGAGGCGCTCGAGGATGGTGTCGATCTGGCCCGAGACTTCACCAGCACGCAGCATGCTCACATAAATGTCCGAGAAGCACTTTGGATACTTCTCGCAAGCCGCAGAGAGGTCACCGCCCGTGCGCACGTCATCGACGACGCCCTTGAGCGCTCGTTTGAAGTTCGCGGTCTCGGCTTGGTCAGCGAGGATCTCGAGTGCCTCGAGCATCGGAATACCAGCCGACAACATCGTCGAGAGCTGGCGCGTGAAGAGCACGAGCTCGGCGAGCGATGCCTTGGGCTTGGCCTTCTCCCAACCTCGCGTCTTGCGATCTTCCTTGGAAGCACTCTTGCCGCCGGTCTGGATGCTGACGGGCGTCAGATTCTTCTTGCGCAGCTCTTGTGCGACTTGCCCCTCAGAACCGGCGCTCATCGTGCCGGTCACTGTCTTGCCGCTCGGGTCCTTGGCAAGGTAGCGAAACTGTGTCGACATGGTCTCGTTCCCGCGATGCGATGCCCTCTACGAGGGCGGTCCTTCACCCCGCTGTCGCCAAGTGCGTACGGGGACCTACTTCGTCGGGACCTATCGGCGAGAAGGGTGGTCGAACTTCATCGCAAAGGCAGGACGGCCGCAGCGAGCGCGCGCAGGTCGACTTCGATATCAGTCGGCCATCGAGCAGCGCAGCACTTCTTCGATGCTCGTGACGCCGCGCATCGCGTTGCGCAAGCCGGCTCGGCGCAAGGTGATCATGCCCTCTTCTTCGACCGCGAACTTCTTGAGCTCCATGACCGACTCGCCAGCGATGATCATGCGTTTGACCGAATCCGTCATGCGCAGCGTCTCGAGCAACGCGAAGCGCCCCTTGTAGCCGTTGGCGCACTTGCTGCAGCCTACGGCTCTGTAGAAGGTCTTGTCGCCCTCGTGGGCGTCGATATCCACCTTGGGAAGACCGAGCTCGATGAGGCGCTCGATCGGCACTTCGATCGGTTCACGGCAAGTCTTGCAGATGCGTTTGGCGAGTCGTTGCGCGGCGATGACCAAGACCGAACTCGCGACCATGAAGGGATCGAGTCCCATGTCGATCATGCGGGTGATCGTCGACGGCGCGTCATTGGTGTGAAGAGTTGACAAGACCAAGTGCCCAGTGAGAGCGGCCTTCGTCGCGATCTCGATCGTCTCCTTGTCACGGATTTCACCGAGCAGAATGACGTCGGGGTCCTGACGCAAGATCGAGCGCAGCGCCGCGGCGAAGGTCAATCCTCGCGCATTACTGATCGGCACCTGGTTGATGCCTTCCATCGTGTACTCGACAGGGTCCTCGACGGTCACGATGTTGATGTCGGGCGAGCTGATGTGCTTGATCGCCGAATACAACGTCGTCGACTTTCCAGAACCGGTGGGTCCCGTGACGAGGATCTTCCCGTAAGGCTGCGCACAAGCCCAGAGGTAGTCCTCCATACACTTCGACTCGAAGCCTAGGTCCTTGATGTCGAGCGCCAAGTTGCTCGAATCGAGGATACGCAACACGACCTTCTCGCCCCAGACGACGGGTAGCGTCGACACGCGGAAGTCGATCTTCTGCTTGCCAAGCTTCATCTGGAACTTGCCGTCTTGCGGCTTGCGCTTCTCGGCGATGTCGAGCTTGGACATGATCTTGAGGCGCGAGACCATGCTGTTTTGTAGGCGCTTGGGTGGCTCGAAGACCTTGATCAACGAGCCATCCTTGCGGAAGCGGACCAGCACCTTGTGCTCGAAGGGTTCGATGTGAATATCGGACGCCTTCGCGGTCACGGCGTCGAAGATGATTTTGTTGATCATCTTCACGACTGGCGCCGCGCCGTCGGAGACGGCGGTCAAGTCCATCTCGGCGCCGTCGTTCTCCTGCTTGTTCTCGGAGAGCTCGACGTTGTCTTCGTCGAAGCCACCAAGCATCTCGTCGACGCGGCCTTCGACCGACTTGTAGAGCTCGGCGAGGACGGCTTCGACTTGGGCTTCGAGGGCGACGACGGTTCGCAACTCACAGCCCGTGATGATGCGAATATCGTCGAGCTTGAGGACGTCGAAGGGGTTGACGACCGCGACGGTCAAGAAGTCCCCGATCTTGTCGAGCGGCACGACCCCATAAGACGTCGCGACCTCCTCCGGCAGGATCTGCGACACCTCGGGCGCGACCTTGACCTTGTTGAGGTCGACCGGCGCCAAGTTGGCCTCGGTCGCGATGACACCGAGCAAGACGTCCTGCGTGAGGGCTTGCTTCTCTACCAGGATGACAGAGAGCTTCTTGCCGGCTGCCTGCGCCTGCGCAAGATACTCCTCACTCTGCTCTTTCGTGACGCAACCCGCCTTGACGAGGATCGAGCTGAGCTTCTTGTCGAACGATGCCATCCCTTGCCCCTTGGTTCTCAGACGTGGGCGAGACGCTGGAACTCACTGCGGTCCGAGCAGACCGCGATGGCGTCGTCGTAGTTGATCAAGTTCTGCCTGTAGAGCTCGACGAGCGACTGCGCCATCGTCTTCATGCCGAGCTGGGCATTCGTCTGGATGATCGAGTAGATCTGGTGGACCTTGTCGTCGCGAATGAGCGCCCGGATCGCAGGGTTGGCGATGAGGATCTCGGCGGCGAGGGCACGACCCCGCCCAGCGGCCTTCGGCAGCAACTGCTGGCAGATGACGGCGTTGAGCGTGAAGCTCAACTGAGTGCGAATCTGCTGTTGCTGGTGGGCAGGGAAGACGTCGACGACGCGGTTGATCGTCTGCACACAGTCCGAAGTGTGGAGCGTCGCGAAGGTCAAGTGTCCGGTCTCGGCCAAGGTCAGCGCGGCCTCGATCGTCTCGAGGTCGCGAAGCTCGCCGACGAGGACGATGTCGGGGTCCTGGCGCAGAACGGAGCGCAGCGCCTTGCCGAAGGCATGGGTATCGGCCCCGACTTCTCGCTGGTTGACGAGGCAGTTGATGTTGCGGTGCAAGAACTCGATCGGGTCCTCGACCGTAACAATGTGTCCCTGCCGTGTGCGATTGATGTAGTCGACGAGCGAGGCGAGCGTCGTCGACTTACCAGAACCCGTCGAGCCCGTCACGAGGACGAGGCCGCGCGCGAGCGAGCAGATCTGCTCGCAGACTTTGACCGGCAAGCCGAGCTGCTCGAAGTCGTAAGTCTCGAACGGGATGATGCGCAGCACGGACGCGATCGTGCCGCGCTGTAGGAACGCGTTGGTTCGAAATCGCCCCAGGCCCGCAGCACCAAACGAGAAGTCGAGCTCATACTCTTTCTCGAACTTGGCGATCTGATCGGCGGTCAGGACACTGTAGACGAGCTTTTGAGCAACCTCGGGCGAGAGGACCTCGTGTTCCGTGTCATAGAGCTTGCCGTCGATGCGGATCTTCGGCGGCGACCCCACCGAAATATGAAGGTCCGATCCGCCGCGCTGAACCAGGAGGTTCAGTAGTTCTTCCATCGATACCATCGTTGCCTCAACGGACGGTCGACGCGCGGCTCTCACGCGTGCGAGACAGTCCGGAGGCCTCTATCGACGAAAGGCCATCGCCAGGATTAGGGGATCAGCGCACCCGGACCGCGATGGCATCCGTTGGGTAAGCAGCGCCGCGCGAATCGAGGCCCACGCCTGCGACGAAGAAGCGCCGCCCCCTCATTTCGATCGGCACCGTCAGCCCCGTGCTGCGGCCCTCACCGGCCGCGTCGAGGACGCCGAAGAGCCCTGGGACGCTCAGCCCCAAAACCAGGACGGCGTCGATCTCCAAGTCGATCCGTATCGCGAAGGGATCCAGGATGAAGTTGCCCGCCGACTCCGACAGCAAGATGGCGAAGGGCTGCCCCCCCGAGCTCGGAGGATATCCGTAGAGGCGGAAATCGGCTTGCTGCCCAGCCGGCATGTCGGCAGTAAGGGCCTGCAAGCGCGCACCGAGGACCACCTGCTGGGGCGTCGCGCCGACGCTCGCGACGACGCTCAGCGAGACATCGCGGTGGCTTCGTGAGTATTGAAACGCGCTGATCAGCGCCGGTGGCCTTCGCTCGCGATTTGGGTGGTCGTCGGGCGAAGGTCACCACCTTTCTTGTGTAGCGCCGATCGCTCAGTGGTGGTGCCCGGCTTCCTTGTCGCGAGCGCGCGCCGCGACGATCTCCTGTTGGATGTTGGGGGGGACCGGGTCGTAGTGCGAGTATTCCATCGTGAAGCTCCCCTCCCCAGCCGTGATCGAACGAAGCTGCGTCTGGTAGCCACGGGCTTCCTTGAGCGGCATGGTGCAGTGGACGATCTGGTCGTCGCCGTCGGCGTCCATGCCGGTCATGCGCGCCCGGTGGCTCGAGAGGCTGCTCGAGATGTCACCGACGAAGCGCGAGGGCACGCGGATCTCGAGCTTCATCATCGGCTCCAGGATGATCGGCTTGGACTTCTCGAAGGCATCGAGGAAGGCGCGCCCGCCCGCGAGTTGGAAGCTCAGCGCGTCCGAGTCGACGTCGTGGAACTTGCCGTCATGCAGCTCAACCTGGACGTCGACGACGGGACAGCCCGAGAGCGGACCGGCCTTCATCTGCGCGACGACGCCCTTCTCGACTTCGGGGATGAACTGCCGCGGGATGCGACCACCGACGACGCCATCGACGAACTCGAAGCCAGCGCCGCGCTCGCGCGCCTTCACGCGCAAGAAGACCTCGCCGAACTGCCCCTTGCCACCGGACTGCTTCTTGTGACGGTGATGGCCTTCCGACCCCGCCATGATGGTCTCGCGGTAAGGCACGCTCGGCTCGTGGGTCGTCACTTCGACCTTGTAGCGCCGCTTGAGCTTCGCAAAGACCACGTCGAGGTGGAGCTGCGAGAGACCTTCGACGACGAGTTCACCGGTGTTCACGTCGCGGCCGACGTGCAAGGTCGGATCTTCGGCCGCCAGTTTCTCGAGCGAGGGGCCAATCTTCTGCTCGTCGTTGCGTGACTTGGGCTCGAGCGCGACCGCGACCATCGGCGTCGGGTAGCGGAAGGGACGCAGGTGCAGCTTGGCATTGTCGGCCGTGATCGTGTCGCTGAGCTGCAAGTGCTCGATCTTCGCGATCGCGATCAAGTCACCGGGGATCGCCGCGTCGATGTTGACCGTGTCTGCGCCCTGCATCTTGAGGAGCCCGTGCAGCTTCACCTTTTCGCCGGTGCGCACGATCGTGAAGGTCCCGTCTGCGGGCAAGGTTCCACGCAGGACACGGATGTGGCTCATCTTGCCGACGAAGGGGTCGGAGACGATCTTGAAGACGAGGCCACAGAAGGGTCCGTCAGCGTCCGGCGTGACCGTCAGCGGATACTCAGTCGGGTCGTCGTCGACCGATGCCGGCCGCCCACCCGCGTCCTTTGGCGATGGGCAGTAGTCAGCGATGAAATCGAGCAAGGGCGCCACGCCGAGCATCGACGGCGGGTTGACCGCGAGCAGCGGCACGACCGTACCCTTGGCCATGGCAGTCGGCAGGTGCTTCTTGAGGTCTTCGGGCTTCAAGCCTTCCTCGAAGAAGCGCTCCATCAATTCGTCGTTGGACTCGGCGACCCGCTCGTCGAGCAAGGCGCGCCACTCATCGACCTGGTCGCCGCTGTCCGTGCGGATATTGATGAGGCCCGTGCATTGACTGCCCGAGCCGTTGGCGAAGGTGATCGGCACGACCTTGTCGCCGAAGCTCTTGCGGATGTCGGCGAGCACGGCGTCGAGGTCGATGTTCTCGTGGTCGCTCTTCGTCAAGACGATCATGCGCGCCGAACCCGCACGCTCGGCCTCCGACCAGAGTCGGCGCGTGTTGAAGGTCACGCCATGCGCCGCATCGACGACCAGGATCGCGGTCTCGACTGCGCGCAGCGAGCCGACCGAGTCGGCGATGAAGTCCGCATGCCCGGCCGTGTCGATCACGTGGAGCACGCGGCTGCTGTGCGGGAAGTGGAAGATGTGCGACGTCAACGTGTGGTCGCGTTCTCGCTCTTCGGGCTCCGAGTCACTGATGCTCGTGCCGTCCGTCGACTTACCGTGTCGCGCAGCGACCTTGGTCGCGAAGGCGAGCGCATCGAGGAGGGCGGTCTTCCCCGAGTGCCCCGACCCGAGGATCGCGAGATTGCGAATGTCTTCGACCTTGTGCATGCGACGCTTCTCCTAGCTTCGTTTTCGTGAAGGGAAAGAAAAGCGTAGACAGCGAGGTGTCAAAGCGCCACGCAGGATCGGGGCTGATGGCCCGGGCTTCTCAGTCGTTCGAGTCCGAGACCACGATCTCGACGCGCCGGTTGCTGTCCTTGCGGTTACGATCAACCGGGTCATTCGGGCCATGGCCGACGATGACCACGTGGTCCGAGGGGATGCCTCGCGAAACCAGGTAGGTCGCGACTGCGTCGGCGCGCTCGGAAGAGAGGTGCCGATTGCTGCGGTACTTGCCCTTCGTCTTCTGAATCGGGTCCGAGTCGGTGTGCCCTTCGACCCAGATGCTCTTGCCCGCGAAGCGCGACTGGAGCAGCGACGCCAGGCGGTCGAGCACGGCCTTGCCCGACTTCGACAAGTCGGTGCTGCCCGGCGAGAAGGTCACCTGATTCGCGATGCCGAGCGAGAGCTTGCCGCGACGCATGCGGGCGCTGACTTCTTCGTCGCCGATGCCGCTGCTCTTGAGGGCACGCTTGACGCTCTCGAGCTCGTCGTCGTTCTTGGTCGATGACGCGGGCATGGCGCGCAGCTGGCTCTTCGCCGCGATCAAGTCGCTCTCGCGACCTTCGATCTCACGCTTGAGCTTCTGATTCTCGTCGCGCGTCGACGACAAGCGCCCCTCGAGGTCGCGAATCGTCTCGTCGCGATCGCGGATCATGTCTTGGTAGCGAGCCGTGCACGAGCCGAGACCGAGGAGCGAGGCCGCGGCGGACAAAATCAAGAGTCGGTGGATGTTCATCAAAGGCGACCTCTTACAGGGTTTGACGAGAGACAAAGAAACGAAATGCGACCGACCGCCGGTGAGCAGCTCACGAAGCGCGCCTGCGCCGCCGCAACCAAAGGAGTGCCACGAGGCTCAGCCCCGTGACCGAGAAGAGCACGACCTTGCCCCAAGGACTCTCCGCGAAGAAGCGCGGCCACTCCTCGAAGACCCAAGGGAGCGCACGACCACCAGCGAAGTGGGCGACGAGTACTCCGACCGCGAGGAAGGGACCGAAGGGGATCAAGGGGTCGCCTGTCCGCAGCGTCGCCACGATGCCGATCACGGCACCCAAGAGGCAGGCGATCAACAAGGCGAGCAGGACGCCATCGGGCCCGATGAAGGTGCCCGTGAAGGCCATGAACTTGACATCGCCGAGCCCCATGGCCTCGGTCTTGTAAGCGAGCTTTCCCAAGTAGGCGATGGCGTAGAGGACGCCCGCGCCGACGAGGCAGCCCGCGAAGGCGTCGAGGACGGCCAGCGGCTCGAGCGCGAGCTCGGGTGCGAGCTTCTCGATCCAACGACCTGCGTGGAGCTGCGGAAGCAAGAAGGCGACGACGAAGCCGACCGCGATGCCAAAGAAATTGAGGACATCGGGAAGGATGCGGTGCTCGATGTCGATGGCCGAACAGGCGATCATCATCGCCAACAAGAAGAAGTCGACGAGGAGCAGGCCGACTTGGACCGTATCGATACCGTCGGCTGTGACGGGTTCGCGACCAAGGCTCGCGAGCGCGAAGGCAACACCCGTCAAGGCTTCCACAAACGGGTAGCGCGCTGAGATGCGCGACGCGCAGCAACGAGCGCGTCCGCGCAAGACGACCCAGCTGATCACGGGCACGTTGTCGTGCCAAGCGATCGCCGCGCCGCAGCCGGGGCAGTGAGAACGTCGCCCACCCCCGAAGAAGGTCCGCCGCGGCACGCGATGGATCACGACATTCAGGAAGGAGCCTACGATGAGGCCGAAGGCGAAGCTAAGGACGGCCAAGAGCATGTCTGTCGTCGTTCTCCCTCCCCTGAGCCCCTCGGCTCGAGACTCGTGCCTCCGGAAGCGCCTGCCCCCCCCGCCCATGCAACCCCAGCGCAGAACTGTAGAAGCGCGGTCCACGCGAGGCAAGGAAGTGGCGCACGCGACGAGAATGCGGTCGATGCGTGCGTCAGCGGATGCGCAGGCTGCTCAGCACTCTCGCGCCGTCACCGCTTCCGCGCGCGGCGACCACGAAGCGCAGGGCTTCGATGTCGCCGATGCCAGACAGACCTTCGATGTGTAGCCAAGGGCTCAGCTCGGCTCCCGGCAACGCCGAACGGCCCTGGACGAAGACGTCGAAGACGCACTCGGCGTCACCGGCCTCAGAGATGCCAGCAAAGGTCCGCGGGCCCGGCAAGACGTACCACGGACTCATGGCGCACCAACGGCCTGGTAGCAGAGGCCGCGCGCCGACGCTGGGGTTGGCGACGTCGCCACGCTCGACGACTTGGAGTGCCAAGCGCTCGATGCCGAGTCCGCGCGCATCGCGCACCGTCAGCAGGCCGGCCAAACCAACGCCCTCGGGCTCGACGCGGACGCGGCCACCTAGGCGTACTAGGCCAGCGACCTCGACTTCGACCCGACCTTCGACACTCTGCCAGAGCGCAGTCGCGTCCAACGACGCGGCACTGCGCGCTGGACGCAGGCCTGGAGCTTGGACCAGGAAGATGAGTTCGCCCGCAATGTTGCAGTGCCCAGCAACCCGCACACGCAAGACCCCGTGCTGCGGGAGCACGATGAAGACCCGGCGCCCAGAAGCGATGTCCACGCTGTCGAAGTCCCAAGTGTCCGCGGGCAAGTCTCGCTCGACGCCGGTCGCGATTTCGGCCGGCTTCCCGACCCGCAACTCTCGCGTCGTGGCTGGTGGATCGAGGGCGCCGAGCGAGTTCTGCTCCTCCCAACCGAGGCTCGGGAAGAAGAGTCCACCCTCTCCCCACCGGAGCGCCCCCTCGACCTCGAAGGGCAGAGCGAGATCCTCGAGCAGAGTCGCCGCGGCGAGCGGGCGCGCGTCAGCGAAACGCTCTTCGATCCCGCGAGCCTCACTCGCCGAACTCGGCGCCGGACGGACGGCGAGGCTGCGTCCGAGATGCGGCATGAAGTAACCCAGCGGGTCGGCCGGGATCTCGACGGGACTGAGGCGGTAGTCGAGGAGGCCATGGGGCCCCGAGCGGAAGAAGAGGTGTGCTCCCTTCGCGAGCATCGGAGACGCGAGCGTGAGACTGAGCACCCGACCACGCATCGCGCCGCTGCCGCCGACTTCGACGCTGAGCGGCACGGCGGACATGAGGTTCAGATCCTCGACGAGACG